>CAKPHY010000011.1 GCA_934162285.1 uncultured Bacilli bacterium
ATAAATCCTCTCAACCCCAGTAATTATAAGGGTTTGCGAGGATTTTTTATAGTGCAACTGTCAAACTCAAGATTATATGGTTTATTAATTGTCAATAAAAACATTAAATTTTATTATTTTACTTTTGATGTGCTATAATGATGAAGGAGGTTATATATGAATAAAGTTGTTGTAATTGGTTGTGGAAATGTGGGAATGAGTTATGCTTTTTCACTTTTAAATCAGAAAACAAGTGTAAATGAATTGGTTTTAATTGATATTAATGAGGATAAAATTATTGGTGAGGCGATGGATTTAAATCATTGTTTAGCTTTTTCACCTTCAAAAATTGATATTCGTGTGGGCACGTATGCTGATTGTAAAAATGCTCGTTTGATTGTGATTGCAGCAGGTGCTAATCAAAAGCCTAGTGAAACGCGAATGGATTTAATTAAAAAAAATGCTAAAATATTTAAAACTATAATTGATCAAGTAATGGCTAGCGGTTTTAATGGAATTTTTTTGGTTGCTACTAATCCTCTTGATATAATGACATATTTGACATATAAATATTCGGGACTGCCATATAATCGTGTTATTGGTTCTGGTACTAGTTTGGATACAGCACGTCTTCGTTATTTGCTTAGTGAGAAAGCTCATGTTAATCCTAAGAATATTCATGCTTATATAATTGGTGAGCATGGTGATTCAGAGTTTGCTTTGTGGAGTTCTAGTCTTATTGGTAGTGAAAAAATTACTGATTATTTGACTTCTGAAGAAATGAATCGAGTTGAAGATGATGTTAAAAATGCTGCTTATCAAATTATTAATCTTAAAGGAGCTACTTATTATGGCATCGCGATGTGTTTAACACGTATTACTAATGCTATTTTAAATAATGAAAATACAATTATAACTGTTTCTAGTTATGATAAAAAGAATGATTTATATATTGGAATGCCAACTATTATTAATAAAAATGGGGCGTATAGAAAAATGAATGTTGATTTGAATGATCGTGAACGTGAAAAATTGGAAAATTCGATTGAAATAATTAAATCAGCAATAAAAAAGGTAGAGTGATTTATGAAATTAAGTAATGAATGGCACGATTATGAGTGTATAAGTGCTGGTAATGGTGAAAAATTAGAACGTTGGGGTAATGTAATATTAAGAAGACCCGATCCTCAAGCCATGTGGTTGGTTGCTTATAATGACATGTGGAAAAATCCTGATGCTTTTTATCATCGCAGTGATAAGGGCGGTGGTTACTGGGATTTTAAAAAGAAATTGCCAGATTATTGGACTATTAAATTTAAAAACTTAACATTTAAAGTTAGTCCAACTAATTTTAAACATACAGGTTTGTTTCCAGAGCAAGCTGTTAACTGGGAATATTCTATAGAGAAAATCAAAAATGCAGGTCGTCCTATTAAAGTTCTTAATTTGTTTGCTTATACTGGTGGGGCTACAATGGCAGCTGCTAGTGCAGGGGCTTCAGTTGTTCATGTTGATGCTAGTAAAGGTATGAATGAATGGGCCAAAGAAAATATGCATTTATGTGGTCTAGATAATGCTAATATTCGATTTATTGTTGATGATTGTTTAAAATTTGTTTTGCGTGAAGCAAGACGTGGAAATAAGTATGATGTTATCATTATGGATCCTCCTAGTTATGGTCGTGGACCTAATGGGGAAATGTGGAAATTTGAGAAAAATTTAGATGTTTTAATAAATGCTTGTATGGATATTTTAAGTGATAAACCTTTATTTTTCCTTATAAATGCTTATACAACAGGAATTTCTAATATTGTTCTTTATAATATTTTAAAAACAACTTTAGAGCCTAAGTTTGGTGGAAAAGTTGAATCTGGAGAAATAGGTCTTCCTGTAACTGATAATTCATTAGTTTTACCTTGTGGAATTTATGGACGTTGGTCAAATGATTAATGTTTTATATGAAGATAATCATATTATTGTTGTTGAGAAACCTGTAAATATTCCAGTATGTGAAGATTCAAGCAAAGATCTTGATTTGTTAACTATAATTAAAAATTATTTGAAGGAAAAATATAATAAACCTGGAAATGTTTATTTGGGACTTATTCATAGATTAGATCGCCCGGTTGGTGGTGTAATGGTTTTTGCTAAAACTAGTAAAGCTGCTAGTCGTTTAAGTGATTCTTTAAGAAAAGGTTTATTTAAAAAGAAGTATTATGCTGTTCTTTGTGGAAGTTTGTTAAATAGTGGGAAATTAGAAGATTATTTGTTAAAAGATTCTAAAACTAATATGGTAAAAGTAGATAAGAATGGTAAATATGCTTGTTTGAATTATGAAGTTCTTGATGTGAAAAATAATATGACATTAGTTGATATTTCGTTACAAACAGGACGTTCTCATCAAATTCGTGTACAGTTTGCTAGTAGAGGTTATCCACTTTTTGGGGATCAAAAGTATAATAAAAAAGCTATTGTTGGTGAACAAATAGCTTTGTATTCCTATCAATTAACATTTCCACATCCTATAACTAAAGAGAATATTTGCTTTAGTTTGCCATTACCTAAAGTAACACCTTTTTCTAATTTTAACCAAGAACAACATCTAAAATCATCATTATAGAAAATCCTATTAAAGTAAATAAGGCCATTAGGTCTTTTTTTTCGTTAGTTTGACTTTCAGGAATTAATTCTTGAACAACAACATAGATCATGGCTCCGCCAGCAAAGGCTAGAACAAATGGTAAAATTGTTTGAATTTTTTGAACTAAAATGCAACCTAATATTGCAGCAATTGGTTCAACTATTCCACTTAACTGACCGATAAAAAAGGCTTTTTTATTTGAATACCCATCACGTTTTAGTGGTAAACTGACTGCTGTTCCTTCAGGAAAGTTTTGAATACCTATTCCTAAAGCTAGTAATAAAGCAGATGCACTCGTTGCTCCTTCTAAGCCATACAAAACAGATCCAAATGCTACTCCTATTGCTAATCCTTCAGGAATATTATGTAAGGTTATTGAAAGAATTAACATGAAGCATCTTTTTTTTATTTCATTATTGTTAAAGTGATTGTAAATACGATCACCTAAAAATAGAAATAATCCTCCCGTTAAAAAGCCGATAGTTACTATAAGACAGCTATTCATTTCTAATTTAGATGCCATTTCTAATGCTGGATTTAGTAAAGACCAAAATGTTGCTGCAATCATGACACCGGCAGCAAATCCTAACATAGCATCCATCATGGTTTTATTTGGTTTTTTAAAAAAGAAAACAAGGGCTGCACCTAATGCTGTAATACTCCAAGTGAAAGTTGCTGCTATTATTGTTTGAATGATAGGGTTTAAATTATAAAAATAACTCATAAGTTCGCCTCTAAATTAATATATGTTTTATTAAAGATTTTGCTACGATGATAGTTTAGATTGGCAAAAATTTATTTTAATTGAATAGAATTAACTATGAAAAAAATTTATTGGATTTTATTAATTTTATTGTTTTTTTATATTTTAACTTCTTTTAAAACTTATAAAGTATCTTTAGATATGCCTTTAGTAGGTAAAATTATTTACTTAGATGCTGGACATGGTGGAATTGATCCGGGTGCGGTTTATAAAGATATTGAAGAAAAAGATATAAATTTATCAATTGTTTTAAAACTAAGGGATGCTTTAGAAAAAAGAGGAGCTGTAGTTTATTTAACTCGCGATAGTGATTCTGATTTAGCTAATAAAAATGCTAAAATGCGTAAGCGTAGTGATCTCGGTAATCGCGCTTATTTAATTAATAAATCTGATGCCTCTCTTTATATTTCAATTCATTTAAATAGTTATCCTTCTAATAAATGGAGTGGAGCTCAGGTATTTTATACTTTAAAAAATAGTAAAAATAAGCTTTTAGCTTCAAAAATGCAAAGTGTTTTTAAAGATAAATTAAATAGTAATCGTGAATTTAAAGAAATAAAAAATATGTATATGTATGATCGGGTAACTAAACCAGGAATTTTAATAGAGGCCGGTTTTTTAAGTAATAGTTCTGATCGTAATAAATTATTATCTTCTGATTATCAAGATAAATTGGCTGAGGTAATAATTGATGGTTTAAATTTATATTTTGTTTCGTATTGATGTAAAATTTTTTTTAAAACGACAAATAAATTGAAAAGTGTGTTATAATTTATAATGGTGAATCATATGAGAGAAAAGACTTTTAAAACTCTTGATCAACAAATTAATATTTTAAAAGAAAAAGGGTTAGTTATTAATGATATTGACTTTGCTAAAAAAGTTCTTTTTAAAGAAAATTACTTTTTTTTAAGTGGTTATCGTTATTTATTTATGACTAAATATAAAGAAAAAAAATTTAATGATGGTACAACTTTTGATGAACTTTATTCAGTTTTTCTTTTTGATCGACATATTAGAAATTTAATGTTTAAAAATATTTTAATTGTTGAAAACAATATTAAATCAATAATGAGTTATCAATTGAGTAAAAAATATGGTTTTAAAGAAAAAGATTATTTAAATCCGGATAATTTTACAAAAGATCCAATGCGTGAAAAACAAGTTTATGATGTTTTGGGTAAAATGAAACGTCAGATACGTGTTAATGGTAAGCAACATACAGCAACTCAACATTATATGTTTAATTATGGTTATATTCCGATGTGGATTTTAGTAAAAGTTTTATCATTTGGGTTAATATCAGAATTGTATTTGATTTTGAAAAATGAAGATAAAGAAGCTATTTCTAACTTTTATGAAATTGATACAGAAGAAATGGGTACATATTTGAATCTTTTATCCAATTTTAGAAATATTTGTGCTCATGAAGATATTTTGTATGATCATCGTACTCAAAGATTGATAAGTGATACAGAATTTCATTACAAATTAGATATTCCTAAAGATGAAGAAGGAATTTATAAATTTGGTAAAAATGATTTATTCGCGATGGTTATTATTTTAAAACAAATGTTAGAAAAAGATGAATTTATTGATTTCTTAAGAGAATTAGAATATGAGATTAATTTATTAGATAGTCGTGTTAATACTGTTCCTTTAAATAGTATTTTGAATCGTATTGGATTTCCAGATAACTGGTTTGAAATATCCAAAATTTAACACAAAAATCCCATAATTATGTGAAGGTTATGTGTTTTAATATAGGAGATGGTGATGAAATGAGAGGAAAAATAGTAAATACAGTTTGGATAATATTAGCATTTTTTGTAGGCATTGCGGGGACAGTTTGTGTATATAAATTTGTACCAAATGAAACCGTAGTGGTTAATCGTAGTGAAAAATGTGTAACGATAACAGAAACAGATACAATTAAATCTTCAGTTGATAAAATATATGATGCTGTGTTTTTAATAAGTGCAACTACTAGTAGTGGAACTTCAACTGGTTCAGGTTTCGCTTATAAAAAAGACAGTAAAAATGCATATATTATAACTAATGAACATGTAATAAGTGGAGCTAAAACAGTAAAAATTGTTAATGCTAGTGGAGAAACTTATGATGCTACAGTGCTTGGTAGCGATGAATATGCTGATATTGCAGTTTTAAAAACTGATGCTAGTAATGTAAACAAAATTGCTGAAATTGGTGATAGTTCTAAAATAGAAATTGGTGATACAATTTTCACAGTTGGTTCACCACTTGGAGAACAATATTTTGGTACAGTTACTAAAGGTATTATTTCTGGAAAAAATCGTATGGTTGGTTCTTCAAATAGTTTACTTGAAGTAATTCAAACCGATGCTGCTATTAATGAAGGTAATAGTGGTGGTCCTTTAGTTAATATTAATGGTGAAGTTATTGGTGTTAACTCAATGAAAATTGCAACAACCAATATTGAAGGAATGGGATTCTCAATCCCTATTAATACTGTTATGTCATACGTTGATCGCCTAGAAAAAGGTGAAACAATTGAAAGACCTGTTCTTGGTATTACAATGTCTGATATAAGTAACACATGGCAGTTATACCGTTATGGTATTATTGTTAACTCTGATGTTGAATATGGTGCTGTTGTTGTTAATGTTCAAAAGAATTATCCTGCAAGTGATGCTGGTCTTCAAAAGGGTGACATTATAATTGAATTAGATGGTACTAAAGTTGATGATTCTGCCCATTTACGTTATGCATTATATAAATATAACATTGGGGATACAATAAAAATTAAATATTATCGTAATAACAAAATATTAGAAACAACTGTAAAATTAGATAAAAAAGCGGATTAACCGCTTTTTTTAATAGTAAATATGTTATAATTACAATGGTGAAGGCTATGAAAAATGGAATAATAACAAAATTAAAAGAAGCAGTTTTTTCAATTTTACCTGTAAGTTTAATAATGATTGTTGTTTCTTTAATTTTGGATTTTAATGTTGTGACAATATTTTCAATTATAATTAGTTCTCTTTTACTAATTATAGGGATTTGTTTATTTAGTTTTGGAGCCGAAATTTCGATGATTGAAATTGGTTCAATTATGGGATCAAGACTTATTAAAAGTAAGAAACCTTGGCTAATTGCTGTTGTTACTTTTATTGTTGGAATTATTATTACAGTTGCAGAACCGGATTTAAAAGTTCTTGCTGATCAAATGACAGCTATAAATAATTGGACACTTATTATATCGGTAGGTGTAGGTGTTGGGTTATTTTTAGCTTTAGCAGCGATGCGGATTATTTATCAATGGAGCCTAAAATGGATTATGATAATTTTTTATGTAATTGCTTTAATTTTAATGCTTATTGTTGATCCTAATATGGTTCCAATTGCTTTTGATTCTGGTGGGGTTACTACGGGACCTATTTCTGTTCCTTTTATAATTGCTCTTGGTTTAGGTTTATCAAAAGGTAGTTCGCATAAGTCAGCTAAAGATAATAGTTTTGGTTTAGTTGCTCTATGTTCGATCGGACCTATTTTAATTGTTTTAATTTTAGGATTAATTATGAAAGGTAAAATGGATTATACTTATGTTCCTAGTAATGAATTAAATACTTTTTCTTCTTTATTTTCAACTTTTACTAAAGATATATTACCAGTAATGGAAGAAGTAGCACTTTCATTGATACCTATTGTTTTAGTTTTTCTAATTTTTAATGCGATTACTAAAAGTGTTAAGGGACGAAAGTTATCTAAAATATTTATTGGAATCTTAGCAACATTCATTGGTTTAACTTTATTTTTTATAGGTGTTAATGTTGGTTTTATGCCTAATGCTTATTTAATAGGTATTCGTATGTATACTAGTTATCGTTTTCTTTTAATTCCTCTTGGTATAATTGTTGGTTTATTAATTGTTAAAGCGGAACCGGCAGTAGCTGTATTGACAGCAGAGATTGAAAAAATTACTCAAGGTTCTATGAGTAAAAAAGTTTTGAATAATACAATTGCTTTAGGTGTTGCTTTAGCTATTAGCTTGGCAATGATTCGTGTTTTAACAGGAACTCCGATTACTTACTTTTTGTTAATTAGTTATAGTCTAGCTATTGTTTTAATGCTTTTTACGCCGGAATTATTTACAATGGTAGCTTTTGATTCGGGTGGAGCTGTTTCTGGTCCAATGACAACTTCTTTTTTACTTCCTTTAGTTATAGGAATTTGTTATGCTCATAATGGAAATATTTTAACAGATGCTTTTGGAGTAGTTGCTTTTGTTGCAATTTCTCCTTTACTTACAATTCAAATATTAGGTTTGATCTTTAAAATAAAATCTAAAGTAAAACAGAAACATGTAGTTATTGATGAAACTATTGTTGATTATGATTGGAAGTGTCAATATGAATAATTTAAGTTTATTAATTACTATAGCTGGTAAAGATAAAGAAAAAAAATATTTAAATATTTTGAATAGTAATAAAGTTAAATTTCAAGCTTTAACTTATGGCACTGGTACTGCTTCTTCTAGTTTGTTAGAATATTTTGGTTTAAATGAAATTAGTAGAGTTTTAATATTTGCTGTTATGCCTAAGATTAAAGCTAAACATGTTTTAAAAGATATGGATGCTAAAATGCAAATGCAATTACCTGGTAATGGAATTAGTTTTACAATTCCTTTATCAAGTTCAACTAAATATATGCAAGATAGTTATCGTGAAAAGATGGAGGATATTGAAATGGATAGTTTAAATAAACATTTAATAGTTACGATCGCGAATGAGGGTTATGCAGAAATTATTATGAATGCTGCTAAAAAAGTTGGAGCTCAGGGTGGAACAACAATTAACGGTCGTGGATTAGAAACTGAAAAAATTATTAAATTTCTCGGTGTTTCTATTGCTCCAGAAAAAGATATTGTTTTAATTCTTGCTGATGATAATGATAAAAATAATATAATGAATGAAATTGTTAGCACATGTGGATTACAAACTCCAGGTGCGGGTATTTGTTTTTCTTTACCCGTTGATTATGCTATGGGTTTAAAAAATAATTAAATTCTAATAGATAGTAAATAAAAGCTCTCTTTGACTTAGCCAAAGAGAGTTTTTTTTGAATACAATTTTTTTTAGAACGAAAATCTTTTTTCTTATTATAAGGGAAAAATTTTGATAGTCAATACTTTTTTTGGAAATAATTAATTTTTTGATAAAATTTATCTTTTTTTGACGTTTGTTAACAAAATGGTGACTTTTCAGTTGACAAAAAATTAAATTTAACTATAATAAGTCGTACATTTTGACATAATATGCATTTTAACCATTGTAAGATAATTATGAACTTTGAGTGGGGGTAGTCATGATGGAACAGAAAGCATTAAAGAAAATGTCTCGTAAAGAATTGCTACAATTATTACTTTTGCAAAGTGAAGAAATTGATAAATTGAAAAAAGATCTTGATAGCAAAAATAAGTTAATTGATAGTAAACTTATTATGCTTAAAGAGGCTGGTTCCATTGCTGAGGCTTCATTAAAAATTAATAAAGTTTTTGAAAGTGCTCAAGAAGCTGCTAATCAGTATCTTGAAAACATTAAAGCTTTAGAACATGATTATGAAGAGTGTATTAAAAAAGTTAAATCAAAAAAACGTGTTAAGAAGAAAGTTGCAAAAAAAGTTGTAAAGAAGATTGAAGAACCTGTAGTTATTCCTGAAAAGAAAAATATGAGAAAAGTTCTAAGTGATTTTAAAAATAATTTTAGTAATCATATTTTTCGAAGAAAAAAAGTTTTAATTAATGAAAAATAAAGTAGAACTTCCTTCAACTTTTGAGTTGCAAAAAGAACTTAACCGTGAAATTTATAAATCAAAATATAAAACAATTTTAAAGAGTACAATTTATATTTTATTAATTGTATGTGCAATTTCAGTTTTAATTGCAACGTTGGTATTTCCAGTTTTAAAAATTTATGGTACTTCAATGTATCCTAACCTTAACAAAGATGATATTGTTGTTGCCAGTAAGAAAAGAGAATATAAGCGTGGGGAAATAATTGCATTTTATTATAATAATCGGATTCTCGTCAAACGTGTTATTGCAGTACCTGGAGAATGGATCGAAATTGATGATGCTGGTAATGTGTTTATTAATGGTGAATTTTTAGAAGAAAAATATATATCTGATAAAAGCATAGGAGAAACTGATTTGAAATATCCTTATCAAGTTACAGAGAATACTTATTTTGTTATGGGTGATAAACGTGATACATCTATTGATTCACGTAGTTCGACAATAGGAACTATAAAGTCAGAAGATATTATAGGTAAGATTGTTTTTACTGTTTGGCCTTTAGCTAAATTTGGGGTAAATAAATAGGAGGCATTTTATGACTGATTTGAAATCTTTTATTGAAAAAATTAAAACTAATAAAAAACAAAAACGAATTTTTAATGTTATTGCAGGAATTCTTTCTTGTTTTATTGTTGTATTTACTTTTTATCTCTTGAGTCCAACTGCTTTTACGGAAGAAAAAAGTGAATATAAGTTTTATTTAAGAGATGGTTATTATCCTCAAGTTGTTGATTGTACTGATGATGATAGTGATTGTGTTAATGGTAAAAAAACAATTAATAGTAAATTTGCTTGGAAAGAGGGAAAGCAAATAAACTTTGATTTGAAACTTTACTATTATGATACTGGTGGTAATGTTATAAAAGGACTTGGTAAAGATTTAACTTTAAATATTGCTCCAGGTGGTTTTGCTAATGATCCTTATAAATTCGGAAGACGTCCTGAAGAAGGCGGTATTGCACGAGGTAAAGATTTAGTTGAAGCATTTAATATTAAATATTTAACTAATCGTATTAATGGGAATATTTATGAATTTGATCACTTAGAAGTAAAAGTAGATGGTACTTGGCATAAATTTAATAAAAATATTGGTAGTTGGGATCTTTGGTGTAATGATGCCAGTGCAACTAGTTCTAGTACTTATGGCTGGGTTGGTCATTATTGGGATAATGGTGATACTGTTTATCATATCAACGATACTACTGAATACAAAATTGTTTATCGTTTATCAGTTGTCAATACTGTAAGTGATGCATCAATTAAAATGCGTATTTTTGATTATTATGGTGATAATGATGATCGTAATGGTAATAATGTTAATGCGAATGGATTATATAAGTATTTTACTTTTAGAAATCCTCAACAACTTTCAACCCCTATTTATTTAAATAATCAAACCGATGCTGATGGTTTTATTGATAGTGGCGATCTATATAAACGTCGTGCACATGTTTTAAGAAAACTTGATTCCTATGGTTATCCAGTGTTTGATTGTCGTGGAGCAAGTGGTTGTAATAACTCTAGCATGGGATATTTATTTGGTTCTGCTACTAATGCAATTGGAAATCCAACTCAAGGAGTAAAAGCTTATAGTCCTAAAAACACGTTGCTTCAAAAGAGTAGTGATGGCTCATATCATTATGATAGCTCTAAAAATGCCGCAGATTATGATACAACAAATAATAGATTTTTAGTTCGTAATTATGTTGAACATAATGAGGTAATGGAAGGTTATGTCAATGAAAAGAGTCGCCACGAATTTATGCCATTTAATTATGCAAATATTACAGATGATTCTAAAGTTTATGTTCACAAAACTAAAGATGTTAATTATTGGCATGGTATGACTATGGAATTCAATTTCTATATGCCAAAAAATGGACAGATTAATGGTAAAGATATGATCTTTGAATTTTCTGGCGATGATGATGTGTGGGTATTTATAGATGGTGTTTTAGTTCTCGATCTAGGTGGTACTCATGGGGCAGTAGATGGAAAAATTAATTTTAAAACGGGAGAAGTTACTTCAGGATTAAATTGGAATGGTGATAAAATTAATGCACCAACTACTAATATTTATGAGCAATATCAAAAAGCAAATGCTGTTGATAGTACTTCATGGAATGGTAAAACATATAAAGATTATACAATGCATTCAGTTAAATTCTTCTTTTTAGAAAGAGGTGCTGCTGTATCTAATTGTAGTATTAAGTTTAATATGCCAGTATTACCAACGGGAACATTAACGGTTGAAAAGCAACTTGAAGGACCTAATCGTTATAATGAAGAGTATACTTTCCAAGTATATGATGTTACTAACAATCGTCCTCATGCTAATGCCAAGTATAAAATTGGTAGTAATGCCTACACAACTGATAATGAAGGTAAATTTAAATTAAAAGCTAACGAGAAGGCTTTATTTGAATTAACGAACTATACAAATTATTATGTTTCAGAAGTAGATTCTGGTATATATGCTGAACCTTTAAAGTGTACTTTAAATGGTTTAGATTCTAACTGCGAGACAATTACTAAAACTAATAGTTTTGAAAGTAATCCAGAATCAGCACATTATGCTATATTTACTAATAAAACAACATGTAATGATTTAGTTATTAAAAAGATAGTAGAAGAAGAAAATCCTACTAATGAAAAATTTAAATTTAAAATTAAACTTTTAGATAGCAATAACAATGCAATAACGAGTTTTAGAAATTCTTCAGACTTTGTTATTGAAGATGGTTATATAAAATTTAATTTGGGTCATAACGAAAGTGTTAAACTTGAGGGGATTGAGTTTGGTACAAGAGTTAAGATAGAAGAAATCGGGGCTCCTGGTTATACTCACGTTATAAAACTTGGTAGTGTAACAATACCTAATGGTACATTCACATTGAAGGATGTAGATACAGATGCTATTTTAGCAACTGTATATAATACTCCTGGAGTTATTCTTCCAGAAACGGGAGGTCCAGGGAAATTGATGTGGATACTTACGGGAATTAGTTTAATGCTAGTGCCGTTTGTATATAAATATAACTATTTACTAAGAAAAAAGAAGTAAGGAGTGGCTTCAGGGGGTAATGGTTATGAAATTAGATAGGAGAGAAAAGATGAAAAAGTTAGTTAATATTTTATTAGTATTAGCGATGGTATTAGGTATGATACCAACAATGGTAAATGCAGAAAAGTCTTACAATACAAACGATGGTAAGATTACTATTGATCCTGCAAAAGAAAATCAAGTGTACAAAATTTATGAAGTTCTTAAGTTAGAATCATTTGATTCTAGTAAAGGAGCATATGCTTATAAAGCAACAGATGCTTGGGAAACATTCATTAACTCAACTGGAATTAAAGGAGTATATGTTAATGTTGATGCTCAAGGTTATGTAACTTGGGTTCCTGGAAAAGATAATGAAGCAGGAGCAGCAGAATTTGCAGCTAAAGCTTTAGCTTATGCCAAAGATGAAGCTAACAATATTACTGCAACAGCAACAAAAGAATCAGGAAATAGTACAACTGTAGAATTTACAGGTTTAAATTTAGGTTATTATTTAGTTGATTCTTCATTAGGTGCTTTATGTGGTTTAACAACAACTGCAAAAGAAGTAACTATTCATGAAAAAAATACAGCTGGTGATATGAAAAAAGAAGTAAAAACTGATTCTGGTAGTTATGGTGAATCAAACACTGCTTCAATAGGTGACACTATTGAATATAAAATTGTAGTAACAATTGGTAAAGGTGCTGAAACTTATACTTTAACCGATTTACTAGATGAATCATTAACATTAAAAGCTAATTCTATCAGTGTTACAGCTCCTAATGTTACAGATTTTGCTACAATTGATACAACTGCAACAAATGATTACACATTCAAAGTAGTTATTGATGGATCAAAATTAGCAGAAGGTACAGAAGTTACAATTACATATAGTGCTGTTTTAAATGAAAAAGCTGAAAAAATTAATAATAACAAAGCAACATTAGTTTATGGAAATAACAACAAAATTGAAAAAGAAACAAAAACATATACATATGAATTTGATTTAATTAAAACTGATTCAAGTAATGTTTTATTAGATGGTGCTGAATTTAAATTATATGATGCAGCAACTGGTGGAAATGAAATTAAAGTTATTTTAATTAATGAAGCAAATCATATTTATCGTGTTGCTACTGAAGCTGAAAAAGGCGCAGCTGTAGCAATAACAGTTACAGATGGTAAAGCTACAATTTTTGGTTTAGGTAATGGTACTTATTATTTAGAAGAAACAAAACAACCAGAAGGTTATAATAAATTAGCATCACGTGTTGAAGTTAAAGTTGAAAATGCAGATAATAAAGCTACAACAGAAGTAAATGAAAATGACAAAACAGTATATGTAGAAGGTAGTGGTGGCGTTCATGTTATCAACTACAATGGTACAGTTTTACCAACAACAGGTGGTTTAGGTACTACACTATTTATTGCAATTGGTTCTTTAGTAGCTTTAATGGCAGCTGTAGTTCTTGTAACAAATAAGAGAATGGCTAACGAAAACATTTAAATAACTTATTTAACGAGATTTAGGTGATAAAGGTGAAGGGGAAAAAGATTACATTAATTCTTTTGATAACTTTCTTTATTGGATTACTTGTATTGTTTTATCCAACAATAAGTGAGTATTACAATTCTTCAAGACAATCAAAAGCGATAGTTGATTATGATAGTTTGCTTACTGAAGAAAAAGACTATACTTTGGACTTTGAGAAAGCTAATGTTTATAATCAAGCTCTAAGTAAAATGAAATCCCCTTTAACCGATTATAAAAAATTATCTGATTACGAGAAATTAATTAATGTTGATGGTATGGGAATGATGGGGTATATTTCAATACCAAAGATTAAAGTTGAAATTCCAATTTACCATGGAACAAGTGATATTGTTTTAAATAGTAAAGTTGGGCATCTAGAAGGTTCTAGTTTACCGGTTGGTGGAACTAGTACTCATAGTGTACTTTCAGCACATCGTGGTTTACCAACAGCTAAATTATTTTCTGATTTAAACAAATTAGAAGTTGGTGATACTTTTGTTATCACAGTTCTAGATCGAAAATTAACATATCAAGTAGATAAAATAACAATTGTTAAACCAAATGATATAACTGATTTAAAGATTGTTGAAGGGGAAGACTATGTAACACTCCTTACATGTACTCCTTATGGCATTAATTCTCATCGTTTACTAGTTAGAGGTACACGAATAGAAAATGTTAAAGATCTTAAAAAAGTTATTATAGCTGAAGCTTATCAAATAGACAATTTAATTGTAACTTTTGCGATTGCGTTACCAATCTTATTAATTTTGATAATGATTGTAATGTTTAAACCGATTAAAAAAGTTCCTAATAAGGAGGAAATATGAAAAAGATTTTGCTTAATTTAATTATTATTTTGATGACCTTTGTTGCACCAATAAAAGCTATAGTTGTACCTAAAGAAAAGATTGATTTAAATAAAAATTCTTCTTTAACATTAGAATATAATTATAATAATTTAAAGTTTGATAATCTAGAAATTAAACTTTATCGTGTTGCAACAATTGATTCTAAATTAAATTATAAATTTACTCCTAATTTTGCAGGCTTAAGTGTTAAAATTAATGGTTTAAAAACTGATAATGAATATGACATATTAAAAGAAACTTTAGAAAATTATATTGTTGCTAATAATATTAATCCAGATGGAACATATTATTTAAAAAATAATTTAGTTAATATTAAAGATTTAACACCAGGCTTATATTTAGTAAGAAGTAGTAAAGTAGATACTGATGAATATACTTTAAATTTTAATTCATTTTTAGTAAATGCTCCTACGGTTACTGAAGATGGTAAATGGAGTTATGATATGGTTGCTTATCCTAAAGGAACTATATATACTCCTAAAGAAGCTTATTCGGTTATCAAAGAATGGAAAGATAATGGCGAGGATCGTCCTCAGAGTGTAGAAGTTGAAATTTATAAAGATGGTGAATTATTTGAGAAAGTTACACTTTCACGTGATAATAATTGGACTTATAAATGGACCTCTGATGGAAAAAGTGAATGGAATGTTATTGAAAGAAATGTTTCTGGTAAATATATTGTTTCGATCACTTTAAAAGACACAACTTTTGTAATTGTTAATACGCGTTTTGATAATCCACAGACTGGTGATAATATTATGGTTTACTTTTGTGTTGGTATAGTTTCTATATTAGGAATTACTCTATCAGGATTATACTTGTTAAATAAAAGAAAGGATAACTAATGAAAAAGTTTATCCTTTTTCTGCTTTTTCTTTTTGTTTTATTATTTATTTCTTTTATAGTTAAAATTAATATTGATTATAATAAAAATAATAAAGTTATTCATGATATAGAAGAGATTATTCCCGAACCGGTTGAAAGTTTAATTGTTGATTTTGATTTATATAATATGGATATTAATGGAAATGATTATATTGGTATATTAAATATTGATAATTATTTATTACCAATTAAATCTCAATGTAAAAGTTTAGATATTAATTGTAAAAGTGATGATTCTAATTTTATTATAAAAGGTAATAATTTTAAAAGTAGTTTTATAATGTATAAAGAAATGAATGATCTATCTAAAGTTACTTTTACTAATATGTTAGGTCAAGTTTTTACATATAAAATTGATAGTGTTAAAAGAGTTAAAAATGTTAAAAATATTAATTATGATGGTGATCTTATTCTAATTGTAAAAAACTATTATAGTTTTGAATATATTATTTATATATGTAATGGTATTTAAACATAATCTAATGTTATTTGGATTATGTTTTTTTATTTGCTTTTTATTAAATAAGTATTGGGTTTCAAATTAATTATATGTTAAAATATAGTTGACAATTAGTAAACTATATTTTATTATTTGAATTTAAATAATTTAATTGTTAGAAGGGCGAGATTGATATGTTAAATGAAAGAGAATTGCAAGTATTTGATAAATATCTTAAGAGGATAATTTATGAAGAAAATGGTAATAAAAAAGTATTTAAAGAAAATTTAGATAAATTAAAAATTTTCCATTCTGATAAAAATTTGCTTTTAAATATTATGAAAAAGTTAAAAATTAGAATAGTTGATAAAAAAGTTATTAAATTGAAGAAAGAGTCTTTAGTTAAAAATAATAATTATGGTATGGTGGAAGCTAATGGTCTGCAGGAATTTGATAAGGCTGTAATTGCTAAGATTGATTATTCTGCAGCTGGCGAAAAAATATATGAAGATTATACTGCTTTAGATGAATATTTAGAAAATAAGTTTATACCTAATTATGTTTTAATGAAGCGAAGAAAGAATGCTAAAGGAGAACGTGAATATGTTTTATCTATAGCCTTAAATCATATTTTAGGTTTAATGTTAAGTGAAGCAGAGTTTCAATATGTGATGAATTATTTAAAAGATAAAAATATTTATGTTGGCGGTAAAGATATATCCGTTGAAGGTGAATTTGAAAATTATGATTATATAAATACATATAAAAGTTTTTCATTACTAAAAGTTTCTTCAACTGAGACTTTGAAAAAAATACAACTTTATCAAGACACTTATGATTCTATTTTGCGTGAAGAAATTATAAAAGATAATATGCATTTAGTAAATTTTGTTGCTTATAAATATGCTGCTTATACGGGAATTGATTTATATGAACTAGAAAGTTATGGATATGAAGGTCTTATGGTAGCTTTAGAGAAATTTGATTTTAGTTATAATTGTACTTTTTCAACTTATGCTATAGCTTATATTAGAGGATATATTATGAAAGGAATTCTTGAAATATTGAATTGTAAAAACAGTGAATTTTATAGAAATTATTTGAATGCTAAGAAAGCTGTCGAATATGGATTTGGGGAAAAAATAAGTGAAAACTTGGAATTAGTCGATGATATTGTTGATTTGCTTGTTAATACGCGTAAGATTGGGAGTAGTGAAGAAAGTATTGCTTATGCTAAGAGAAGAATTTTGTCATTAGTTATGGGAGATGCAAGTATTGATGAGGAAGAAATGCTTGCTAGTGATCAGTTATTAGATCCTCATGATTATGCTGCTGAAGCTTTGAATCTTGTTAATCGAAAGGTATTTGATGAGTTGTTAGGAATATTAGAACCGAAGGAAGAAAAAGTAATACGATTAAGATTTGGTTTTGATGATGGCGTTTCTAGAAATTTGAGTGAAATTGCAAGAATGCTTGGTATTAGTCGTAATTATTCTTGGATTTTATATAATAATGCTATGAAGAAAATTAAACAACCTTGGAGAATTAGTCGTTTAGAAGATTGTGATGATATTGAAACTGAAAAATATGTTAGATAGAGTATTTATTTGGTAATTTAATTTGAATTTATAAAAAAACGTTAAAACTGGGTTTTTAATGTTTTTTGTTGTGTGGAAATGTTTATTCTTTGTTTATTATTAACAAAAAATGTATTTTTTCATACATTAAAATAGGTGATTAATTATGAATGAAAGAGCAAATAAAAAAGTTGTTATAGATGCTGGACATGGAGGAGACGATTCGGGTGCTGTTGGTAATGGTATAACTGAAAAAAATTTGACTTTAGAAATTTCCAAATATATTTATGATAGATTGAGAGAATTGGGTGTTCCTGTATATATAACTCGAACTGTTGATGAAACTATTGAACCAAAAGCTCGTGTTAATAGAATATTAAATGCATTTGGTGATAATAAAGATGTAATAGTTTTATCTAATCACATAAATGCAGGAGGTGGCGATGGTGCTGAAGTAATATATGCCCTTCGTAACGATGATGTATTACCCAATCTAATTTTAAAAGAAATAGAAAAAGCAGGTCAAAATGCTCGAAAAGTTTATCAACGAAGACTTCCAAGTAATACAGCTAAAGATTATTATTTTATTCATAGAGAAACTGGTAAAACACAACCAGTTATAGTTGAATATGGTTTTCTTGATTCAACAGGTGATGATGTTAGTCAATTAAAAAATGATTCTTTAAAATATGCTGAAGCGGTTGTTAAAGCATTAACTGAATATTTAGATATTCCTTATGATAAAGGTCCTTCTGAATATTATGTTGTAAAAAAGGGTGATACTTTATATTCTATTGCCTCAAAAAATAACACAACAGTTACAAAAATAAAAGAATTAAATGATTTAACATCTAACAATTTGAGTGTTGGTCAAAAAATTATTTTACCTGGTTCTACAGTTACTGAAGTAAGTGATTTCTATATTGTAAAAAGTGGTGATAGTTTGTATTCTATTGCTGCTAAGAATAATACTACAGTAAATGAAATAAAGAAACTTAATAATTTAACATCTAATACATTAAGCATAGGTCAGAAATTAATTTTGCCTTCAACTTCAACTAAAGAAGATGATAATTATTATATTGTAAAGAGTGGAGACAGCTTATACTCTATTGCTGTTAAAAATGGAACAACAGTAAATGAGGTAAAAAAACTTAATAATTTGACATCAAATACACTAAGTATAGGTCAAAAATTATTATTAACAGCTCCAACGTATGAAAATTATTATACTGTAAAAAGCGGGGATAGTTTATATTCTATTGCTAAACGAAATAATACAACAGTAGACGAAATAAAAAAGCTTAATAAATTGTCATCTAATTTATTAAGTGTTGGTCAAAAGTTAATATTACCTAATTAAAAGTTGATGAATTTAAATTGAGATCAAAATTTAATTTTGATCTTTTATTATGCTTTATTTAAATAGATTGAAAATAGAATATTATTAAATTTTTGATATAATATTAAAATGAAAAGTAAAAAATTGGTATTGATAATTTTTCAAAATAGTAAAAGCAATTGTTACGAGAACAAATGTTTGATATAATATATAACAAGAGGGCTAAAAAAATGTATAATATAAAAGAATATACTAAAAAACTTTTGAAAGCATAAAACATATTGATGAATATGGAAATGAATTTTAGGAAGCAAGAGAATTAATGCCTTTACTAGAATATAGTAAATGGGGAGATTTTCATAAAGTTATAAAGCGTGCAAAGATTGCTTGCGAAACTAGTAATAACAATGTTTTAGATCACTTTCCTGAGTTCAGGAAACCGATAGTTGGTGGTAAAGGGAATATTCAAAACGTAATTGATTATCATTTATCTCGTTATGCATGTTATTTAATAGTTCAAAATGCAGATCCTAGAAAAAAGTCAGTAGCTTTTGGACAAACGTACTTTGCAATACAAACTAGAAAACAGGAAATTACTGAGTTAGAATATTCAAAGCTAACTGAAGATGAAAAAAGATTATATACTAGAATTCTTGTTAATAATAAAAATAAATATTTATTTAAAACAGCTAAAGAATCCGGTGTAGAAAATTTTGGCAAGTTTAATAATTATGGATATAAAGGGTTTTACAATGGAGAAACAGCTAAACAAATAGCCAAACGTAAAAATATAAAAGAAAATGAGGATATTTTTGATTATATGGAAAGTGAGGAATTAGGTGCAAATTTATTCCGTATTACACAAACAGAAGATAAACTAAAAAAAGATAATATAGATAATGAAGATGATGCTTGTTTAACTCACTATAATGTAGGTAAAACTGTTAGAAGAGCAATTGAAGAACTTGGCGGTAATATGCCAGAAACTTTACCAACTCCAGAAAAATTTATAAAAGAATTAGAGAAAGACGAATTACAAAAAATCGTAAGTAATTAAGAAGATTATTTGAAAAAAAAGAAATCAATATGAGTAACGATTATGTAATTTTTATGCCAAGTATTATGAAATAAAAGATAAATTGGAAAGTTAGAATAATGATAGTTATAAAAAGATTATACTTTATATTTATTCCTATTTTTAAAATCTAATTAAAATCTATATGATATAAATTATAATATTTTGCACATCATATTATCGACGTAATAATTTTAGAAAATTAAAAGTTATTACGATTAATAGTAATAACTTTACAAAAATATAAAAATGATATATAATGTAATCAGAGGTGAAAAAATGCTTTTAAGAGAAGATTATTTATCTAAAATAAGAGGATTTTATGATTCGAATTTAATTAAAATATTGGTTGGTATAAGAAGATGTGGTAAATCAGTTATTTTAAATCAAATAATAGAAGAATTAAAAGAAAAAAGAAAAATTGATGAAGATCATATAATATTTATTAATTTTGAATTTATTGAATTTGAAGAATTACTAGATTATAAAAAACTAAATAAATTCATAAAAGATAAAATTCAAGATAATAAAATATATTATTTGTTTTTAGACGAAATTCAAAATGTAGATAACTTTGAAAAAGTTGTTAATTCATTACGAGCTTCAATAAAAAATATCAGCATATTTTTAACTGGTTCTAATAGTAAAATGTTATCAGATGAATTATCATCAGTTTTATCTGGAAGATATGTTTTATTTAACATTAATCCTTTATCTTATAAAGAGTATGTTTCTTTAACAAATAAAGATGGGAGAGACTTAGATACTTTTTGGGATTATGCTAAATGGGGAGGACTTCCTAATAGATGTGAATTTACAAATGAAATAGATATTAAAAACTACCTCCATAGTGTATATGATTCAATCATTTTAAGAGATGTTGTAAAAAGATTAAATTTAAAAGATACAGTTTTGTTTGATATGATATTACAATATTTAATTGAAACTACTGGTCGTGAATTTTCCGCTGATAATATTATAAAATATCTAGAGAAAGAAAATAAAAAAATATCTAATGAAACATTATATAATTACATAGATGCTTTATGTAAAGCATTAATACTTAAAAAGGTATATAGATATAATATTGCAGGTAAAGGAGTTTTAAAAACGTTAAATAAGTATTATGCAACTGATTTAGGAATTGCCCAAATTAAAAATAATAATCCAGAATTTAAAAGTTATGTTGTTTTAGAAAATGTTGTTTATAATGAATTAATAAATAGGAACTACGAAGTATATATTGGTAAAACTAAAAATGGTGAAGTTGACTTTTTAGCAAAGAGAGATGGAAGTATTAAATATATTCAAGTCACTTATGAAATGAAAGGCAATGAAAGTACTATTGAAAGAGAATTTGGAGCGTATAAATCTATAGAAGATAACTATCCAAAATATGTTATTTCTCTTGACAAAATTGATTTATCTCGTGATGGTATTATTCATTTGAATTTGATTGATTTTTTATTAAGTGAAGAAATTTAAAATGAAAAATCTAATGTTATTAAGAAATATTTAATAATAAAAATGTGCGAATTCTGCGTAGTTCTAAAATAATTACTATTAAAAGAAAGAAGTAGGTGAAGTAAATGGATAATAAGTTTAATAATATGTTACAAGAGTTTTTAAAAAATAATAATATTAAAAATATTGATGAAGCAAATGAAAAATTACAAGAATTTATAGAAATGTATAATAATGGTGAAATAGAATATAAAAATACACCACTTGATGATGCTTACGAAATATTAGAAGAAGCACAAAATGCAAGAAACAAAAAAGAGGCTATAAAGTTAGCAAAAAAGGCATATGAAAAATCGCCAGAGTGTTTTGATGCAATTTTATTTCAATGTGACTTAGAGGAAAATGGAATAAAAAAAATGAAACTTTTGGGTGATGGTTTAGAAACTGAAAAAAATAGATTAACAAAAGAAAAATATTTTGATAAAAAAAACATTGGACATTTTTATGGAATATTTGAAACAAGACCATATATTAGAGGATTGGTTGTTAAAGCAGAATATTTATTAGAAGAAGGAAAATTGCGCCAAGCAGAAAGTATATGTAGAGAAGTTTTAAGATTAAATGAAAATGATAATATGGGAGCTAGATATTTATTAATGGCAATATTTGCTACATTAGAAGAAGAAAATGATATGCTTAAATTATATAAAAAATATCCTGAAGAAACTTTAGAAATGTTATTTCCTTTATTTGCATTATACTATAAAATTGGAAATGATAATAAAGCTAAGGAATATTTAAATAGAGTTAATAAATGCAATTCAAATTTTGTTAAGCTTTTTAATGGTAGTATAAGAAAAAATGATAAAGTAACTCCTGGCTATTATAGTAGAGGCGATTCTTCCGAAATCTTTATGTATTTAGAACGTTATGGCTATTTATTAATCACAATGCCAAGACTTCATGAATATGTTATAGAAAATTTAATGAAAAATAAAAAGAGTCATAAGTAATAAGAATTTAAGACAAGAATTATTTTATATATTAAGAATTAGAGAGTTGTTTGAAAAACACAATATAAATTTTTAAAATATTAAGAAATTAGAAAAAAGTTATTCATTGAATTAGAAGTTGATGAATTTAAGTTGAGATCAAAATTTAATTTTTGATCTTTTATTATTTTATTTAAAATTTTTGAAAATAAAATATTAAATTTTGGTATAATATTAAATGAAAGGAAAGAAAATTTTGATGGATGATGAAAAATTAGAAGAACAAATGAATAATTATGATCTTGAAGACGAAGAAAAAGAACTTGTAAGAAAAGGATTATATGATGTTACAAGTTTTGGTGAAGAAGAACTTGAAGATGACGATTATTATAACGAAGATGAATAGTTTGACTTTTATTTTTTATATGTTAAAATGATATAGCAAGTTTAAAATATCTTGCTTTTATTATTGGTGTTAGTGTTTTTGCTTTTGTAATATTTTTATGTTATAATGCAGTTACTAAGACTAGAAAGGAGGCGGGTTATGAAAAAGAAATCTATTTTGATAGGTGGTATTGTTGTTGCTGTTCTTGTAGTAATTGGTTTAATTATTGCTTTTGGTAACAAAAAAGTTGATGGTACTATCAAAAATGTTATTAGTATTAAGAAGATGTTTAATACTGTTTATAAAGGGGTTGATTTACCAGCCGTTGAAACTGAAGAAGTTGAAGTAAATGCTGACAATGTAAAAGCTTATACTGGTCTATCATCAAATGCTAATATTGAAAAATTAGTTGTTTCTGAACCTTTAATGAATGCTCAAGCTTATTCAGCTGTAGCACTTCTTGTAAAAGAAGGAACTGATGTTGAAAAACTAAAGCAAGAAATATTGGATAATATTGATATGCGAAAATGGATTTGCGTTTCAGCAGAACAATTGTATATTACTAATAATGGAAATTTGATATTCTTAGTTATGTCTTCTGATGATTGGGCTAAACCTGTTTATGAAAATTTTAAGAAATATGTTAATAATGAAATTGGTAAAGAACTTCAGAAAAAAAATAGCGAAGAGGATATCGAACTTCCACCAGAAATGCAATAATATAATAGCACCCATATATGTGGTGCTTTATTTGTAAGGAGGATATCATGTTATTTACAAGTATAAGTTTTTTATACTATTTTTTACCAATTGTTTTATTGATTTATTTTATATTACCAAAGAAATTTAAAAATTTTGTATTATTTTTAGCGTCAATGTTTTTTTATTTTTATGGTGAGCCTAAATATATATTTTTAATGCTATTTGAAATATTAGTTGCTTATGTTGGTGCTATTTTGATTAATAAATATAAGAGTAAAACAATTTTTACAATTGTTCTTATAATTCATATTGGACTTTTAGGAATATTTAAATATACAGATTTTTTTATTCAAAATATTAATAGTATATTTAAAACTAATATATCATTTTTAAGAATAGCTTTACCGATTGGAATATCTTTTTATACATTTCAAATTATTAGTTATGTAGTAGATGTTTATAATGGTAAAGTTAAAGTACAAAAAAATTTTTTGAAACTAGCTACTTATGTATCCTTATTTCCTCAGTTAATTGCAGGGCCAATTGTTCGTTATGAAACTGTAGAGGATGAATTAGATAATCGAACTCATAGTGTTGATGATTTTGCTATTGGGGCTCGTCGTTTTACAATTGGATTAGCAAAAAAAGTTTTAATAGCTAATGTTTTAGGTGAGCTTTGTTCTAAATTTGGTTTAGAAGCTTCCCGTAGTGTTGTATTTTATTGGATTAATGCCATTAGTTATATGTTACAAATTTATTTTGATTTTTCAGCATATTCAGATATGGCGATTGGCCTTGGAAGAATATTTGGGTTTCATTTTTTAGAAAATTTTGATTATCCTTATATTTCAAAAAGCATAACTGAATTTTGGCGTAGATGGCACATTAGTTTAGGCTCTTGGTTCCGCGATTACGTTTATATTCCTTTAGGTGGTAATCGTAAAGGGAAGCTTATTTTGCTTAGAAATATTTTAGTTGTTTGGTTTTTAACCGGTTTTTGGCATGGAGCTAGTTGGAACTTTGTAATTTGGGGATTAATGTTTGGTATTCTTCTTATCATAGAAAAATTGTGGATAGGAAAGTATTTAGAAAAATTACCTAAATGGGTACAAAGTTTATATGTTTTATTTATTGTTATGATTAGTTTTATTATTTTTAATGCTGATAATATGAGTATTGCTTTTAAAAATATAACAGGGTTGTTTGGTTTAAATGGTGAAAGTTTTATAAATGATTATACGATTTACAATTTAAAGAGTTACGCAATTATTTTAGTTATTGCTATTTTAGCTGCTACACCTTTGTTTAAAAATATAATAGAGAAATTAAAGAAAAATGAATTTATGAATAAAATAATTAATATTTTAGAACCAGTATTTATGGTTGCTTTATTATTAATTGTAACTGCTTATTTAGTTGATAATTCTTATAATCCATTTTTATATTTCAGATTTTAGGAGGATTTATGATAGATAAAAATAAGAATATTGTTGTTACTGTTGTATTTTCTTTATTTCTGCTTAGTTTTTTCTTAGTTAATATATTTAAAAAAGATACTTTGATATCAACATCAGAAAGACGTAAGCTAGAACAATTTCCAAAATTTACTTCTGAATCTTTGTTTAATGGTACTTTTTTTCAAAAGTTTGATAGTTATACTACTGATCAATTTGTTATGCGTGATAATTTTAGATTATTAAAAGTTAATTTAGAACTAACTATGAAACATAATTATAATGATTTATATGTTTATAATAATTATATAGTTAAGCAGCTTTATCCTTTATCTGAAAATTCAGTTTCACGTTTAATAAATAAAATTGATTTTATTAAAAATAATTATTTAAAAAATAATAATATTTACTTTAGTATTGTCCCTGATAAAAATTATTTTATTTCTAATGGTAATTTAAAACTTGATTATTCTAAAATGGAGAATATGATGAAAACTAATTTAAATTATGCCCATTATATTAATATTTTTGATTTGTTATCATTAGATAATTATTATAAAACAGATACTCATTGGAAACAGGAAACTTTAATTGATGTTGCTAAAAAGTTTGCTAGTGAAATGAATTTTACTATATCTGATAATTATAAAGTTGAGAAAGTAGTTGATTTTTTAGGTGTTTATGCTGGTCAGTTACCGATTAAAAATGATTATGAAAGTATAAATATTTTAGTCAGTGATTCTACTAAAAATAGTAAAGTTTATAATTATGAAAATAATAAAACGACTGATGTTTATGATCTTACTAAGAAAGACTCAATTGATAAATATGATATTTATTTATCAGGAGCAGTTCCTTTAATTACTATAACTAATGATGCTACTTTAAATGATCGTGAGTTAATTGTTTTTAGAGATTCTTATGGTAGTAGTTTAGTTCCATTATTTACTTCAGGATATAAAAAAATAACGGTTGTTGATACCCGTTACATTTCACCTAAAATATTAAATCAATATATTGAATTTAATGATCAGGATATTTTATTTCTTTATAGCACTTTATTAATTAATAATAGTTCATCTTTAAAATAATTAATGTATTTGTTTACAAACACCTTCATTAGGTTCATAGAAACAGTGGTTTTTATAGCGCCCACTGTTTTTTGATATTTATTTGTTTAGATATTATTAAAAAGATTTAAATCAATTGCATCAAACATATTGTCAATTGAATCATTATATGCTATAATGATGCAAATGAAACGAGATGATGCAATTTGAGAAAATTTAATTTAATCGAAGAATATAAGAGTATTATAACTAATAGTAATATTATTAATTTAATAAGTAATATTCATGAATATAAGGGAAAACAGTCATATTTATTGGATTCTAAAAAAGATGCTTTAGAAACTTTATTAAAAATTGCTAAAGTTCAGAGTACTACTTCATCAAATAAAATTGAAGGTATTTACACTACTGATAAAAGGATTAAAGAGATAGTAAATCAAAAGTTAGAACCTAAAAACAGAAATGAAGAAGAAATTGCTGGTTATAGAGATGTGTTATTTTTAATTCATGAAAATTATAAATTTATTGAAATTAATAAAAATACAATTTTACAATTACATAGAGATTTATATAAGTATACTGGTTATAGTTATGGTGGAAAATTTAAAAATTCTCAAAATTATATTGAGGAAGAAAATGAAAAAGGAGAAAGGAAAATAAGGTTTACACCGTTATCTCCTGTTGAAACGCCAATTGCAATTGAAGATTTATGTAAAAATTATAATGAATTGGTTAATGATGAATCATGTGATTTATTAGTTTTGATTCCTATATTTATATTAGATTTTGTATCTATACATCCGTTTAATGATGGTAATGGGAGAATGAGTAGGTTACTTACTTTATTATTACTATATAAAGCAGGTTATATGGTTGGTAAATATATTAGTATTGAAAAAATAATTGAAGATACAAAAGATAGCTATTATGACGTATTAGGAAAGAGTTCTTTAAAATGGCATAGTAATGAAAATAATTATTCCTATTTTGTAGAGTATTATTTAGGAATAATATTAAATGCTTATAAGGAATTTGATTCAAGAATAAGCATTATTAAAACTAAAAAAGTAACTTCTTATGATAGGATTATAGATATATTTAAAGATAATATTATTCCAATAGATAAATCTTTAATAATGAATAAGTGCCCTGACTTAAGTGAAACTACTGTTGAAAGAATATTAAATAAATTACTTAAGGAAAATAAAATTGTTAAAATTTCGGGTGGAAGGTATACAAAATATAAATTGAATAATTGAAGATATAAATTTTGAAGTAATAATAAATCATATAGTATTTTTTAGAAAAAAATAACGGTTGTTGATACCCGTTACATTTCACCTAAAATATTAGATCAATATATTGAATTTAATGATCAGGATGTTTTATTTCTTTATAGCACTTTACTAATTAATAATAGTTCATCTTTAAAATAATTAATGTATTTGTTTACAAACACCTTCATTAGGTTCATAGAAACAGTGGTTTTTATAGCGCCCACTGTTTTTTTGTTCCCACCAATAGTTTAAGCAAGTAGCACCTGTTTTGGGTGCATAAAACCATAAAGCATTGGTAGCTGGATAATAGTATTCACCTTTTAAAACACGGTTAGCTAATTCTTTTTCAATGCTTGTTGGATTACTAAAGAAAAGTGGGCTATCAGTTCCACTGAAACCGCCTGGATTTTGATAAATAGCATCAGTTATACTATTGATATCTTTGAAAGTTAAACAATCTACTAAAGCACGATTAACAATAACATTTCCTACCATTAGCATTCCGAGATTCCCTTCGCCTAAAGCTTCAGCACGCATGAGTCTTGCAAGTAAGTCACGTTCTTTACTTGTATAATTTATAATTGCCATATAATCACCAATGTATTATATGATTATTTAAGCAAATGTTTATAAATTACATAAAATAAAATAGGTGATTTAAATGAATAAGTTAGTTGGTAATACACCAATGATAAAAATTAATTATGAAATTGATGGTGTTAAAAAGGAAATTTATGCTAAATTAGAATATTATAATGTGACAGGAAGCATTAAGGATCGTATTGTTTATAACATTTTAGATAATGAACGTGAAAAAGGAAATTTAAAACATGGTCAACCTATTATCGAAGCTACAAGTGGCAATACGGGTATTGCTCTTGCTTCTTATGGTGCTTGTTATAAGCATCCGGTTTATATATTTATGCCAGTTTGGTCGAGTGAAGAACGTCGTAAATTAATGCAACTTTATGGAGCTAATTTGATTTTAATAACGCGTGAAGATGGTGGCTTTAAAAAGTGTATTGAAGAAGCTAAGAAGAAAGCTAAAGAATTAAATGGATTTTTGTTAAATCAATTTGAAAACAATGATAATGTTTTAGTTCATAAAAAGACAACTGCTAAGGAAATAATTGCTAAGGTACCATTTATTTCTTCCTTTGTAAGTGGAATTGGTACAGGTGGAACTTTTATGGGAATTGCTCTTGGATTAAAAGAACATAATAAAATGGTAAAAGCAGTAGCTTTAGAACCAGCATCAGTTCCAATACTTAGTGGTGGTGAAATTACTGGTCCTCATAAAATATCAGGAATAGGTGATGATTTTATTCCAGATATTGTAGATCCTAAAATTATTGATAAAATAATTGATGTTAGTGATGATGATGCTTTAAGAATGGCTCGTAAGGTTGCTTGTGAACTTGGAATTGCTATTGGTATTTCTAGTGGTGCTAATATTTTTGCTTCTATTTTAACACGCGAACAAGAAGGTAGTGTTGTTACAGTTATTCCTGATGATGCTAAGAAGTATTTGTCGACTGATTTACTAAATGATATTGCTGATTCTGATTTTACGTCAAAAATTAAATTTTTAGATTATGAAGTTATTTGATTTAGTAATTATTCATGTTATAATTTCATAAGAGAAAGTTGTTGTGATGTTGTATGGAGTATGTTGTTTCTAATGTTTTAATGATTCTTTATAAAAATATTGAGATTAATTTTAAAGATCAGGATAAGTTACTAGATATTATTAAAAAATATTTAGAAAAGCAAAATCCAACTTATTTAATAACTGAACAAACTACTTTAAAAACATCTATTATAACTAAAGTTTATTATCCTAAAGGAATATTTAAAGTTTATGTGGAAAATAATGATGTTTATGCTACATTTGAACTTATGCTTGCTTTAATAATGACAAAGAACAAGGCTGTTTTTGAAGTGTTTGATAATTATGAAATGATTGAAAAATTAGTAAAAATTGTAAATGGAATTGTTAATTTTGAGATTTTTAAAATTAATAATAATGAATTTTATGATGAAGTTATATGTATTGGTAGTAGAAGTTTTTTAGATGAATTGCGAAATAGTCTTGATTCTAATATTTTATATTTTGGCTATTTTAAATATGACATTTATTTATCGAAAGAATATGAAGGTAAAATAGCTAAATTAAATAGTAAAGATTATATTATTTATTCTAATATTTCGGTTAAAGAGGCTGTTCAAAAAATTAATGAATTAGGTACTAATTTTACTAGTGCTATTTTTAGTAAAAATGAAGATGATATTAAATTTTTTATGGAAAATTGTAATAGTAAAAATATTTATGTTAATATGTTACCTAGTAAGAAGTGTTATTTGGATTTTGATTTAAATCTTTTTGTTAAAATAAAAAATGTAATAATTAGTAAATAAAAAGTTAGAAATAACTTTTTTTATTGTATAATGTTTGTATGGAAGTTAAAAATGGTGTTTTAGTTAGTATTAGTATTGATGATATTTTAGATGAAACTCTTATTGTTCCTGATGTTTTAGAAATATATGATAATCTATTTGACAATTTATTTATTAAAAAGATTATTTTTACTTCTGATGTCAAGTTAAATAATAGGTTCTTTTTAGAGTGTCTTTCTTTAAAAGAAGTTGAATTTAAAAAGAAAAGAAAAATAGAAGATAATTTATTTAGAAATACAATGTTAGAAAAAATAGTTTTTCCTTCAAATTTGGAAATTATTGGTGAAAGTGCTTTTAAAAATTGTAAAAAATTGGATTGTTTAAAATTTCCTAGTAGTTTAAAAAGAATTGAGATGAATGCTTTTTGGAATTGTGTTTCTTTAAAAAATATTGAATTTAATGCAAATCTAGAATATATTGGTTCTTATGCTTTTGGTAATACTAAAATTGAGAATGTATCTTTACTTTCTTTAAAAGATATTGGTTTATTTCCATTTCATATGTGTAAAAATTTGATAAAAGTTAAATTTAGTCAACTTTTTCATAATGCTCTTCTTGATGATACTAATTCTTGTTTACGTGAAGTAACAATTGCTTCTGAAAAATTTGCTATTATGAAAAAATTAAAAGAAATCTTGAAGTTTGATAATTATATAGTTATTAGATATTCTGATGATTCTTTTATGATTAATGGTAAGATTTTCGAAAAAAAACAATTTGATGTTAATTATGTAAATGAATTATTTCAAAATAATTTAATATTTAATCTTTATTATTGGTCTTGTTATCAAGATTTTAATCCGGGTGCGGTTTTAATTATTCCACGTTCTTTGATAAGAAGTTATATAAAAAATAATCGTTTTTATAATGATTTATTAAATAAATATGCTGCAAATTTTGAAGAAATTTATTCTTTAATTAAGTTTATAACTATTTTTGATGGTTTATCTAAAAAAAAGATTGATGTTGAAGCTTTGATTAATAGAATTGGAATTAAAAGTATTGTCAAACAATTTAAGCAAGTAAATATTCGAGAATTTAATTATAAATTTAAAAATATTTATTTAACTCTTTTAGAAAATTATGATCTTTCTTTAATTGAAGGTATTATGCCTTTTCTTTATAACAATATTGAAAAAGTAAGTAATTTGAAAGATAACATTAGCATAGAATTAATTGATGATTTACAGTATTTAACTTATTCATCAGATGTTAAAATTATTAAGATTGCTTTTGTTAATAATTATAATTGGCTTGATAATTCTAATCCTTTTAAACAACTACGAGCACTTATTCTTGGTAGCATGTTAGATAATAACTGTTTTACTGAAACTAAAAGTATTAGATTATTTAATATTGTTGATCGTAATCGGGTTTTAATCGCGACTGCTTGTCTTTATTTTAATGATAGTGATAAATATTTATTATTTAATTCGATTAAATTAACTCAGTCATTTATAACTAGATCAGCTAGTGCTGTTTTGATTCGTGATGAAATTATTGATAATGTTTTATTAGAGATTCAAGATGTTTTAAATTTTTTAAATGAAATTAATGAAATCGTTAGTAAAGTTCATGTTAGTATTAGTGCAAGAAGTATTCAAAGTGAATTATTAAATAGGGGAACTAAAGTAATTTTTCAAAATTTGTAATTTTCTTGCTAAAAACTTACCTTTATATTATAATTAAAGAGGTGATAATTATGAAAGATAAAGAAGAAGTAATTCGTCTTTTGCAAAAAAAAGAAGCGGGGGAATCTTTCTTAAGTTATAAGGAAATTGCCGAGATAACTGGTTATCATGTTAAGTATATTTTTAAATTGAAAAAAGAATTTTTAGATGGTACTTTAAAGCTTGAGCATGGTAATAAAAATAGGACACCTTCTAATGCTTTAAGTGAAAGTGAAAGAAATAAAATTATTAATTTATATAAGAGAAGTAATGCTAGTATTAGAAAATTTTGTAAATTTTATAATACACGTAGTTATTCTTGTATATATAATTTAGTTAAGGATATTAAAAAGGAGGATATTCATGAAAAACAACATTAAGGCTTTATTAATTACTTTGGTTATTGCTAATATTTTATTTTATTTATGGTTGCCACCATTAAATATTACAGCTATTGAATTTTGGGTATTTTTGTTTTTTAATTATTATATTTTTTATGTTATTAAAAACTTTACTGATTTATTTACAAAAAATGGCAAAAGTTTAATTGGAAAGAATATTATTTTATTTGCACTTCCTTTTGGAATTGCAACTTTGATTTTTATAGTTAATTTTATTTTATCTCCAGTATTTAATTCTAAGAGTTATGCTAATCGTATAACGATTGATGAAACGGCTGATTTTACTAAAGATATTAAAGAAGTTGATTTTAAAACAATTCCTTTAATTGATAAAGATTCTAGTCAAAAGCTTGGGGATCGTGTTATGGGCCAAATGCCAGAGCTTGTTAGTCAATTTTATGTTTCTGATCTTTATACTCAGATTAATTATAAAGATGAAATTATCAGAGTAACACCTTTAGAGTATTCTAACTTTTTTAAGTATTTAGCTAATCATAAAGATGGTGTTAAGGGATATATTAAAGTAAATTCGGTTACAGGGGCAGCTGAACTTGTTAAATTAGATAAAGGTATTAAATATACAGAATCTGGTTATTTTAGTGAATATTTATATCGTCATATTCGATATCATTATCCAACAGCAATATTAGGTGATGCTAATTTTGAAATTGATAATGAAGATAATCCTTATTGGATTGTTCCGGTTTTAAAATATAGTGGTGTTTCTATAAGAGAAGAAGTAAAAAGTGTTTTAATTGTTAATGCTATTACAGGTGAGATCAAGAAATATGATCTTGATCAGGTTCCTACTTGGGTTGATCATGTTTATAGTGCTAGTTTAATCATTGAAGAAGTTGATGACTGGGGAAAGTATCGTATGGGCTTTATGAATACTTTATTTTCTCAAAAAAATGTTGTTGCAACAACTACAGGTTATAATTATATGGCTCTTAATGATGACGTATATTTATATACGGGAATTACTTCTGTTTCAACTGACGAAGCTAACATTGGCTTTATATTAACTAATATGCGTACTAAAGAAACGAAGTTTTATTCAGTTCCTGGTGCTGAGGAGTATTCGGCTATGGCTAGTGCTGAGGGGCAAGTGCAACAAATGAAATATATTTCCACTTTTCCACTATTAATTAACTTAGATGATCGTGCTACTTATTTGGTTTCTTTAAAAGATAATGCTGGATTAGTTAAAATGTATGCTTTTGTTGATGTAAATGATTATCAAAAGGTAACTGTAACTGATGCTTCTTTAGGTATTGAAACAGCAGCTAAGAATTATTTAGAAGCTAATTTTAAAAATGTTCATGATTCTAAATTAGTTAGTTCTAAAATAAAAATAAAAGATTTTAATGTTATTGATATTGATGGTAATACTTATTATTATTTATTAGATGATGAAGGTTCTAAATATAAAATTGCTGTTAAAACAAATGAAGAATTAGTTCCTTTTATAAAAATTGCTGATACTTATAATATTTGGTATCGTGAAAAGAAAAATTTAACTGAAATTGTGAAGATTACGAAATAGTTTTAATTTACATATTAAAACTTTTTCTTTGGCTTTTTTAGCTTTTTTATAGTATAATATTTTTAGAATAGGAGGGTTATACATGATCTTTAGGCGCCCTGATGCCTTTATTATTAAACATGCAAAATTTATTCATGCTATAATTTTCCTATGTCTTGGTTATTTTCTTTTTAAAATAAGTGATTTGAGTACTTTTTATCACCATGTAACAGAAGTAAAATCAATAATTGGTACTTCTAACTTAAGCTTATTTAATCCTTATATGTACATAGTAATACTTATTACTATTATTTTAAATTTGGTTTTGATTTTTGTTTTAGTAAGAAAAAGTGGAAAATATTTGTTTTATATAATTTCTGAAATTTGTTTAGTTGGAACTTTAATTTTCTTATTTTTGTCTTATTCTAATATTGAATTTATGCAAAAGAATGATGTTGCACCTCAAGTTTATTTGGCTTTTGATCAGTTATCAACAATTGTTTTTTATGTGATCGGGGTTTTAGTTTTAATTTATTTTATAAAAATGACAGGTTTTGATATTAAAAACTTTGATTTTGGGGCCAATGTCTTAGGTATTGATGCTGATTTAGATGATAATGAAGAAATTGAATTTAATTTTGAAATTGATGGCAACAATATAAAAACTAAAAGAAAACGTCAGTTGCGAAATTTTAAATATTTGTATTTAGAAAATCGTTTTAAAATTAATTTAGTTATATTTATTTTTTTGATTATTGTAGGGGTTACTATTTATCATATAGTTGATAATAATAAAGAAATTATTTATACTGAGGGAACAGAACTTAGAACGTCTAGTTATAGTATAAAAATTGATGATTCTTATGTTACTAATTTGAATTATAAAATTGTTAAAAAAGATTATAAAAATTTTTATTTGATTTTAATTGCTGAATTAAAAAGTAGTATTGATGATTATTCTTTTGGTTCTAATGATCTTTATATAACTGTTAATGATAAAAATTATTATCCACTTAATAATGATATGAATGATTTTCAAGATTTTGGAGTTTTTTATAAAGATCAAAAGTTAACTGAAGATTATAAAAAGTATTATTTTGTTTATGAAATTCCTTATGAGTTTAGTACTAAAGATGTTTATGCTCTTGTGAGAGGTAATCGTAAAGCTTATAATGTTTATAATTATTATAAGATTAAACTTGATTATGAAAAGATCAGTAATGAAGTTAAAAAAAATAATTTTAAAGTAGCTGATGAAATGGTAATTAATTGTTATGGTATTAATACAAAAGTTAAAATATCAAATGTTGAATTTGCTAAAAAGTATCGTTTAGTTAAAAACGTTAATGGTATGGAAATGGTTGAATATATTACACCATTAGCAAGTGATAATGAAGAAAAAGTGATAATGAAAATTAATTATAGCCAAGAAAATGTTGATGGCTTTAAAAGTTATAAATTTACTGAATTATCTAAAATTTATGGTAGTTTAGAAGTTATTGAAGGTGATTCTAAAAAAGATGTTAAAATTTATTCTTTATTGAAACAAGATGGTAATGATTATTATATTGAAGTTTCAAGTGAAGTTATGAATTATTCTAATGTTTCTTTAAAAATTAGAATACGTGATTATGAATATTTATATAGTTTAAAGGAGAGTTAGGATGTTATTACTATAAAAGAGTACAATAAAAATGAATTATAAAAATAAATTTGATGTTTTTTTAAAATAATTTTTGCTAGGAGGTTTCTATGAAAAAAATGAAATTTATGTTAGCAACATTGTTGCTATTGCCATCGTTAGTTTTGGCGCGTTCTTCTTTGGAAGGAAATATGACAGGTGGTTATATTAAGCCTTCTACTGGTCAAGGTGGATCGGGTGGAAGTGGTCAAAATGCTTGTGCTTATTATATTGGTTTTGCGTATAATTGGGCTATGTTGAGTGGACTTCGTATTACTTTTTATGATATAGGTGGTAAACAAGTTGGAAATACTGTTGATGTTTGGTATTGGTTAGAACCAGTTGAGACAGAATCTAGCTGGGCTCAAAATTTTATTAAACAAGATGATGGAACTTTTAAAAATAGCTTGGGTTTTAAAGTTGGTCAGACTACTTCTACTAAATTTACACCTTATGTTTCTAAGTATGAATATGTTACTGGTGATCATGAATTTATTGTTATGAAGGAGGGTAATACTTATACTTATTATTATGACGAAGATTCAATATGTTTTGACAATGATAAGTGTGATGATCGTTCTAAAAGTCCTTTAATTTATACTAATAAAGAAGATCGTAGTTATTTAAAAAAATATTTTACAACACCTTCAGTTATGGAAAGATATATGAAGTTAGCTGAAGCTGATAAAAATGTTGACGTTGCTCTTGGCAATTATAAAGTTACTTTAGAACCTTTAATTAGTTTAAGTAGAATGGACGGAAGTAATTGTTCAGTTGATTATTCTGGACGTTATACTTTAACTGATATTGGTAAATTATGGGCGACTAAAAGAATTAGAGTTGAAAATGAGGATTTGCGTTGTAATTTGCCTAAATATCTTTATTTAGAAAAAGATAATGTAATTGGTTCTTATGGATTTAAAGCACCAACAGAGACAAAGAATATGTGTGCGACTTCTGAAACAGTCGGTGATTGGTTTAGTAATCTAGGAATTGGTATTTCCATTATTAATGGTAGTGAGGTTTGTTATCCTAATTGTAAAAGTGCTAAAAAGTATAAAATTGTTTATCATACTATTAATTTAGCTAATCCTTTTGTTACCTCTAAAGATGGTAGTACTAGAATTTTGAGTAATAGTAGTAATTGGTATGGCAAAGAAGATACAATTAAAACAGATATTTATTCTAATCCACCTTTGCTAACTGTTACTTTGAGTCCTAGCGATATTGCTAAAATAAGGGAATATAATAAATCACTTAAGGGGATAAAGAATTATAATTGTGCTAAGTTTAAAGAAAACTTTTCCAATATTTTTAGTAATCAGAATTTTTGCTAAATGATGGATTAAATTGTTAATGTCAATTAACAATTTTTTCGTTGTCTAAAAAAAACATCAGTGCTATAATGTATATAATAGGTGATGGTATGAAAAAATATAGGATTATATTACTTATATTTATTTGTTTACCGTTTATTGTAAAGGCAAGGGAATGTACAGCAAAAGAAATAAATGATCTTAGAAAATTGAATTCATATGTTAATTTTTCTTATGAATATTATTTTATAGATGATGATATTTATTTTGATATTACATATACTAATCTTAATAGTGATCTATATATGATTGATTCTTCAACTAATATTAAGTATACTTTAAAAGAATCGACTATAAAAAAATATAAGAATGGTCAGACGATTAAATTTGTTTTTTATAGTAAAACATGTAATAACGAATACATAGGTGAAAGAAGTGTAAGTTTAAAGAAATATAACAAATATTATAAAAGTGAATATTGCAAAGATATTTTAGAGTATGAGTATTGTGCTAAATGGATGAATAATAATATTCCGGTAGCCGAGTTTAAAAAAATGACTGATGATTATCGAACTAAGATATCAACACCAGTTATTGAAGAAGTTGATAATTATAAAACAGATATTCAGGGTTTTTATTTGTTTATTGCAATAATTGAATTTATATTATTTGTAACATTTATTTCAATATTTAAGCAGAAAAGAGCAAAAGATATTATCTAGAGGTGATAGAATGAAAGAGTCTTTATGGGGATATATGGTAATAGCTATAGGAATTATTTTAATATTTCTTATATTCTTTTTACAAAATGTGACTAACGTTGATGAGCATAATATGTCACTTTTAAAAGAAACAACGGAAGCATCAATGAATGATGCTATTGACTGGGATGCTTATAATAATAGTGGAACAGTACGTATTAAGCAATCGGATTTTATCGAGAGTTTTGTTAGAAGATTTGCTGAAAATGCTATGTTATCTGCATCATATAAAATTGAATTTTATAAGGTTCAAGAGGAACCACCTTTAGTAAATATTCGTGTTTTAAGTAATGAAACAACTGGTATTACAGGAAGTACAACGAATTATACAATTACAAATACTATTAATGCAGTATTAGAGACTGATACTTCAATTGAAGTAGAATAAGGAGGAAAAAAAGATGAATCAAAATGTAACACCTAATAACGTACCTAATCAAAATAGACCAATAATGCCTAATCAGGGAAGACCGATAGCTAATGGACAAGTACCTAATGGACAGGCTATGCCTCGTCCAGCTGGGCCACAAGGACCTAATTCTAATGGTTCAAGACCAAACAATGCTCAACAATTTATAAATCAAAATGGCAATAATGTTCAACCTGCTAAAAAGAAGAAAAAGGTTTTATCTAAAGAATTGGTAACAATTATTGGCGTTATTTTAATTGCGGCTATTTTATATTTTACTTATAATTATCAATTGAATAAAAACTTGGAAATTATGACCAATATTCCTGTTGCAAGTACAAGAATAAAAGCTGGTCATCGAATTACAGCTGATGATATAAAAACTATTGATGTTCCGGCTTCAACTTTAAAAGAGATTAATCCTATTACATCAATTGATAGTATTGTTAACATGTATGTTATGTACGATACTATTATTCCAGAGGGTTCATTTTTCTACCCTTCAGTTTTATCAAAGACTGATTTATCTCCAGATTCTTTATTTCAAGAATTAAAAGAAGATGAAGTTGCAGTTATGATCGATGTTGATTTGAAATCAACATATGGTAATTCAATTATGCCTGGTAATTATATTGATATTTATGCTAAGGCTAGTCGTACTAATAAAAAGGGTGAAATTGAATATTTAATTGGACCATTAGTATTGAATGCTCAAGTATTAGCTGTAAAGGATTCTAGTGGTAATAATGTTTTTGCTGATCATGAAAATAAATTAATGCCATCAATGTTTATTTTTGGTATGAAAACGGATATTAAAAATATTATATTTAAAGCTCAAAGATTAGCTAGTACTGAATATGCTGTAGAATTATTCCCTGTAGTAAATGGTAATTTTAATAAGAGTGATAATGAAACTTTACTTTCAATGAATGATATGCAAGATTTAATTGAAAATGCGACAGTTTCTGTTAGTAGTGGTGAATAATGGATGATTTATTTAGTCAAATAGACTTTGGATCGTTAGATGTATATTTAGAAAATGATGATGTAACAGATATTTCTTATACAAATAATGGTCAGTTATGGATTAAAACTTTATCTAAAGGAATTTACAGGGAAGAAAATAAAGATGTTACTAATGCTTTAATGGAAAAAATTGCTTTTCAATGTTCTAATATAATGGGTAAGAGTTTTAACTCGGCTAATCCTTTTCTAGATGCTGAAGGTGCTGAAATTCGTCTTAATTTTGTTCATGATTCAGTTGCTAAAAATGGTATTGCATGTGTTATCAGAAAAACTCCGGCTAAAATTCGTTTACAAAAAGAGAAAATTTTAGCAGATAATTATATTACTTTAGATATTCATGAATTTTTAATGCAAGCGATTAAGGGGCATTGCAATATTATCGTTTGTGGTGAAACTGGTTCTGGTAAAACAGAGTTTGTAAAATATTTGGCTTCAAAGATTCGTGAAAATGAAAAAATTATAACAGTAGAAGATACTTTGGAATTGCATTTAGATAAAATATTTCCAACTCGTGATATTGTTGCTATGAAAACTAATAATGTTGTTTCTTATAGTGATATTTTAGTTACTTGTATGCGTCAAAATCCTAAGTGGATTTTACTTTCTGAAGTTCGTAGTGCTGAAGCGGTTATGGCAGTACGTAACTCTATTTCTTCTGGGCATTATATTTTGTCAACAATTCATGCTGATAAAGCTCAGTCTATTCCTAACCGTATGTATAGTTTGCTTGAAACTAATCAAGATATTGATCAATTTTTAAAGTCAATTTATCGTTATATTCAACTTGGTATTTATATTAGGGCTTTTCAAGATCCTAAGACAAAAAGTTTTAAACGTGAAATTGCTGAAGTTACGGAATTTTATGTCGATGAAGACAATAATGCTGTATCTAATACTATATATAAAAAGTCTTCTAGTGGGAAAGTTGTTAAAAGAAGTCCTTCTAAGTATTTAGTTGATTATTTGGATGCTCAGGGTGTTACTTTAGATCCTAATGCCATTGTTCCAACTGAAAATACTGAAACTTTAAAAGTTGATAATAACGAAGTTAAAAAAGAAAATCAAGAAGAAGTATTATTTATGTAAATGAGGTGAAAGTATGCCACCAATAATTTTAGTTGTTATAACTTTAATTTTAATATATTTATTTATTAATTGGCAAAATGCTGGTAAGGGTGTTTATAATTCAATTGTAGAAGCTGTTGGTATTGCTTATGAAAAATATGCTCCTTATTCGTTTAAACAGATTCGTTCTAAAATTAAAGAATTGGGTCAAGAATATACAGTAAAACAATATACAACACAGGTATTGTTATATGCTGGTGGAGCGGCTTTAGTTTCTTACTTTTATTTTTATAATATTATTGTGAGTATTGTTTATGCTTTAGCTGCTGTTTGTGTTGTACCTTATTTATCATATCTTCGTACAAAAAGACTTTATAGTGAATTTGTTTTTGAACAAATTCAAACTTATACAACTAATACTATTATGGAATTTGCAACAACTCAATCTTTTGTAAAAGCAATTGAGGGTGTTTATGAATCTGGAGTTTTAGAAGATCCAGTTAAAAGTGATGTAAAAATTATGATTGATTTAGCATATAAAAATGGTTCGATTGAACAATCAATTGAATATTTTAATTCAAAATATGATTATTTTATTGTTAAAAATATGCATCAATTATTTTTACAAATAACTAATGAAGGTTCAAAAGATTCGGCTTTAGCTTTAGAAAATATGTCTTCAGATATTGATATGTTAGTTGAAGCTGTTTATCGTGATCGTATGGATCGTCAATTGTTTCATAAAAAATTTGTTCAATTTGGTTTAATTTTATATTGTTTAGTTGTTTTAGTAGAGTTTTTAATAGGAACTGAAAATTATATTACTTTAGTAAATACCAATATTTTTGTTAAGTTATTGCTTCATTTAATTATAATTGGTAATACATATTTCCTTCTAAATGGGGAAAAATATTATAATGAGAATGTAGGTGCAGAATAATGGAATTGTTAGTAGTTATCGGTATTCCTTTAATACTTGTTGTTATTTTAGTTGCCAATGGGGTATTAACTAATGAAGGTATTAATAATGAAATTGTTCCTATTTTCAAATTTTTAATGGAAAAAGATTATGGATTTTTACTAGAAGTGCGTTATGGAGCAGGTATTGATGTTAATGTTTTATTTGGTAAAAGATTAATGAATATGGCTTTAACTTTTGCAATGCTTTTGCTTATTTTGGCTCTTTTGGGTCAATTAACTTTAATATATGCGGGAGCAGCTTTAGTTTTAGCATATTTATCTTTTAAAGATCCTTATCGTAAATTAAAAAGTTATTATAAAAGAAATTTGAGTAATATTAATCAAATGTTGCCTTATTATTTGAAAAGTTTAGAAATATTGGTTCAGCATTATACTGTTCCTGTTGCTCTTGCTAAATCTGTTAATTCGGCACCATTTGTATTTCAAGAAGGTTTAAAAAGATTAATTAAACGAATTGATGAAGGTGATTCTTCAGTTGATCCTTATATGGAGTTTGCTAAAACTTATCCGGTAAGAGATTCAATGCGTATGATGCGTTTATTATATCGTTTGAGTTTGGGTTCACAGGAAAGTAAACAAGAACAACTTGCTTTATTTTCAAGAAATGTTTCCGTTTTACAAAATAAAGCACGCGAACAAAAATACCAGGAACGTTTAAATACCATGGAAAATAAAACAATGATTATGTTAACGTGTACTGGTGGTGGAGTATTAGCTCTTTTAATGTTTGCAATGTTTAGTATGATGCAAATATAATTCTTGCTTTAACATGTAATTTATGTTAAAATAAAAACTAGATAAAGATAGGATGGTGAGATAAATGAAAGAAGCAGCAGGAGAAGCAAATATGACTGTTATTACAATCATCTTAATTGGGTTGGTAGCTGCAGCAGGAGCTGTATTAATTCCTAATTTATTAAATTCTACTACTAAAAGAGGTTGTTGTAGTACAGCTGGTGGTAAATGGGAAGATGGTGCTTGTAAGGACGCTTATACTGGTCAGTCTATTGCAGAATCTAATTATTATGATTCAACTAAAAAATCATGTAGATAATGGTGAATTATGAGTGATGCAACAGGTCAAGCAGGTCTACTTAATATTATGTTAGCAATAATTGCAATTATCATTGTTTTGTTGGCTGGTTCAATTTCTTATAGTAAAAGTTTTCGTGTAAAAAATAAAATAATTGATATAATTGAAAAACATAATGTTTATGATGAGGATGCTAGAACAGAAATAGAGCAAACTTTGTCTAAATTAGGATATCGTACTTCTGATAGAAAAGATTATAATACCTTATGTGAAGAAGTAACTGGTTTTCAAAAGGTTACTGATAAAACTTCCAATTATTATTATTGTGTTTATAAGACGAATGATTCTAGTGAAGAAAAAGGTATATATACTTATAAAGTCGTTGTATATATGTATTTTGATATTCCTTTTTTTAGTAATGCGATAAAAATTCCAGTTTCAGGAATGACAAAAACACTTTATAAAGACAACACAAAAACAGTTGATTAAGCTGTTTTTTTTGTGATTATCTAAGTTTTGTCAAATTACAAAATTTGTGATATTATAATCACAACAAAAAGAACTGAGTTTCCTCAATTT
>CAKPHY010000012.1 GCA_934162285.1 uncultured Bacilli bacterium
TTTTGTGAAAAAGTTTTTTTATTTTATGTTTTTATCAAAATAAAAAGTGAAATTTAATTTTCACTCCTTATTACTGAGAAAAAACCTAACTTTAAATTTGTTAGTTTCTTTCAATATGAAATAAATATTTAATTGTTTTTAAAATGATCTTAAAATCTTCTTTAAAAGATAAATTATCATAATAAATAACATCATATTTTAATTTTTCTTTATGTGTTAAATATCTACCGCCACTAACTTGTGCAAGTCCGGTCATTCCTGGTCTTACTAAATATCTTTTAAAAGATATTTCACCTGATGGCAATTTTTCACCAGGAATAAATGGACGGGGTCCAACAAGGGACATATCTCCTTTTAAGACATTAAAAAGTTGAGGTAATTCATTAAGTCTTAAGCGATCAATCGTCCATGATACTTTTGTGTAACGTTCACGATAAGGTAAATTCTCCCAATTGTGTTTTTTAGTACGAAATTTGTACATGAGAAAAGTTTTTTTATTTTTACCTTCACGAGCTCGAAGTTCATTGTGTAGAGGAAAACCTAAATCTAAAAGTAAAATTATGGCTGTTATTATCATAACAGGTAAAAGAATAACTATTAATATCAAAGAAATAATTATATCCAGAAATCTTTTTACATAAATATAATACTTCGTTTTCACAAAATCACTCCACTTAAACTACTTGAAAAATAAAGAATTTTAAATACTTAGTTTCTGGAACATTCCACAATTCTGGATGATCAGGAGCTGGGCCGCTAACATATATTTGTTTTAAAGAAACTCCAGCATCTTTGGCAGCTCTTTTAATTGCTTCTTTAAATAATTCTTCACTAGCAAAATGTGAACAAGAAGCTGTTGCTAAATAGCCACCACGTGGTAATGCTTTCATTCCTAAATAATTTAATTCTTGATAACCTTTTAACGCAGTATTAATAGTTTTACGAGATTTAGTAAATGCTGGGGGATCAAGAATAATAAAATCATATTCACTTTTATGTTCAAGCGATTTTAAATATTCAAAAACATCAGAACAAACCGTATCAATCTTTAAATTATTTAATTCAAAATTAGCTTTAGCATCATCAATTGCTTTTAAAGAAACATCAAGTGCTGTAACATTAGAAGCTCCACCTAAAGCCGCATTCATTGCAAAAGATCCCGTGTGAGTACAGCAATCTAAAACTTTTTTATTTTTAGCAATTTGACGTACCATTAAACGATTATATTTTTGATCTAAAAAGAATCCGGTTTTTTGACCATTTTCAAAATCAACTAAATATTTCAAATTATTTTCTATTATAATGGTTTTAGTATCTGGTATCGGTAATCCAATATCATACCAACCTTTATACTCAGTTAATCCTTCTAACTCACGAATTTTAACATCATTTCGTTCATAAATTCCAATTATTTCTAAACCATCTTCTGTTAATACTTCATAAAGAGCTTTAAATATTTGATCTTTACGCATTTCAATACCCAACGATAAAGTTTGAACAACTAAAATGTTATTAAATTTATCGACTGTTAAACCAGGCAAAAAATCAGCTTCACCAAATATTACTCGAAAAGAGTTTAAATCGTTTAAAGCTGTTTTACGCATTTCATAAGCATATTTTATTCTTCGTTTAAAAAAATCATAATCAAATAGATCATTGGCATTACGACTAATGATTCGCACTGTAATTTTAGAATTATTATTATAAAAACCAGTTCCTAAATACTTATCTTTATTATTCGTTATATCAACTAAATCGCCATTTTTTATACCTTCATCACATTTAGTAATTTCACCTTCATACACCCAAGGATGGCCAGTTAAAAGGGCTTTTTCTCCTTTTAACGTAATATATACCTTTTTATATTCACGTACTTTCATACTTATCACCAAGTTCATTATAACAAACTTTAGTAAAAATTTAAACCTAAATTTTTTATCAAATATTTCAATTTTGATCCAAATGTGATATTTTATAATAGAAGGAGTGAAAAAATGGGGTTTAATTTTACAGCAACGGGACTTATTACTATCATTATTGGATTAATTGCTTGTTTTTTTGGCTTTAGGGCGAAAAAAATCGTTATTTTGTTAATATGGTTTTTAATAGGTTTTTCTGTTGGTCAAACAATAATGCCTAATTTTACAACTGATCAAACCATTATTTTACTTGGTTCTGCTGCCATCGGTCTTATTACAGGAGCTTTTGGATATGAGTTAGAACTTTTAAGTGTCTTTGGAATGGTCGGATACTTAAGTGGTAGTTTTGTTTATGGTTTCTTAAACTTTGGTCAAATTCCTAACATTGTTATTGCTGTCATCTTTGGTCTTTTAATGGGAGCTTTATCACTTAAATTTGTTAAACCAATCATCATAGCAACAACTGCTATTGGTGGTGGTAGCATTCTAATAAATGGTATCAATCAAGTAATAACAGGAATTCCAAGTCAACTAACTATCATCATTGAAATTGGTTTAATCATTGTAGGTTTAATATTCCAATTTGCAGATTGCAAAAAACTAAAATAAAATTTCAAGATTTCTTGAAATTTTTTATTGCTTATTTTTATATTTTTTTAAATGTAATACTTCCGAAAATAATAAATAACCTAGTCTAAGAGCATCATGTCTAAATACACCATTTTCAATTGTTATTAAATTATCTTCTATTATTTTTTTAGTATTTTTTTTGGTTTCTTCATAATCGATTAGTACAGGATCTTTTTGTTCAGTTGATAGATACTTATAAGCAAGACGTTCATCTATTTTACCATTATTAGCAATAACAGCATCAATTTTTCTTTTGCCCAAGTAACTATTTATTACTTTTAAGTGATCACTTACTTTAAATTTGTCTGTTTCACCCGGTTGAGTAAATAAATTACAAGCATAAACAATAGGTGCCGATGAAGTATCAATCTTAGCTATGATCTCTGGTGGCAATAAACAAGGAAGAATACTCGTATATAAACTTCCCATACTAAAAACGATCAAATCTGCTTCTTTTATTTCTTTTAATAATTTATTATTAATTTCAGGTTTTTCTTTGTAAAAAACTTTTTTTATTTTTTTAGAACTTAAAGTTATAAAATGCTCTCCATCAACAATACTACTATCTTCCATTTCAGCTGATAAAGTTACATTGCTTTCTGTAACCGGCATAACATTTCCACAAAGATTTAAAACTTTACCAAGAAGTTCAATACCTTGTTGAACACTACCAGTCATCTCAGTTGCTGCTGTAAGTAAAATATTACCAACTGTATGTTTATTTAAAGTACCCTCACTTTTAAAACGATGATTTAATAGTTCTTCAACTGATGATTCTGTCTGTGATAAAGCAACTAACACTTTTCTGATATCGCCTACAGCTAATATATCAAACTCATTTCGAAGGATACCAGTCGAGCCTCCATCATCACATACCGAAACTACGGCAGTAATCGAAACAGGGAATTGCTTTAAACCTCTAAGTAAGCAACTAAGACCTGTTCCACCACCAAATACTATTACTTTTTTATTCATTTTATCATTTCCTTAACAATTAAAATATTAACATTAAAAATATATTTAATCATTTTAATTTTGATCTTTTATAATATTTACTCGGTTTTGTACAATGTACTGTACAAAATTCTGCTTTTTGCCGATTTTGTACACTTAATTCAATTTATTGTTAATATTTAATACCATTCCCATTTCTATATTCTATTCTATCTATTCAATAAAAAATCAATAATATTTTTATGAATAATACCATTTTGTGAAAAATCAAATGTATCGTACGAAATAACATATTTAGGATAATTATCATGGATATTATTATAAACGCCAAATTCTCTATCGATAATTTCATCAGTTAAATGATATGTAACTTGATAATAGGCTTTTTCTTCAAATCTTGTCGCTATAAAATCAATTTCGCCAAAATCTAAATTCCCAACTTTAACATCATAACCTCTTGATAATAATTCATTATAAACAATATTTTCTATATAGGCACCCATTTGTTTTTTTCTTTCGTTGTTTATTACTTGACCTAAGCCCAAATCAGTTAAATAGTATTTATATTTCCCATTTAATATTCTTTTGCCACGAACATCAAATCTCTCTGCTTTATTTATAAGCATTGCCCTACACATATATTCTAAATAATTATACAATGTCATTTTAGAAACTTCGACATTTTCACTAAACAAATAATTGGATAAGCTTTCTGCCGAAAAAGTTTGAGATGGAGTTGTTATAATAAAGGTTAAAATTTTATTAAATAGATCAAGATCTTTTATTTTAAATCTTTCAACTATATCTTTAACAACTATTGAATTATACACATCAGATAAATATGTTTTGACTTGTAATTCATCGTTCATTGAAAACCTTTGAGGCATTCCACCCCAAATAATATAATCATCAAATACTCTTTCTAATTCATATTTATCTTTCTCTTTAATATCTTTAAGTTCACACACCTCATCAAATGTAAATGGATAAACTTTAAAACTTACATATCTACCAGCAATATGAGTTGCTAGTTCACCTGAAAGCAAATCGCTATTAGATCCAGTAATAAATATTGAAATATTTTGATTATATTTAGATTTAAGTGAATTTACTACTTTTTCCCATTTATCTACATTTTGAATTTCATCAAAGAATACATAGTATTTATCTTTATTAACAAACTTTTCTTCAATAAAATTATTTAGTTTTTTGGCATCCGTTATATCTATATAATCTATGAATTCAAAATTGATATATATTATTTGTTCTTCTCTTATTCCATTTTGTTTTAGTTCATCCATTATCTGTGTTAATATAACTGATTTACCACATCTTCTAATGCCTGTTATTACTTTAATTAAATCTTGATCATAAAAAGGTCTAATGTTTTTGAGATATTTTTCTCTTTTTATCATACTATTCATCTCCTATTACACATTATAACCCAAACAAAATTCTATGTCAATTTTGTACAGTATACTGTACAAAATCACATTTTTCATCGACTTTGTACACTCAATTCGACTTATTGCTAATATTTAATACTATTCCTATTTCTAAAAGAGAAATAAGTAAACTAGATCCTCCATAAGAAAGAAATGGCAATGTAACTCCAGTTACAGGTATTAACCCTATTACAACTAAAAGATTTAATATAGCTTGAAATGCAATTTGAAAAGCTATTCCAAAGCTTAAGTATTTAGCAAAAAGATCATGGGATTTTAAAGCAATTTTAACTATTTGATAAATAATTAAAGCAAATAAAATAACAATTAATAAAGCTCCTAAGAAGCCTAATTCTTCACATATTATTGCAAAAATAAAGTCTGTTTGGGGTTCTGGTAAGTAAAAGTGTTTTTGAATGGAATTGCCGAGTCCTTTACCAAAAAGTCCACCCGGGCCTATAGCATAAAGAGACTGAATTATTTGAAAACCACTACCAAGTGGATCAGACCAAGGGTTTAAAAATGAGACAATACGCGCAACACGATATGGTGCTATTACTATTAAGCCAACTACCCCAACGATTCCTAGTAAACCAATTTTTAAAAAGAAAGAAAAATCGGCTCCTGATGAAAATAGTAAACCAACGATACTCATGGTTAAAACAACACCACTACCGAAATCGGGTTGTAACATAATTAAAAGAAAAGCAGTTATTGTAACTGATAATATGGGAATAATGGTTTTAAAAGTATATTTAATATCATCTTGATTATTAGCTAAATATTTAGATGTAAAAATTATTAAAATGACTTTCATAATTTCACTGGGTTGTAAACTAAATAAACCAAAATTAAACCAACTTCTTGATCCGTTTCTAACTGTTCCTAAACCGGGTATTAGTACTAAAATTAAGAGAATAAAACCAGCTATTAAAAACTTATTCGCTTTTTTATAATAAAAGCGATAATCTATTTTGGATATAACATTCATAAGAATGATTCCTGCTATTAGAAAAAGTCCTTGGTTTTTAGCATATTTTAAGGCATCACCATATTTATATTCACCCCATATATAAGATGAAGAAGTTATCATTAAAAGACCAATAGATGAAAGTAAAATGACTAAAATTTCTAATCTTTTTTTCATAAAAAGATGCCAAAAGAAACAGCTATTAAAGAGGCAATCATAGCAATAAGCCAAAATAATCTCACTATTTCTTGTTCCTTCCATCCTTTTTTTTCAAAAGCATGATGAATTGGTGTCATGATAAATAATCTTTTTCTAGTAAATTTATAATAAATTCTTTGAATTACACAGGTTAAAGTTTCAATTACAAAAACAATTCCAATTAATATCAATAAAAGTTCATGACGTGTTACTATCGCAGTAGCACCTAATACTGCACCTAAGGCAAGAGAACCAGTATCCCCCATAAAGATCTTAGCAGGATTTGAATTGTAATAAAGAAAACCTAAAACACTTCCGGCTAAAATAAAGAGAAAAATAGCTAAACTGACATTTCCATCTAACCATGTAGTATAAAGAGTAATTATCCCGAATGTTGTTAAAGCTATAAAACTTAAACCTGCTGCTAAACCATCTAATCCATCAGTTATATTAACTGCATTAGAACTTGCAAGTAAAACAAAAAGAATAAAAAAGCCATAAAGAAAACCAATATTTATTTTAATATTGAATGTATGAATCCAAAGTAATGGTTCATTTCCATCAAGCAAAAAAAGAACAAAGAAAATAGTTGCTACTATTATTTGTAAAATAAGTTTTTGTCTTTCAGTTAAACCTTTATTATCGTGTTGTTTTATTATTAAATAGTCGTCAACAAAACCGATTAAACCATAGCCAATAAATGTTAAAAGAATAATTAATAAACTATAAGTTATTTGGATTTTTCCAAGAAAAACCATTGTAAAAATGGTAATGAGAGTTGAAAAAATAAAAATTAAACCACCAATTGTTGGTGTTCCTTTCTTAGAAGCGTGTCTTTCTTCTAAATAAACGCTTAAGGTTTGATCTGCTTTCATTTTTTTCAAAACAGGAATTAAAAATAAACCTAAAACTAAAGAGCTTAAAAATCCTACTAACATACCTAAAAAGCATTTAATCATGGATATCACCATTTAAATATATGAAAAAAACTGTAATTTTATTTCTTACAGTTTAATAATTCTTCACTTAATTTATATAATTTTTGCATTGAATCTTGATTATCTTTATTTTTTAACATTTTTTCATGAGCTTTCTTTATTTTACTATTATCTTCTTCTAATGATTCCATTACTTTAGTAAATTTTCTTAAAGAACTACCATTTAAAGCATATCCTCTTTTAACTAAATATTTAAAATTACCCTTTTCATGACCAGCTGTTTTATTAATTAAAATCATCGGTTTATTTAAAGTTAAACATTCAGTAACAGTTATTCCTCCTGGTTTAGTAATAACAGCATCACTGATAGTCATTAATTCAGGAATATTAGTAACAAATCCGAACACACGAATATTATAAGCATTATATTTTTGAATCATTTTTTTGGCTTTAACCAATAATTTTTTATTATTACCTGCTACATAAATAAAATTAGCATTAGCATTTAATTTAATGATCTTTTTTAGATAAGGTAGCGATGTTTTAGAACCACTTCCCCCGCCACCAAAGAAAAGGTATACAGGTTTATTAGAAGGAAGACTATATTTTTCTAAAATAGCATTTTTATCGTATTCTTTATTAAAACGATTAGATATAGGAATTCCATATATTTTGATTTTAGATTTTTCAACACCCTTTTTAACCATTTCTTTTTTCTCATCTTTAGTTGCAACGATTAAAGCATCTTCTATTTTACTATTTTTAAGCCATAATTCATGAGATTGATAATCGGTTATTATAGTAATTAATTTAGTATTTATTAATTTCTTCTTTTTATATCTTGAAACACAAGTTGAAGCAAAAAAATGGGTTGATATTGTTAAATCCGGATTAAAAGCGATTATTTCTTCTTTTAATTTATTAGTGTCAAATATTTTTGTAAATAATTCGTAAGAACCAAAGGTTGTTACTTTGTGATCAAAATATTTATATACTAATCCCCATACTAAAGGATTAGATGATAAAATCATTTTATTAGATACTTTGGTGGAAATTTTATTAATAAGTGGGGTTATATAAGATAAGATATCAATATTTTTGATCTCGATTTCTTCATCCCTACTTTTAAAGTATTCTTCAATATATTTAGCAATAGCTCGATGGCCATTACCAAACGTAGCGTACATTATTAAAATTTTTTTCATAAGTCCTCCTTATTTTGGTTATAATATGGTAAAATAATAATGGTGATAGTATGAATAGAAAGAATAAAATTATAATTACAATTTTAGTTGCCATAATTCTTATTTTAATCGTTTTAATTATTTTTAATTATTCTAAAAAGAATAAAGTGGAAAAAACTTTTGATGCTTATATTTCATCTAGTAACAATAGTATTAAAATTATGAATGAAGATCAAAATGAATTTATTGATATTATTCGTGGTACTAAAGTTACTCTATATGAAAAAGAAGTTAAAACGGAAGATAATAAGATTTATCGCAAAATTAAATACAATGATAATTATTATCTTGTTTTACCTGATTATATAACATTTAATTACCAAGAGTCAATTAAAGAAAGTGAAGTTTTTGTTAGAACAAGCTTAACTACATATAAAAGTAACGATGATGTCTTAATTAATGGTTTTGCAAAAAAAGGAACAAAATTAAATGTTACAGGGTTCGATAAATTAAATGACGATGGTTCAGTTAATATGTATCAAATAAATGATAATGGGAATATTTCTTATATTTATGCCAAATATGTTGTGCAAAATGAAGATGAGGCTTTAGCTGTTTATAATGAAAACGGAACTTATGATATTCATAAAGATCGTAAATATAGTTATGAACTTTATGGAGGTTCACCTAAAAATTTAGATTATTATCCTTACGAAAAACCAAGTTTTTCTGATAATAAATTAGTTGATCAAGCTAAAACTTATTATTTAGTTGGTACTTATTATGTTTTAAATGAAGTTGACAAATACATTGAACTTGCTAAAGAAGCTAAAGCTGATGCTTTCGTTATTGATATTAAAGATGGAGCTTTAGCTTATAAATCAGAAGTCAGCAAAGATTATTCGATATCAAGTTATAACGCTGGAATGAATTCTGTAGAATTTTATAAAACTGCTATTAAAAAAATTCAAGATGCTGGTTTTTATACAATTGGGCGAATTGTTTTATTTAATGATTCAACATTTGCTAAAGATAATCCTGATGAATGTATAAAAACTCCTGAAGGAAAAGCTACTAGTTGGGTAAGTGCTTATAGTAGAAAAGCCTGGGAATATAATGTTAAATTAGCACTTGAAGCAATCGATTTATTTGATTTTAATGAAATTCAATTTGACTATGCTCGTTTTCCAGAATCGTCATATAGCTGGTCAAGGAAAAATTATGATTTTAATAATAAATATAATGAAGATAAAGCTGAAGCTATTCAAAATTTCTTATTCTATGCAACCGATGAAATTCATAAAAAGAACACTTATATTTCAGTAGATGTCTTTGGAGAGTGCTCTAATACTTATGTTACAGCTTATGGTCAATACTGGCCAGCTATTTCTAATATTGTTGATGTTGTAAGTTCAATGCCATATACCGATCATTTTACCAACAATAGTTATTATTGGACACATCCATATGAAACAGTTAATAACTGGGCTAAAGGAGCTGCAGCTAGACAAAAAGAAATCCCTACTCCAGCTAAGACAAGAACTTGGATAACAGCTTATGACACACCATATTGGAATGTAACTACTATATATGGTGCCAATGAAATAGAAGCTCAAGTAAAAGGTTTAGTTGATGCAGGACTTGGTCATGGATTTATTACTTGGAACTCAGGATCAAGTTATAGTAAATATAAAGCAATTGCTAAAGCATTTAGTAAAGAATACTAAAACTAATTGACACAACCAATTTTATAATATATAATTTATACATAGGAACAAATTAATATATTGATTGTGTCCTAGGGGTATAGTTTAATGGTAGAGCGACGGTCTCCAAAACCGTTAATGTGGGTTCAACTCCTGCTACCCCTGCCATATAGAAATAAACTCCAAAAATTTGGAGCAAACATATATAAAAGCACGGAAAAATTTGAGTTTATCCGTGCTTTTAGTTTGCCTAAAAAGTGAGAGAAAAAAATGATTAAAAATTATGTTGATCTGAAAAAAAAGTTTGAAAGGAAAAATAAGAATTGCTGTGATTTTCATAATGCAAAATATGAGTTTACTTGTGGAAGAATATTAAATATAAATAAAGTTAATGTTAATTTTGTTGATTCTATAAGTTCTTAATAGATTTAAATGGTAAAAAAAATAATAGTAATAGAATAATATGTTCTTATATAATAGAACAATGCAAATAAATATGAAAAAATTAAATTTAATATAGATACTATGATAGGTGCCTATAATGAGTAAAAATAAATTAGGTATACCTAGTTTTGATATAGATATTAAACTTAAAAATAAAAAAGAAGCAAGAAAATATGCTAAAAGATTAATAGAAAAAATAAAGTATATATGCAATAAGAAAAAATGTTCGAATAGTGATGGTATACTTAAGAAAGCAATAAAGGATAAATTAAGTAGTGAAAAGGTAAATATTGATTTATAGTAAGTTTTAAGATAGTTAAGGTAATTTAGTATAGGATATTACATTACCTAATGAAGAAATAAAGGAAATATATGGTAATTTGATATAATAACATAGTTTTTTATTGTATAATGTTATTTGGTGATGTTATGCAAAGATATTTAACTGAGAAGGAAATAACAAAAGAATTGGATGATTATATTTACAATGTTAGCATTAAATATGCTGTATTGCTAAATGGTGCTTGGGGAAGTGGTAAAACATACTTCATTGAAGATTATATAAAAAAATTAGAAGAAAAATACGAATTAAATAAAAATGATAAAGCAACTAAATATAAAAAACCTGTATATGTATCGTTGTATGGATTACTTGATATATCAGAATTGAAAAACAAAATTGCATTATCGCTTATAAAGAACAAAAAAGTAAAACAACTAATGCCCTTTTTAGATGTTGGCATAGAAATAGGAAGTGATTTAGCTTCTAAAAATACTTTTATTCAAAATTCGGATAGTAAACTTAAGAGAATAATAAGGGCACTACATAAAATAGATAACTTAATAATATTCTTTGATGATTTGGAAAGATGCAATATAAATATAAATACTATTTTAGGGTATATAAATGAACTAGTGGAACATAACAATGTTAAAGTTATTTTAATTGCAGACGAATCTAAAATTGGTAAAGTTAACTTTGAAAAAAATATAGAACTGAAATATATGTTGGCTTTATCAGATAAAGTTAAATACCCAATTGAAAAATCAAAATATTCATTTGAAAATACAACTAATGATACTGATAAACCATTAACTAAGGAAGAAATAGTTAAAAGAACAAGACAATTATTTGATAAAGATAAAATTTATAGTGAAATGAAAGAAAAACTTATCGGAAAAATTGTTTATTATCGTGCTAATATTGAAGATGTATATAATGTATTTATAAGCAATATTATAACTAATCAAGAAGCGATGAAAACTGCAATTAGAAATAAAGAAAATATTTTAAAACAATTTGAAAGTAATAACTATTATAATTTAAGAACATTACAATTTATATTTCAAGCATTTAATAGAATTGTAGATGAAACAATTAGTATTATTGAATTAGAAGATATAAAATATAATTATTTAAATGACTTATTATCCTATTGTACAATTAAATCTATAAAATTAAACCAAGGAGAAAACACATATAATTGGGAACAAAATCAAAAATTTGGTACTATTTATTTAGGTAATGAAATCCTAGATTATATAAATAAAAATTTTGTTGTTGGTTTTAGATTTGTTGATGACTATTTATTAAATTCTCATTTAGATAAAGCATATATAAGAGAAACTTTAAGTGAATACAAAAAAATAAAATTAAACGAAAACAATAATCCTAACAACCCTTTATATAAATTAAAAAATTGGTGGCTAATACCAGAACAAGAACTAAATGGTATTATTGATGATTTAATAATTAGAATTAAAGCTAATGAGTATGACTTAGAAATATATTCTAAAATAGTTAGTTATCTATCTCGTATAGAGGAAATGGATGTTTGTGTAGAAAAAATTAAAATTGCAATAAAAGGACTTGAAGAAAATATTAGTGATAATAAAGTTAATGGACAATATTGTGAGGACAGATTATTTGATGGAACTAAGGAAACCGCTGAAATATATAATAAAAATATTATGAATATTAAGAGATTAGTTGATAAAAAAGAAATTGATGACAATTTAAAAAATTTAAATGATATATATGAGAGTTCTAAATGGGGAGAATTATTTAAAGAGTATTGCGAGAAAAATAATAGTAAATTTTTAGATCAAAAACATTTTGCGGATGCATTAAATATTGATTTTATATTATCTAACATTAAAGATAAAGACATAGAACAAATTTATGAATTTTTGTATTCTTTACAAAAAATATATAATTCTTCTAATATAAAAAAGTATTATGAAACTGACAAAAACATACTTATAAATTTTAAAAACAATCTTTCTAATATTGATAACATAGATAAAGTTAAAAAATTCGTAGTAAATAAAATAGTTGATTTTTTAGAACAAATAATAGAAATATTATAATATTTAAAAGACTTAAATTTTAATGTAATTTAGGTCTTTTTTATATTCTTTAGACCAAAGTATTGAACTAAAGACAAACTACTACAAATACCAAGAATTACTTCAAGCAATCAGAAAGCAGAATTATAATAATTTTATTTATGCAATAAATAATATTGTCAATCTAATACCTAATTATATGAAAACATCTATTAAAATTTTAAATGAATTTAAAGATAAAATATATAACACATTTAATAATAACTATCACAATGGTTTTACTGAAGAAAATAATAATTTTATAAAAGTATTAAAAAGAAATTTTTGGTTTTAGAACATTTAGAAGATTCAAAGTTTAAAATTATGATATGAAAAGGATTAGTGAAAATAAATAAGAAAAAAACAATGCTTTCGCATTAGTTTCATAAGATTAATTATCACTTATTTGCATCTACACAGACTATTTGACAATCAACTTTCTTTCCTACCTCTATTTAAATATCATGGTCTCAATGAAGTAATAGGAACTACATATACGCCGTCTGGTCTTTGATAAGCTGCTGGTATAAGTCCACAAATTACACAAAGTGACGATGGAACCTTTCCACCTTCTTTAGAAATTTGTTCTTTTAATTTTACTAGATTTTTAGCTGCTTCATCAACTTGATTAGCACCTAATTTTACTTCAAAACAACACCATGAACCATCTTCAAGTTCAATAATACTATCTACTTCTCTATCTTGGTAATCTTGATAATGATAACATTTGGCATTAAAACTATCAGCATAAATTTTTAGATCGTGTTCAACTAAGGATTCAAATAAAAAACCAAATGTTTTTAAATCATTAATCAACATATTCTCATCTTTAATATTCAACAATGCACACGCTATTGAAGGATCAGCAAAATGTCTTTTTTCTGATTGCTTAACTCGAACTGATGAACGAATATTAGTACTAAATGGTTCATCATTATCTAAAAGATATAATCTATTAATTGCATCTAAATATGATGAAAGAGTATTAATGTCAATATCTTCATTATCAATTTCATTGATATCTTTTTTTAAAGTCAAATTAGAAACAGTTGAACTTTCATTTCGCGCAAGTGATTTTAATAATAATTTAACCTTATGTTTATCCCTATTTATACCATCTAATCTATTCAAATCATCATCAATTATTAAATTAATATATTCGGATACAAATACATTAGCTTCTTTTGAATTATAATTTAAATTAGCAGGCCAACCGCCTCTAATAATAAACTTAGCTAAATTTCTAATATCTACATCACCAGTAGCTTGATCAATTTTTTTACCAGCACATATATCTTTAAGTGAAACAAGGCCATTTGAATCACCAGTTTCAAATAAACTCATTGTTCTTAAATAAATTTTACCAAATCTTCCGGCCCCGCTATGTGATATTCCTTCTCTATTAGGAGTTGAAGAACCAGTCAAAATATATTGTCCTTTTAAACCAGTTTTATCAACATCAATTCTTATTTCATCCCATAAATTAGTTGCTTCTTGCCACTCATCGATTAATCTAGGCTTTTCACCTGATAAAATAATTTGAGGAGATATTTTAGCAAGTTCAACATTATTAGATAATTCGCCTGTTGTTTTATGAAGCAATATTTCACTATTAGAATGATATCGGCCAGTCCAAGTCTTACCACAATATTTTGGTCCTTCAATATTAACAGCACCAAATAATTCTAAAAATTGATCAATTTTCTTATCAATTATTCTTGATTTATAATTATTAACTATCATATGTTATCCCCTCTTCTATGTTTTAATAATACTATATTCAGTAATATTTGTCAAATTCATTCAGTGATATTTCTAAATTTCATTCAGTGATATTTACCAATTTCATTCAGTAATTTTTGTAGAAGAATAAAAATACTAAAAATTCTTTTTTAATCATTTATTTTTATTATTACACTTCAAAAAAGATTTCAGAATTAATCCGAAATCTTTTAAATAGTTAATATATCATAGCTGCTATCATTTACAATTAACTATAAATGGTAATATTTCATCATTAAATCATATTCTCTTTCTACCATTTCATCAAATTTACAACCAGTTTTTACATTAATTCCCTGTAACATACCATCATATACTAAATTACCTTTAAAAGGAATAATCGATGTAACTGTTACATATGGTAATTCATTATATGGAATAATGTTGTCAATATTATCATTTAAGCCTTTTACCATATATATTTTACTTTCGTCCATAAAAGCAGTATATTCTTGTTCATACCTAGAAATAATAAACATACTTCTAATACCTTTTTTAAATTCGCTTGTTATATCCAATTCTTCTTTATTAAACTTATAGGGATTAGCTAGGCAAAATTTTAATATAATTACATCTTTATTTTTCCAAAATTTATCTACTATATTTATTATTTCAAATGGATTAATTCCATTATGATTATAGATCTTAACTTTATTGTTTATTTTATATTTTTCATTAGTAAATTCTAATAAAGCAAAATATATTTTATAAAATAATTTAGTATCTTTTTTAGAAATGCAAGCATTTTGTTGTTTTACATACTTTTTTGCTTTATCACTTTGAATTTTCATTTGTCTAATTTTAATTTTTTTAGCTTCATTCGGAGTAAAACCATTTAAAGCTCCTGATGGCATTTCATCCATAGCTTCATCTAAAGTTTTAAAAAAGTTAGTCAAATCAACATATTTTAATGCTGGTACACTTTTAATTGCTTTTTTTAAAGAAGATCTTTCCATATTTAGCATTGCATATTCTCTAATTAATTTAAGCGCTGAATGTCCAAAAAATGGTAACTTATCTAATTCATCTAAAAATTTTTTAATTTTTGGATTATTTAAATCAAAATCATTGTAAAATAACATTTTAAATATTCTGAGATCTATTTTCTTATTTTCTGATAATCCCTGCTTTTTTCTTTGCTCATGTAATTCATCTACTATACCATAATAATCTTGAAAAATTGCAAGTGGGACATTTTCTCCTAAACCATCTATGTTTTTTGCAGCAATAAATACATAATAATTAAATAATCTATTATTTAACATATGATTCCATATCTTTTCAGGATTAATTTCAGTTATTCCAGATGCAAATTGGCATACTGTATCTAATAATGCCGTACCTTGCATTTTACAATAACTTACTAATAATTCATTTAAGTCATCTGTTTTCTTTTTTTCAACCCAATTTATTTTGTTTAAAGCAATATTTACCTTAGTAATTATTTCTTCAGGAATCCAACTTATTTTGTAATAATCATAATCAAGTAAAAATTTATTCCTTAAAGTTTCTCTCTCCCAATTATATTTTTCACTTAAATACTTAATCTCATATTTTAATGGATTACTTTGTAGATCATCTAAAGTAAATTTATTATCTAATACCATTTTTAAATATTTTAATTCTCTAGTTGTACAAATATCAATAATGTTTTTTGGATCATCATAAACTTTATATATTGCATCTAACATCTTAACTTTAGTTATTTTTTCATAAGTCTTAAAATGTTTTACAATTCTTGTATATTGTTCATAAACATATTCTTTTCTAAACTTACTTATTTTATCATACATCTTCATACATTATTACTCCAATCAAATACTAATCATAATTTCTACATGCGTTTTTAAACATCTAATTAATTAAGTTTTTTCTATTTTATTTCAAAGTTTAGTTTCTACAATTAAATTCACATTAATTATTTTATTATTTATCATCTCATTGATTTTTTATTTAGCTCTGCAGAAATTCATTTAGAAATCCAGATTGATTTTGTATCTGAACTTATATATAAGTCAATAAACCAAATTGTTTTAGGCTTATTGACATTTTTTAATTTTTTTATAATTATTAAATTACAAAAAGTATCTGAATTTTTAATTTTGGTATATAATACTAATGAGAAATAGTTAACTATAGTATTTTTTATAAAAATATATTCTAATATAGCTATTACAAATTAACCACAATATTTAATCTCTGCAATATAAATCTCTTGTATATATTTTTTCTTGAACATCATTTAGCTCGTCGTTATAACGATTTACCACAATAACATCACTTAGTTTTTTAAAATCACTCAAGTTATTTATAACTTCTAATCCTTCAAAAGTATCATTAAGAGTTGGTTCATATATTATAACTTTAACATTCTCTGCTCTTAAATATTTAATAACGCTTTGAATTGCTGATGCTCTAAAATTATCAGATCCACTCTTCATTGTCAATCTATATATTCCAACAACTTTAGGATTTCTTTCTAAAATCATATCTGCAATATGTCTTTTTCTAGTATCATTTGATTTTACAATTGCTTCAATCATATTTTGAGGAACATCTTTGTAATTAGCAAGCAATTGCTTAGTATCTTTAGGTAAACAATAACCACCATATCCAAAAGAAGGGTTATTATAGTGATCACCAATTCTTGAATCTAAACAAACACCATCAATAATATCTTTAGTATTTAAGCCTTTAACTTCAGCATAAGTATCTAATTCATTAAAATATGCTACTCTTAAAGCAAGATATGTATTTGCAAATAATTTAACAGCTTCGGCTTCTGTTGAATTCATATATTTTATAACAACGTCATCTTTTAAAGCTGCTTCTTTAAGTAAATTAGCAAATTCTTCTGCGCGATTTGACTTTTCACCAACAATTATTCTAGATGGGTATAAATTATCGTATAATGCTTTTCCTTCTCTTAAAAATTCTGGTGAAAACATAATGTTATCAATATTATATTTTTTCTTCATCGTTTCAATAAAACCAACAGGAATAGTCGATTTAACTACCATTGTTGTATCAATATTCATACCAATTACTTTTTCAATTATATCTTCAACTGATGAAGTATCAAAATAATTAGTTTTTTCATCATAATTAGTTGGTGTGCTAATAATAATAAATTTAGCATCTTTAAAAGCTTCTTCATAATCCAAAGTCGCTTTCAAATTAAGTTTTTTTTCTTTAAAATATTTTTCAATATATTCGTCTTGAATCGGTGAAATTCTATTATTAATTTTTTCCACTTTTTCTGGAATAATATCTAACGCCACTACTTCATAATTTTGGCTCAATAATGTTGCTAGTGACAAACCAACATAACCAGTTCCTGCTACTGCTATTTTCATTTTTTTACTCCTTCATAATTAACTTGGGCATTTTCATAAGATTTCAGATCGCCAATATCATAACGATTACCTGGCATTAAAAACGCATAAACATCACTTTTATCATATAACCAATTTATAAAACTACCAGGAGCATCTTTCTTAGACCCAGATGCTAAGGCTTTATTTACCATTTTTACATCATTTTTTTCATAAATGTAAAAAGGAGGACAACAATAATGTGAAGTTGGATTTTCTGGTTTTTCAAGCATTTCTAAAACCTTATCATTTTTATCTACAACTAAACTTGCACTTTTTTTAACTTTATTTAAATCTTCTTCATAATATCTCATAACGCATGTTGCTTTTTTGGTTTTAAAATACTCAATAAACTTACACAAAGAAAAATCTAAAACATTATCGCCTGCAATAACCATTAAATCTTCAGTTATATTAAGTTTAGAAATAGCAAGTTCAATATCAGCAACCGCTCCCAAACGATTTTCATTATTTGTTGTACCATCGTCAATAATAGTTATCTTAGTATTAAATTTTTTGCTATTTTTCCAATTCTCAAAAAAGTTAATAAATCTATGATTAGAAACAATAATAAATTCATTTATTGTATTACTTTCAGATATATCATCTACTAACCAATCTATAATAGATTTACCCTTTATTTCTAGTAATGGTTTAGGAAAATTTTCAGTCAAAGGATAAAGCCTTGTAGCATACCCTGCTGCTAGTATTAAACATTTCATAGTTTCACCCCATCAGCTGTGTTACAAATATAAGCTGAATACTTTCCTTTCAATTCTGGATAAATTTTCAAATATTCTTTCTCAACTATCTCTTTTATAGAATCAGAATACTCTGGATTTATAATCGCCATACAGCAACCTTTAAATCCAGCTCCAGAAAATCTAGTACCATACACTCCTTTACAAGATTTTAATATTTCATAAAGAGTCTTCAATTCATCAGAACCAGTTTCCCAATTATATATTGAACTATAACCAGATTCATTTATTAATTTACCAAATTCTTCAATGTTTCCTGCTTGATATGCCTTAACTCCTTTTTCAACTCTTTGATTTTCTTCATAAAAATGTTTTGCTCTTTTAGCAAAATTAACTGGTAATTTGGTTGCATATTTTTTATATATTTCATAAGGAACTTCACGCATATTAGTTTCAGAAAATTTACCATATTCCATTCCACTTAAAGCCTTAAGCTCATAAGCAGCACTTCTAAGTTCATCCGTACGCATATTGTATTTGCTAGCTTTTAAATTTCTTTCAAGTCCTGAAAAAAAGATGCCAATGACATAAGGTTTCATCATTTTTGGTGTATCAATCAATTCATAAGTATCATCTAACATGTCCATATATAAAAGTTTATTTTTTTGAGAATAAATTTCACATGCTTGATCTAACTTACCACAGGCAACCCCAACATATTTATTTTCTGCTTCTTTAGATATTTCTATTAATTCTTTTTCAGTTAATTTTATATTATTTAGAAAAGCTAAAGCATTTAAAAAAGTAATTATTACAGCTGCTGATGAAGATAAACCACCAATAGGTAATTCACCAGACAATATAGCAGAAAGCCCATATCTAAGAGGAAATCTTTTACTTAAAGCAATCGTTGCTCCACGTAAGTGATCAGCCCAGTCATTCTGCCTATCAGTAGGTGTTTCTAAAACATGCCACTGCGCTCTTTTTGGAAATTGTAAAGACTCAATTTCAATTATACCATTTTGTTTAATACTATAAGCTATATGTATCCCCTTATCAATAGCAAACCCAGTTATCTTTCCTAAATTATGATCAACATGAGCACCAAGAGGACAAACACGATATGGTGTAAATGAAGTATACATAGGATCTTTCTTATATTTTTCCTTGAAAGCGATTATTACTTTTTTAGCACTTTCCATTTCCACCTTAGTAATATCAATATTGCTGCTTTCATATTCTTTTGTTCTTTTATCTAAAGGCTTTATCGCATCACTTGGTATAAGCCAATTTTTACCAATTTTTTTAGCTCCAGCAATCCGACCTTCCCTACACAAATCGGTTATTTTTCTTTCTTTTATATTCCATTTTTCACTAATGTCTGACACTTTTAAATATTCCATTTTATCAATCCTCACAATTAGATTATATAAAAAGCAATATAAAATGTCAAGTTATAACTTGACATTTTATATTATTTGTCATGGTGCGAATTGCTATTTGTTTCCCTTGTAAAACTTTTTATACCAAATAGAAAAATTTCTTAAGCCACCCATTAGAGAAGTATATGGCTTAAATCCAAAAGCTTCTTCTAAAGGAATTGTATTGGTATATGTAACAAATGGATTTTTTCATTTCTTTTTATTGGTGATTATTTCGTCTTTTTATTTTTAACATCCACCAAACTTAAATCAATAAGATTTCCCAACTTTAAATCCCATTTTTCATCAGAAAATGGTAAAAAACCTGCACATGTGGAAAAAGTTAATTCACCAAAATATACTTTCCCATCTATTTCATAAAAATCAACTCTTAAATGAGGTATTCCTTTGGATAATTCCCGGGCCAAATTTTTCATTTTTTCAAAATTTTTTGGTTTAGGTGGAATAGTTTTAAAAGCTTTATAATCTTTTCTTTTACAATCAGTCAATTTAAAGTCCATGTCAAAAAAGCTCATTGATGCTGTTTCATGATTTTCCAATCCTGCTGATAAATACATTATTTTAGGCTCACCATTAAAACAAAAAAATTTATAATCTTGCATTGAAAAAGAATTATGGTCTTCCATATATTTTTCTATAATAATTCTTGGTTTCACGTTTTTGTATGGCCACTCTCTATGTATATAATAATATTTTCTTTTTAAAAATTTATTTATTTTCTTTTTTGATTCTTTTAAATTAAACTCAGATTTATTTTTACATATTATTAATCCTCCAGAATCATGGGTGCATTTAATCACAAATTGATTTGGTAATTTTTCAAAATCAATATCATCGAATGAATCATATATACCTAATGTTGGTATGATATATTCTTTCCCAATAATTTTAGCAACATAATTTTTGGCAGAATACTTATCTACCATTGTCGTATATTCTGCTTTCCTATCATACAATTTAAGCCATTGCAATTTTTCGTTAAATGTTTTAGGTTCATTTAAATTTAAAGTTTTACCAGTTATTAATTTATACTTCATTTGTAAATATAATTTGTCAGGCAGAAAAAAGAATAGATTTTTGTTCATTAATGCAATAATTAATAATTTAGGATGTATAACAAATTTTATTATTTTTTTGTTGAGCAAACGATTTTTATTTTCTTTCATATTTTCCTCTTTCTATTTTATTAGTGAGTGCGAAAGAAAAATATCGCCACTCACAAAACCATATATATCTTTATTATATATGGTATGGCTTTTGTATTAACCTTAGAAACTACAAAAGCTGAAAATTAATTTCGGATTTAACCATCAAATTATATTTATAATACCATTCTACTTTCCAATTAATTATCATATAAAATTTCATTAATCTTCACTAATTGATCTATTAATCATATAAAAAGATGAAATTCATTTTTCCATGTAAAACTTTTTATACCAAATAGCAAAATTTCTTAAACCATCTCTTAAAGAAGTATGTGGTTTAAATCCAAAGTCTTTTTCTAAAGGAGTTGTATCGGCATATGTAATAGGAACATCCCCTGCTTGCATTGGAACCAATTCCTTATGAGCTTCAAAATCATAGTCTTTAGGAAGAACTTCAGCTCTTATTAATTCTTCTTGTAATATTTGTACAAAATCTAGTAAATTTTCTGGATTATTATTACCTATATTATAAACAGCATATGGTGGTATTGGAAGACCATCATTACCCTTTTTCTTCTCTGGTGCTTTATTCATAACTCGAATGATACCCTCAACAATATCATCGATATAAGTAAAATCTCGCTTACAATTGCCATAATTAAAAATTTTTATAGTTTCGCCATTTATTAATTTATTAGTAAAACCGAAATATGCCATATCTGGTCTACCAGCTGGACCATAAACTGTAAAAAATCTTAAACCTGTTGTTGGAATATCATATAATTTAGAATAGCAATGTGCAAATAATTCATTAGATTTTTTAGTTGCTGCATATAAACTAACAGGATTATCAACTTTATCTTCAGTAGAAAAAGGTACTTTAGTATTTCCACCATAAACTGATGATGAAGAAGCATAGACCAAATGCTCTACTGGATTATGACGACAAGCTTCTAAAATATTATAAAAACCAATAACATTAGATTCAATATAAGTATCTGGATGATCAATTGAATATCTAACGCCAGCTTGGGCTGCCAAGTTAACAACTATGCTTGGCTTATAATCGGCAAATACCTTATTCACTAAATCTTTATCAGCAATATTTCCTTTAATAAATTTAAAATTAGGAAATTGCTCTAATTCTTTCAAACGATATTCTTTCAAACTAACATCATAATAATCATTCATGTTATCTAGACCTATAACTTGAATATCAGGATGTTCACTTAAAATTCTTTTAGTCAAATTACTTCCAATAAATCCTGAGGAACCAGTTATTAAATAAGTTTTCATAAAATCACTTCTTTCCATAAAATTTTAACATACTTAAATTAATTTGCACATTTTTTGAATGTTTTTTTTACTTGATTTATAAATTTCTTTGACTCTTTGTATCTTTTTGTAAATGATAATCCTAAAGTCATAATTATTAAAGATATGATTAAGCTAATTAAACCATTCCCAATAATATTAATTATAATATTGTTATAATTAATAATACTTGTTACATAATAAGCACTACCGAATGATATTAAAGTCAAAATAAAATAATAAATTTGTTCTTTATAAAATTCACATTTATCAGATGATTTAAAATAGTTAGCAAATAATATTTTATTACGTAAAAGATAATTAAGAAAAAATATAGTTAAAATAGTAGCTAATATAACACCGGCAATACCTAAAAGTTTTCCTAAAATAATATTTAATAACAAATTAGCTAATGCCTCTATAATATAAGAAAACTTTAATTTCCACCACATGCCTGTTCCTGAAATGTATTGATTTCGAATATTATTAATATTAATTATATAAAAGTATAAACAAAACATAAGCATACTAAAAGTTGGTAATAATAAATCAGAACCAGCCCACAGCGTCATAAATGGTTGATATAGACAACCAAGACATGTAGTTGCTATTCCTAAAATCCAAGAAAAAGCGAAAGAAAATGTCAACATATTATCATAATTTTCAGCAGCTGTTTTTTGAACAATACTATTTCCTACACTAGCACTCATAGCATTACAAATAACCAACATTATTCCGTATAATGAAGAATAAATGTAATAATAGTTGCTATAAATTGCTGTTGCTGTAAGACCAATAAAAGAAGAAATAATTAAAGAATCAAAAGAATTCCTAAATGTATCACAAATTTTATTGATCATTAACCCATTTACTTCTTTTTTCATCTCGGCAGGTATCTTTAATTTATCATTTACTCTTTTATAGTATGGATATTTTTTTCTAGTAATTACTTCGATTACTAAATTAGTAGCAATCGTACCTAAAATTGCAACTACTAAATATGCATAGAAATTCTTTGTAATCAATAAAATAATTAATTGAAGTAAATATCTAACAATATTTACTATGGTTCTGATATTTTTTGCAATATCTTGTCTTTGATCAGCAATTAATAAACATTCTTTATAAGCAAATAAATGATAACTAATTGCTGAATTAATTAAATATAATAAATAAAGAACATATATATTAATTGTGCTTGGATATGAACCCTTAATTAAAAAAGGTAATGCAGGCATTAAGGATAATCCGATTACTAAAACTATTATACCTATAATCGAATAAATTTTCTTTAATAGTGAAACTATTTCACATATCTTTTTTTCATTATGCTCAGCCATTGGTTTATATAAACTATAAACAACAGCGGTATTAAAGCCTAATTCAGCAATATTTAATACATTTAGTATTGAAGAAAATAAACTAGCAAGTCCTGTAAATTCCGCACCTAGTGTCCAAAGAATTGCCGTTCTATTAATGAATGGCAAAATAATGGTAATAATTTGATTTATTAATCCAGCATTTATGTTTCTAACTGTGTTTTTAATTCTACTACTCGACATAAAATCATTCCTTTAATATTCAAATTTCGTGTTTATATATTTTTTCCAACTTTTTTATTATTTCTTCAATATTCCAATCCCTATCATTAAGCTCTACATTTTTGATACCTTTAAAGTTTAAAATGGTATCTACCCATTTTTGGCTATCATTAAGTGGTAATTTAGTAACAAGATTAGAAATAATAGCAGCTTTGGGAATTATTTCCGATACAAAACAAGGTAATTTCATTTTCTGAGCTTCAATTAATGAAATTCCCAAACCTTCATGTAAAGATGGAAAAACAAAAATATCCATAGCATTAAGTAAATCAGGTATATCACTTCTATTTGATAATATCATATAATTATTACTTAAACCATATTTTTCAAGTTTTAGCTGAATTTTTTCTTTTTCAGAACCATCGCCTATTAATAATAAAAAAACATTACTATTTTCTTGATGTAATTTAAGAAAAATATCGACTAAAAATTCATGATTTTTTACTTTATCAAAACGCCCAACATGACCAATAACAAAAAAATCATCACTTATGCCCAACTTAGCTCTGACATTCTCTTTTGGTAATGCTTGGTTAAACTTTTTAAAATCTATTCCATTATTTAATACAATAGAATTATTAACATTAAACATATGATTAACTTCTAATCGCATTTCATCATGTAAAACAATAAAACGCATTTGATATTTATTAACTAACCACTTAGCTGCTTGAAAATCTTTATCTTCAGCGTTTTTCCAAAACTTAATTGGTTCTGAATGAACTGAATGATATATGTCGGTGTTAGATGCTGGTTTTGCAAATTTAACAAATCTATTTAATTTTAAATGACTATGAATAATATCAGGTTTTTCTATACGCACAAATTTCTTAAAATAATAATATCGTTGTAAATAGTTAATTATTTTAAATATAATTCCTTTTCTTTTGTTAAACTTTAAATAATCACATATATAAATAATCTTAACACCACTATTTTCTATTTCTTTTTCGTATGGTGATTCATCATGATGTTCAAAGCAAAGAACAACAATATCAAATTCTTCTTTATTTATACCAATAACATATTGTTTAACAAGTGTTTCAGCACCACCTGTATTAAATCCATGTATAACGTGCATTACTTTCATAAAAACCTCCGATAATATTTATAATATTTCTACAGTATTATTTGCATTTGCTTTCGCTCTTAATTTAGCATTTATAAATGCAAGGCCACCAAATAATAATATTTGATATTGAAGCGTCATTATATTAGGGCGCTGATATATATTAACAAAAAAGACAATTATATAAATAATAGATAAATAATTTTTATTTTTATACAAAGCTGCTAATAACAAACTACCCCACAATAATATGCAGCCAACAAAACCATATTGAATTATGTAAGTCTTATATGAAGAAACTCCACCTTTTAAATTTTGAGTCTTAAGATAGCCTTCACCATAACCAAAAAGTGGTTTATTTTTAACTACGTCATTAAAGACATATTCTAGTTCATCAGTAGTACGATTATCACCGGCTAAGCCTTCATCAGTAATTGTCATTCTTTGAATAAATCTATCAATTGTAGGATTACCTGTATAAATATTTGGCAATAAGAATAAATAGAAACAAGTCAATAATACTGTTAATATTACTGTACGAACATCTTTCAAATATTTTAATAATAGATATATAACTAAAGTAATTATAAACGCCAAAGAAAATGTTAAAAATCCAGCTATTAAAATAATAATATTAGACTTTTTTTTCAAATTAAGTGAACTTGCACATAATATTAATGCACAAATAGTACCAAAATAGCCAGGTTCATTACAAATGCCACATAATCTTACTAAAGAAATTGAGCTACTTGCCCGATATAAAAAAATAAATTTATAATCTATGTAGTTTTCAACTATTGCGTTGTTATTATAATAATTAACAACCTTATAAGGTAAGAACAAATTTAAATCATAACTTAGGTAACATATTATGCCAGCTATACAAATGATAATAAAAGCATTCTTAAAATAGATAAATGTTCGCTTTTTTATGTTATCGGGAGCTAAAGCAAAAATTATCCACAATAGCGAAAATAGAAATCCCGAAAAATTGATAGAACCATCATAAGTATGAAAGCTACTAATAATAACAAAAATGATCATTGGAATAGTTTGAAATAAATCTTTTCTTAAAATTGTTTTCTTATATTTTAAAATCGGAAAAATGATTAAAATTATATTTAATCCTGTGAAAGTGTACAGTAATACTTTAAAAATGTTACTTAATAATGAGCTAGTTAAAGATAAAGTACTATCAGATTGATATGGGGCAAAAATAATCATCAATGCACACATAACAAATATTATTGAACAAAATTTTTCTTTATTTATTTTTAAAGCCATATTATCTCTCATTTCTAACAATTTATAGATTAATTTTCTAAATTTTTAAAGATTATTTTTTCAAACTCAATTACTACATCATTTATATCATATTTATTATCTTTTACAATTTCAAATGCTTTTTCTCTATAATCAAACTGAGAATCCTTTATAGATTCAGCCCAAACTTTAGGTTTAGAATTCAAAGAAATAAATTCTAAATTTGTATTCAATTTGCAATCTTTCGAAATACTATCAGAAACTAAACAATAAACCCCTGATGTTTGAGCTTCAACAACTGTATTGGGCATTCCTTCAAATAAAGAAGGAAAAACAAAACAATCAAAAGCTGAGTAAATCTTGGAAACATCCTCTCTTACCCCCAATGTTTTTATATAATTAGTTAACTTTTTAGTATTTATATAAGATTTTATCTCGTCCTCTAATTCACCTTTTCCAAATAACCACAATTCTGCATCTTTATTTATTTTTAAATACTCTTCAAAAATATCAATTAAAAATTTATGATTTTTTTGAAAATTGAATCTGCCAACATGTCCTATTACGAATTTTGAATCTGCATTAAACATTGTACGATATTTTTTCCTGTTATCAATAGAAAACTTGTATTCATTCAAATTTAAGCCATTATTAATAATTATAAATTTTGACTTACCAAACATAAACTTTCCTGCCTCTTTAGAAGGTGCTATTTTTACATTTGAAATTAAATTAGCTATCGGTCTAAACACATAATGGCAAAATAAATTAGACTTACCACCACCACTATTTGAATTGCTAGATCTAAATGCTAATACTTTAGCACCACCTAATTTAGCAGCAAAAAGCTCTAATGACGATAATGAATGTTGAGAAATACGCAAAACATATTTATACTGATTAACCTTAACAATTTTACGGATGTCGTTAAAATTTTTTAGTAAGCCTTTAGATTTAGGTGTAACTCGGTACATCTTGCCACCTGCATTAACAATTTCATCTTCGTATAAATTTTTTTCTTTTTTGGCAACACAAAAATCCATTTGATATTTACTTTTATCTAAGTTTCTATATATTTTCATTAAAAATGTTTCGGCACCACCTGCATCCATTGAACCAACAATACATAATAATCTCTTCATACTATTTTTCCCTTATTTTTTGAAAACTTTTTTTCAAAAAAGCTTTCACTCTATTAATTCTTTTCTTAGAATAATTATCAAATATATTAGCATAATTTTTAAATACCATTTCACCAGTTATATCATATAATGCATTTAATAATTCTACATGCAAATGATGGTAAAATGGACTCGCTAATTTATAATCATCATCATATTTACTCCAATATTTAACATCAAATTTATTAATTTGTTTTTTTAATGTAGCAATTGTTTGATTATATGTGTCTTCAATTTTTTCATCTTTTTCAACTAAAAGATAATCATATAAACCAAAAATTGAAAAAATCCATCCATTCAAAACAACAGATCTTAATGGATATTCTTTTAAAATAACATCATCGTTAATATATTGAGTACAACCACCACTTTTTTCATCATTTAACATTAATGAAATAGCTGATTTGGCTCTATCAAAATATAATTTATTTTTAGTTTCTTTGAAAGCTCTTAATAAAAGTGAAATACCTTCACTTTGGGCCATAGCTGAATATGGATTAGCTTTATTATCTTCAAAACTTTTCCAACCACCATTATTACCTTGATTATCAATAGCCCATTTTACAGTTGTAAAAAATCTTTCTAAATTTTTCTTGTCATTATTTGCCAAATACAAATCATAAGCGCCTAAACCATATTGGAAAATAGCAATAGAAAATTCAATTTTTTTACCATTCGGTAGTTCAGTTATAGGGATTTCATTTAGTGAAAGATTACTTTTTGTTACTTTTTCAGTTAAATCATTATAATAACCTTCTAAACTATTTATTTTAAAATAATTACCTTTAGGCTGATTAACATGTAAAATACTCTTACCAGTCATCATTTTAAACCACTTTTTTATATAAAATTTATTTATTGCCACCTAAATCACCCAAATTCTTATACAAAACATTTAAACTATTATCAGGCAAATAATCCAATGCTCTTTTCTTACAATTATAACTCATTTGTTCTAAATCGTACTTATCATTCAATATGTCTATCAAAATTTTTTTAAATTCCTTCTTATCTGCAAACTTGTATCCTAATCCTGTCTTATTTTCTTCAATGACATCTGTAAAATTTTCCCATTTTGATGATAATACTGGAACACCAGCAAAATACGAATCAATTATTGTGCCTGGAATTCCTTCGGTATAATATAGCGTTGGAAAAAGTAATAAATTATAGTCTTCAATAGTTTCTACACTTTTATTGGAATCAACTATTCCTTTATATGATATGTATTCATTATTTTCAATCCGTTTTTGAAATTCTAAAGCATACTCGCCTTTTATCTTACCATATAAATTTAAATAAATTTTCTTAGAACTTTCTGAATTAATTTCATTAACTACATCAATAGCATCATTTATTCCTTTTAAATATTCAATTCTTGAGAATATACAACATCTTAATTCTTTTGAACTATTTTTATATTTACTTTCAGAAACTACCAACTTTTTAAAGTTATTCATTTGGTAAAGATTATCAAAACCCATATCTTCTAAACGTTTAATTGTATTTTGAGTTTCTACATAAATAAAGTTAATTTTTTTTAATTTTTTTTGTAAAAACTTATTATTCATAGCAATATCCGGCAACCAAGCACCTATTACTACATAATGAATTTTAAAACGCTTCTTCTTATTCCATAAATTTAAAAGAGGAACAATAATTTTTATTCCTCTTTGTGCAGGTAAAATTATTACATTATCAACCTTACTTATATTACACTTAAGATTATAAAAAAATTTAAATGGACGCTTTTTTATAAAATAAGTATCAGAAATAATAATGTTTTCTTTACCATATTTTTCTAATAACTCTTTATATAAATTAACTGTTTTAATCGTCTGACCATCAAAAGATTCAGCACCATTAGCAAAGTGCCCACATATTAAAATTTTAGGCATAATATTCTCCTTACAAAACAATTTTTGACAAAAAACTAGATATAGAAAAATTAATTGGTAATATATAAACCATACCTAAATATTTAGTTAAAGAAAATTCTTTTTTCAAGATCTTTTTCATATAAGTATTCTTTTTATAATTTAATTTTTTCAATTCAGCTTTGTATTCTAAAAAAACATCTTTATTACCTTTTTGAGCAGCTATTGCCATTCCTTGTATTAAAGAATAAATTAATCTATAATTAAAATATTCTTGATACTTTTCTTTTAAATCAGTATGATTTAATTCTTCAATTTGTTTATGTGCACTATTTACTGAAATAATAAAATTATCAAGTTTATAATTAGTAGACATCGATGAATGACCGACACGATAATTATATAATTTATCGTTAAGGCTAGCTATTTTATTAGCTTGTATCATTAATAATACAAACATTCCGTCACCATTTTTTTCAAAAAATTCAAAATGTGTTCTATTAATTAAATCTTTTGAAACGATTTTATTCCAAGGTTGAGTGTTTTTATTTAAAAACTCACCATCTACTACTCCTTTATATTCTTTAAACCAAATAGTTTTTTTAGTTTTAACGTCAGGTGGATAAAATTTCAAATTGCACATAGCAATCTCAGCGTCTTCTTTTTTAGCAAGTGAATATAATTTTTCATACATATCTAATTCAATGAAATCATCAGCATCTACAAAACCAACAAACTCACCACTAGCATTTTTTAATCCTGTATTCCTTGCCCCTCCTAAACCAGTATTTTTTTGAGAAATTACTTTAATATTAGAATACTTTTTTTGATATTCATTTAAGATTTCAAGTGATTTATCTTTTGATTCATCATTAACACAAATTATTTCAATATCCTTTAATGTTTGATTAACCAATGAATCTAAACATTGAGATAAATACTTTTCCATGTTATAAATTGGAACGCAAACAGATACTTTTATTTTTTCATTCTTCATTAAATTCTCCTTTTTACCGCATTGTAACAGTACCAACAGAAATTATAAGTGCTAGAAAAAACACCTAATTTTTCAACATTTCGATATAAATTCCACGTTCTTTTTAAAGCTGTTAATTTATTTGCAGATAAACTTTCATTTGTCCTTCTATAATAAGATAGTACTTCATTTAAGCCATAAGCACATTTAATTTTTTTCAAAACTTTCCACCATGTTGCTGTATCCTGTCCTCTTTTTACATTAGGCATATATATAGAATCTTTAGAAAGTTTATTCATATCAAACATCACTGTACTTGTCCAAATAGTTGTATTTTTAAGGGCTTGTTTATACGTTATAGTAGCAGGAACTTTAACTTTTTTACCATTAGGTATTCCTTTTTCGTCTGCAAATTCATAACCAGTAAAAGAAAACTCACAGTTGTTTTTTTTCATAAAGTTCAATTGCTTTTCTAGCTTATCTTTTTCCCATAAATCATCGGCATCTAAAAAGCACAAATACTTACCCTTTGATAATTCAATACCTTTATTTCGTGCTAAAGCCGCTCCACCATTTTTTTCTTGATCAAACCAAATAATACGATCATCTTTTTTATATTTTTGATATATTTCTTTACTATTATCTTTAGAACAATCATTTATTAACAAAAGTTCCCAATTCTGATAAGACTGCTTCAAAACACTATTTATAGTTTCATCTAAAAATTTCTCGGCATTAAAAACAGGAACTATAATACTAACTAGATCATTTTTCATTCAAAGTACCTCTATTTTGCTTTCTTAATGCTTCTATTTCATCATGTATAGTACCTTTACCAGCATCTACACCCTTTTGACCAAAAACAGCTTTAACTGTCATAAAAACAATTTTAATGTCTGTTTTTACTGAACAAGTTTTTACATATTCTAAATCATAGTTAATTTTTTCAAATATTGATATATCGTTTCTTCCTTTTACTTGAGCAAGACCACTTAAACCTGGTCTTACATCACAACGATGTCTTTGTTTTTCATTCATGTTTTCATAATATTCAGGAATCCAAGGACGAGGTCCAATAAAACTCATATCACCATCTAAAATATTAATTACTTGTAAAAGTTCATCTAAAGATAATTTTCTAATTATTCTACCAACTTTAGTAAATTTATCTTCACAGCTCATATCTCTGACATTATTACCTGCAACCATACTTCTGATTTTATACAAATTAAATTTTTTACCGTATCTTCCTGTTCGCTCTTGTTTAAAAATAATTGAATGAAAATCGCCTGTCAACATATAACTAATTTTCACAATTAATAAAACAGGCACTAAAAAAACTAACCCTATTAAAGAAAACACAATATCAAATAATCTTTTAATACCAAAATAAAGTAATTTCCTTAATGAAATAGATTTAGTATTTATTTTGTCTTTTTCTAAAACTTCACTGTTCATATAACTAACTCCCAATTTAAAATTTATTTAATCAGTAATTCTGACAATTTTTAGATCCGTTAAAATAATTATACCATATAAATAAATGAAAATAAATCTTTTTTGATTCGTTATACAGAAAAATAAACTTTTTAAATAGTAAAGTTTGAATTTTACCTATAAAGTATATAAAGAAACTAAAATACATTAATCACTTATTTTTTAAAGAGTAAACTTCACTTAAAACTAAACTTTTTATTTTTAATCTAACCCACTCCATTTAACTTTAAAATTCCCATATTTATTAACATACTCATCATATTTATTTTTATATTTATATATTCCATTTAAAGTTTTTTTCGCCTAAAATAATTATACAAAAAACAACTTGTTATGCACAAATTGTTTTTTACTTTATCTTCGATATCTTCTTCTTTTGGCTTCTAATCGTTCATTCAAAATTCCTTCAAAATATTTTTTATATACCACAATATTTTCATCATTAACTATTTTCATTAATGTAGATAAATCAAAAGTACTTGGATTTCTTAAAAAATTACTATAATGAAATCTCAAATATAAATAATGATTTTCATCTATCCTTTTATTATCATAATCATTTACAAAGTCATTTACAAAGTCAATACTTTGATAATCAACGGGAATTGTTGTTGGACTCTTAACACGATATTTATCTAATAAACATTTAGCACTACCTAAAACTTTAGAAGTATAAGCATCATATGGTTTATCATTATTTAAATAGTTATTATTTAAAAACTGTTTTGTTCCTTCAAATATTAAATTATAAATGTATTCTTTATCAGCATCATTTTTCATTTTTTTAATATCAATTCTTTTAATTATTTCTAATAATTCATTTAATAAGAAACCATTAGTAATACCATTAGATAACACTAATTGCTCTAAAAATATACGACGATCTACACTATCAGCATTAGGATTATAACAATAAGTATATTCACTGATACTAGAAACAACTAAACCATTATCAATATTGGAAACAATAGCGTTAAATTCTTGATCAAATTCATCTAAGACATCTATTATATAGCTTGGTAATTTTTTTTCATTTATATAGGGACGAAGGCGATAAAAATTTTCAGGTTGATTTTTTAAATATTCTTCTAATAAATCAAAATCATCTGTAAGGTTTAATTTATTTTTAAAAGGTACATTTAAAATAAAAATCTCAAATTTTTCTAAAGAACGATTATTTTGTAAATATTTATCAATAACATATTTTTCAAGAAAGGCATTATTGTATTTAAATGTTGCCATTAAATCAAGAAAATTTTCATTATAACACATATCCATTAATTGATTAAAGTTAGTTTGACTAAAAATACAATCAAAATCACCATTTTCAACAACATTTTCGTCATGAATTAAATTACTAAGATTATTATAGCAATTTAAACCTAAATTATTTTTAGCTAAAGTAGCGCGAAGCTTTCCTAAAAATATTCTTGTACTACCAAACAAATATTCAGTTATTACACTATTTTTATTATTAGATAAAGATAATAACATTTCAACAAAATCACGATTTACGCGATTTTTAGATTCAATAGGTTCTCTTGTTAAATTATTATTTAAAGCAGCATAATTAGTAGCTAAATCAGCTAAAGCCTCTTCCATAGCAGTAGATAGTAGTGTGCGATCATTAGAATTCTTAAGGATCAAAACTCTAATTAAAACACGATTTAAAATATAATTACGTTCAATATCACTTTTTTCAAATATACTTTTATCAACATAAATATGATTTTCTCCAGATATATAGTATTCTAAATTTAAATTATCAACATAATTAATTTTAATCTCTTTAAATGCTTTTTTAAACTCATCTAAATTAATATTTTTTTCTGAAGTTTTAATCATTTTTACTAATAAACTAAATAAATTAGATTTAACATTACTTTCTAAAATAGCACCATCAATTTGATGAGCAAAAGATTTTATTATGTTTTTCATAATTTTTCTCCTTTAATTATCTATATTTAGGTGTTGAATATTTTCTCGAATTTAAAACTTCTTGAAAATATTTTCGGTTTATTTGAACATGTTGATCATTCATAATAGCTATTAATTCTTCATTACTCAAGCTTTCAGGATTTCTTAATAAATCATTCTTACGATAAGCAGGTATTAAATACTTTAATTCATTTTCACTTAGTTTAACATATTTATGTAATAATTTTTTCGTTTCAACAGGCTTTTGTTCATAAAAAGGTATTCCAACTGGTTCAAAATAATAATACTCATCCATTAATTCCAAAGAAGATTTTAATGCTTTAGGTGTATAAGCATCATATCTAGATGATTCATTAAATACTTTAGAGTTTAAAAATTGAGTTGTTGCTGCATAAATTAAACGATAAGCTTGATCACGTTCATTTAACTTTTCAATTTTTCTGGTTTTCATTATTTCCAATAATTCGTTTAATAAAAAACCATTAGTAATACCATTAGATAAAGCTAACCTTTCTAAGAATACTAAACGATCAGAAAGACTAGCATGATAATTATAATAACAAGTGTATCGTTTTAAATCATCATTAAATTTTCCAGCTTTAATATCAGCAACAATGGCATTAAATCTTAAATCATTTTCTTTAAGAATACTTCTAGTATTTAAACCAAATGATTTTTCATCAACAAATGGACGAATACGATAAAAATCATATGGATATGATCCAAAATAATTAGACACTTCTCCAAGATCATCAGTCAAATTTAAAGTTGATCCAGCAGTTAAAGCAAATAATTCAAGACTATCTATTGAAAAATCATTTAAGAAACGACTTCTAAGATGATCTTCTAAAAAAAGATTATTAAATCTAAATACTGATGTTAAAGAAGTATTGTTATCATTAAAACATTCATTCATTAATGTACGCATATCACAATTATTTAAAATTGGATAAAATTTCGTATTATAAATAACTGGACGCCCATTTTCATTTGTAGATTTCAAATTACCAATCTCATATAAAGATATGTTATTTTTAATGGCAATACGTGCTAATTCACGTTCAAAATTAACACCATTAGTTAAAAAATATTCGGCCATCAATTTATATGGTTCATCACTTAAAGACAAAATAAATTCCATATAGTCACGAGCATAGCGGTTTTTAGAACTAATATAAAAGAACTTTGACGTTAAATTATTAGCAACCATATCTGCTAAAACTTCTTCCATTCCTTTATTTAAAGCACTTTTATTTTTGTTAGCTGTTAAAACTCTAGCATAAGCACTTGCTAAAACATAAACTTTTGTTTTTAAATCTTGTTCTTTTAAATCTTTACTAAGATATATTTTATTTCCTTCTACATTAAATTGATCATAGTCTAAATTATCAACAAATTTAACTTTACCTAAAGCTTTTTTTAATTCTGTTTTATCAATACCCATATTGATAGTACTCGCCATATTACTTAAAACCGTTAATAAACTATTTTTAGTTAATTGTTCGAATAATAAATTTTCTTCTTTTAATTTTAAATTTTCTATTGTTTTACTAGCAAATCTTTCCATAATAAAAACTCCCCTTTTCTTTTCGGCCACATATTCTAGCACTTTTTTAACACTTTGGCAAATTCATCATTTCCCCTACTAAAACCATACTCAAGATCTAATTCATTAGCCATAGAAATATAATAACCATTATGTGATAAAATTAAATCTTTAAATAAAGTTAATACTTCTATTCTTGGCATTAAATGAATAAGTTCTCTAAATGAACTATAAATGAACTTTTTCAAAAATTTCACTTCTGGATCATATAATATTTCTAATAAGGTTTTAGCTTGAACTTTAAATAGATTGATATTAAGAAGTGAAGGTTTAACTTCAATTTTTAAATTGTATTTACTATTTATATAATTAATTTCTTTTCCATATTTTTCTAAAGCGTTCTTTAAAGAATTAATAATAAATTTATCAGCTTTGATATATTCTAAAACATCTTTAATTTTGAATAAAACATAAATAGTATTAGGATCATCAGAATAAAATAAATTATTTTTAAGAAAACTTTTTAATGCTTTAACAACTAAAAGTTTGGTTTTATCATTAATTTTAGTAGTACTAACTAGATCTAAAAGTTCTTTATAATATGAAGAATTTATCTCATTGTTATAAAGGAAATTAGATAAAAATATAATTCTTTTACTTTTAGATGCTTTTTGATCATAAAAACTAATATATTTTAACCCACTCGCAGAAGGACTAAAGTTCCAGTTTTTAATAATCTTGATCATATTATTAAAAGGACTCTTAGTTTTTAAAGCCTCATTAAACATATTAATACCAATTTCTTTTGGTAATTTAACAATATAGTCTTTAAGCTTATCAAAATTAATAGGATCTTTAAAATATAAAGCAATTAAAGCCTTATCATAAATTTCTGATGAAAATTCTTCCCTTTTAAGTAATGCTTCTAATTTAACATTTAATTTGATCATGTTATCAACAGTGAGCATAGACTCAAAAGGCATTGCATGATAAAGTGTTCTTTCAAAAATATACTTTTCAAATAAAGAATTATGATAAAAAAATTCATTATTTGAGTTTAAACAAGAAGAAGTTAATTCTTGAAGATTAAACTTTGAAAGTTGGCGTGAACATAATTTAAAAAGTTCAGCACTCAATTTATTTTTTACCATTTTAGAATCATTTAAAGTATCTTCAATACTATAAATCCCCAAGATTTTTTCTAAATCTGGAACACGAATTTTCAATTGTTTAAACAATTCTTTTTTAAATTCTTCTTGACTTTTAAAGTAAAAACTATAAAGTATAGCATAATAATTATCTGCTAAACCAAATAAAAAAGCCATAATCTCTTTACTTGCTAAATAACCATCCTTTAATAAATAAGACGTTTTAGCATTTAAATCCTTATTAATTACCATTTCTGATAATAAATCATTTATACCTTCTTCAAAAAATTCCCCACTTGCTGAAATAGGAACACTATATTTTCTGCCAGCATAAATATCTAAAAGTATATGACCATACTCATGAATTAAAGATGCAAGTTGTTCAAATGAACTAAGATGGAAAAAGTATTCACAAAGATATATTTTTTTAGTATCTTGTAAATAAAAAGCTATTGTATCTGGACTATTAGCCTCATATTCAAAAGAACATTGAGAAATTGTTTCAATAACTTCCTTAGAATTATCTTCAACTCCAACAGAAATAAAAATTTTTTTTAAAAAAGAAGCTAACAATGTTAAAACTTTAGCTTTATATTTTTCAATCTGTTCTAATTCATCATCAAAAAATTTCATACTAATACCCCTTTAAGCTGCAGATATACTAACACATTTATGATAATTTAGCAAATTAAAGATCAAAAAAGTCTTAATTTTGATGACCACATTTCAAAATTAAGACTTTTTATTTTTTGATTTTAGAAAAAATTGGTTTTAAATTCGGAAAAGCTTCTTTAATTCTTCTTGTTAATGGTTTACTATTAAAGAATTTCAAAGTTTTTTCTTTTATTTCTTCAGTATTATCTGTAAAAGAAGCAAATTTATTCTTAAAAGAATTAACAATTTTAAAAGAAGTGATATTATCTACTAAATAAATTATAAAAACAATAATAGCAATAATCATAGTTAATTGAGGATTTATATTAAAAATAAAGCCTTCAATTATAGGATTTAAATACATTAAGGCAACTATTCCCAAAGCACCAAAAGCAACAGAATTAGTAATACAAATACGTCCATCAACATTTAAAAGACGTTTACTATAGTCCCACCAACGAGCATGAAACAATTTTTCCAAAACTAAACTTGTTACATATTCAATAACGGAACACACTACTGAAATTAGAACAAATAAAGCTATAGGATGAGTTTTATATTTTGTTAACAAAATTGTTATTGCTAAATATCCCCATCCATAGATAGGGCAATAAGGTCCAATTAAAAAACCTCTATTTACAAACTTTTTGTCTTCAACAAAAGTCACAATTACTTCCATTAACCACCCTATCATTGAATAAATCATAAAGCACAAAAAATATTGTTCAATCTTTAGCATTTTTATTCACTAACTCCTTTATTGCAATTACTTTATCAGCATATGTTACAATCCAACTTTCTTTATACTTAGGTAAAGCCAAATTGAGAGGAAACATATGTCTTAAAATAGCATTATCAACTTTCTCATTAACAAATTCAGGAAAAACTTTATGATAATTTTCTAAAGCTTGTCTAGCATGAACAAAACCATGTTTTTTAAAAAATGATTTATGCATTTTTAAATGACAATATAATACCGGATCCATATATTCTAAAGCCTTTGAATACTGCCATGGATAAGGATAGAAATCATGAAGCAACCCAGCAACAGCACATACTTTACTATCACACTTTTTATTTAAAGAAAACTTATAAGCTAAGAAAGATACTAAAACTGAATGATAATACACACTTCCATAATGATGTTTATAAAGCATTCTTTTTTGAAATTCTTTATTTAAAAGAATAGGTTTAACAATTAAAAACCAATCATTAAAATTAGGATCAAAATTTATAAAATCCAAATATTTTATTATTTCTTTCTCTTTCATAGTTACAATTATATCATGAATTAATTTTTATATCAATTATTTAAAAGAATACAAAAATTTTATTTACAAAAATTTATATTAATAAAATACTTTTAAGATCAAAACAGTAAAAAACAATTTTATTATATTTTTAAATCTTTAATTATAAATATTAAATAACTAAAAAAACTGGATTTCTCCAGTTCTTTTAAATTAATTTATATTTAATATATTTCAATATCAAATTACTTTCTAATTGACTTTTAAAAATCAAATTTTATCCTTTAGAATAAACAATTTGGGTTGCTACATTACATGTAACAGGATTAGTACATCCAGCAATTGAAGTATTTTGCCAAGTACCACTATCTGACCAACTACTACACTTACTAGCTGTATAAGTTGTCTTAGTTATTGTTTTGTTTAACTTAGAATCACAATCGTTATATGCTAATTTAGTGCCACTAGGACATTTACTAGTCAATGAATTTTGACAAGCATTTATAGCAGAAGTCTTTGAATAATAAGTTTTAGTTGTATCAAGGTAGGTATAAGTTGATATAAAAGCACCTGGGCTATCAAGATTTTCACATTTACCAGTTACTTTTGCTGAAGAAAATTTGTATGTTGGAGTACTACACTTTGAATAAGTGTAATCCTTACCTGCAGTACCTGAAGCAGTACAACTTTCGACAGTTGAAGGATCTGAATTATAAGAACCATAATTGGTACAAGTTTGCTTTTTATATTGCGTTTTAGCAGTAACAGTTACACTACAAGTATTACTATTTCCAGCATTATCTACCATAAAGAAAGACTTAGTTTGAGAACCGGTTGTATGACTAAATATCAATGAATATTTATTTGAAGATTCTTTTGACCAAACACTTCCGATAGGAGTAATTTTTAAAAGCCCACTTCCACCATTATCACTAATTGTTGCAGTAACTTTTGCACCACTTATTGTTTTCGTGCACGTTGGTGCCGTTTTATCTATCTTTACAGTTACAC
>CAKPHY010000013.1 GCA_934162285.1 uncultured Bacilli bacterium
TTTTGTGAAAAAGTTTTTTTATTTTATGTTTTTATCAAAATAAAAAGTGAAATTTAATTTTCACTCCTTATTACTGATAATAAAAAAAACAAATAATTACAATACTTGAAGTGATATTTTTTTTAAACAACTGTCAAACTTGGGTTATCGAGCTTTATATGATGATATGGGTTTATATGCGAGACCTTTATCGATGTTTTTAAGCGAAGTTGATCATGAAAAATACCCTAATGTTAAACAAAAATATCGTTTTGAATTACAAAAGATTAAAAGTTTGATTAAATAGTGCCAATTTGACAAAATGAAAGTTTGTGCTATAATATGTGGCAAATAAAGGGGGAAAATAGATATGAACGAAGCTAAATTTGAAGAAAAAATTCAAAAAGTTTATGGATTAGATAAGGAAGAATTAGCAAATTCAAGTGTTTCCAAAATTAAAAGTTTAGAAAACATTAATAAATCTATTTTAGAAGAAAACAAAAAATTTAAAGTTGTTAGAAATATAGGTAATACTCTTGTTAAGGGTGGTACTTATGGAGCAGGTATTGCTGGTACTGTTAATACAATTTTTCCTAACATAGTTCCAGTTGTAGCATCTTCTCTTACTACGGCTAGTAGTATTAGTACTGCTTCTAAAGCAGCTAGTTTATTAGCTGCTGCATCAAAACCTGTAGCTATTATTTCTGGTCCGATGGTAATCGGTGTTGGAGCAGCTTGTGGAGCTATCCTTTACGGTGGCTATAAACTTGTAAAAAGTGCAATTAAAGGGTTAGTTATAATGAATGATAGAAAAAAAGCTAAAACTTTATGTAAAAAGCTCTAGATTTCTAGAGTTTTTAATTTTTACAATAAAATTTAAAAAGAGGAATTTAAATGAATAATAAACAATTGCTTTTGCAAAAAAGGCTTTTCTTTTTTAATTATCCAAATTTTGATTTTCTCGATTCCGTTCAAAATTTTACATTGATTAAAGATGAAAAGTTAGAAAATCGTGATCCAAAATATATTGAAAAACATTATTCCAAGTATATAAACGAATTAGAAACAAAATTTTTAAATGATGATTGGTTTAGTAATCCTGAGTTTGATTATATTTTGTTTCATGATAAAAATATTGATTTGACGTTTGATATATTAGGTGAAGATGACTTTTTCCTTCGTATTCATAAAATTAAAAATTTAAAAAAAGGTGAAAAATATACCAAATTAGTTGGTTATATTCATGAATATTTACAACCAACTAATTCATCAGAAGCATTTTCTTTTAATTATGAAACAGTTGAAGTTTTACTAAATATGTTAGAAACTATGCAAGTAAATGTTTTAGAATTATATAAATTTATTTTATTGTTAGATTACGAAGTCGGTAAAAAATTGCTTGTTTCCAATAAATTTTCAGTAAAACTTGAACCTAAAAAAATTGCTTCCATATTAGATCCAGTAATTTATCAAAGAATTGTTACAAAATTTCAAGATTTAATAGATTTAGATGAAACTTATACACTTAGAAGAATAAAAATGCCAGATCTACTTATTAACTTTAATGATAAAAACTTGATTGATACTAGATATTATTTTGATAATGATTATGATGAATTAGATCAACAAGAAATATTAAATTTATATATGTGTGATTTAATTTCTCAATATTTTTTTGATGATTTATTTCAAAATACTTATCTTGATTTAAAGCAAATAATAAGTTTTTCTTCTTTAAGTAATCAAAATATTCTTAAAGAAAGAATGGATTTTTATTTAGAATTTATAAAATTAAATGAATATACTTATGAAGAAAAATTATATTTTTTAAAAAAATATCAACAATATGACTTTAGAGAAGCTTATTATGACGATTTAAATTTCATGAAAGAAAAATCTAAAAAATTAATAATAGATAGTACTATTAAGTCATTATCTAAAGATTCTTCATTGTTTAAAAAAGATTTGAGTGAAAAATATAGTACTGAAATATATTATTTAAATGGCGAAGAATTTTATGCTTTTGTAAGATGCAATGTCAATGTAAAAAAGGGTAAAGAACAACCTAAGATGGAAGAAGTTAAACGTTTATCTCAATCTTTTTCTTTCATAGGAACTGATAATATTTCGATGTATCAAAACCCTAATGAAATATTAACCTTAATGTATTCTGGTTTTGATCCTAGTATGATAGCACATATTTCTAGTATGGATTCTTGGAGTTATAAAAATTATGAAAGTAATGCTTTATCATCAATAGATGCTAGCGTAGTTTATGAATTACCAACACCTACGTCTTTACTTAATTCTACATCTTATTATAATGAAATTGCTGTTAAAAAAAGTGATTCTTTAAAACCAATTGGCATAGTTTGTTATGATAATTTTACCGAGTGGGATCTAGAATTTTCTAAAAGAAATAATTTACCAATAGTTATAATTAATACAAATAGTTATGTACAAAAACATGATGTTTATGAAGAAAATGCTAAATTTCTTCAAAATAGATATATTAGATAAAAACTAAGTCAGTTTTTATCTTTTTATGTGATCATTTTTCATTTTTTGTGTAAACTAATTATTAACTTTTTCTATTTAATAGAGTTTTTTAAAGTTTTATGCTATATTTACTATGAGATGATGTAATGGAAAATATTGAATTAGTAATATCAGAAAGTTTAAAACGTGGAAAATGGATAGATATTGTTTATAAGAATAATAAAAATGAAATAACCTATTATTGGATAGCAATTAAAGATATTGATTTAATGAATAAGCATTTGAAAGTAAATATTTTTAATTCTAACAAGTCATTAGATAGCTTAGAAGCTATTATTAAATTTGAAAATATTTTATCGGCTAGAATTTTAGAGTTTACTAGTTATGATACACCATTAGAATTAATAAAAAAAATAGAAAATAATCTTTATGCTGTCAAATGGCTAAAATATGAAACATTTGACAATAATATATTGAGATATTATATGAAATGTAATGAGTTAGATAATGATCCATATCAAAATAGTAAATTTTTAATTTCAGGAATTGATAAAGACATTTTGCTAAAAAAGAAGCAAATTATTTTAAATGAAATTCAAGAAAAGCAAATATTAGATTATATAAAAAAATATGATGTACATAATGATGGCTCAGTTAATTATATGATTTTATCATTTCTTTCCATTGACGATAATGGTAAAACATATGTTATTTTATATTATGATGTTATGTTTAACCCAGCTTTAAAAAAATTGTCTATAAATAATATTCCTAGAATTAATAGTAGTTTTTTAATAAAAAATAAGAAACATTCTATTAATTCATATATTGATATTGATCCGTTTGAATTTGCAAATAATATAACAAAACATTTGAAATTATATTTTAATGATTATTTAGAGTTAATAAGATCTAATTTAAGATTTTCTGAAATGATTAATCAAATGCCTGAATTTATGATTTTAAAACGTGATGTTCCTGTTAATCTATTTCCTACTTATAGTTTACTTGAAGAAAAAATTTTAAATGGAAATATGGAATATCCTTTAAAAGCTTTTTTTGGTAATTCTAATAGATTTGGTGCTAAAAGGAAGGAACCTGCAATTGTTATTTATAATAATAAAGTAAATATAGATCAAATGCAGGTTATATATAATACAATGAAATACCCAATAACTTATGTTGAAGGTCCACCTGGTACTGGTAAAACCCAAACGATAATAAATGTTATTTTGAGTGAATTTTTTAATTCTAAAACAACTTTAGTTTGCTCTTCAAATAATAAACCAATTAATGGAATACTAGAAAAATTAAAATTTTCTTATAAAGAAAAAAACGATGTTTTATTTCCATATCTTAGATTAGGTAATCGTGAAGAAGTGCTGAAAGCAACATCAAAAATTCTTGATCTTTATAATTTTGAACCAAAATATGAAATTAATGATGCTTCAATAGAAAAAATAAAGAGTAAAACTAACAATAATAATAAACAACTATTGAATTATCTTGAGATTTATGAAAAGAAAAAAGAACTATCTTTAAGAATAATTGCTGCTGAAAAATTACTCAATTCAATAACTAATCATTATAATCATTTATATTTAAATACTTTAGAACAGTTACAAAAACTTAAACTTGAATATGAAGACTTACCAACTATTTCTAATGATGATGTTTTAAAACAAGTTAATTCTGTTTCTGAAGACGATGAATTTAAGAAATATATTTATTTTGAATCATTAAGATATATAAAAAAATTAAAGATGCCTAAGTATAAACAACTTATTGAAATATGTGAAATAGAAAATAGTGAAGTTAGAATTAATAGTTTTAATAAATGGTGTTCAGATGATAATAATATTAAATTGTTAGAGAGTGTTTTTCCCATTATAATTACTACTAATATTTCGGCATTTAGACTTGGAACGGCTAATCATACTTTTGATTTAGTAATCATGGATGAGGCTGGTCAATGTAATGTTGCAACTGCCTTGCTTCCGATTGCCCGTGCTAAAAAGCTTTTGTTAGTAGGTGACACTAATCAATTAAAGCCAGTTATTGTTTTGGAAAGTTTAATAAATGAGAAATTGAAAGAAGAATATAAAATTTCCGATGATTATGATTATGCTAAGAATTCAATTTTAGATGTAATGTTGAATCATGATAATATTTCTAAGAATATTATGCTTACATATCATTATAGATGTGGGCGTAGAATAATAGATTTTTCTAATAAAAGATTTTATGACAATAAACTTAATTTAGATTATTTATCTACTGAAGGTAATTTAACTTTTATAGATGTTAAAAATGTTAATTCTAAACTTAAGAATGAAAATTATGAAGAAGCTAAAGCTATAATTGATTATATAAAGCGAAATAATTTGGATGATACAGCTATAATTACACCTTTTAAAAATCAGCAAAATCTTATTAATTCTATGTTAAAAGAAAATAATATAAATAATATTTCTTGTGGAACGATTCATCAAATGCAAGGTGATGAAAAGAGCACAATTATAATTTCTACTTCCATATCACCTAAGACTAGTCAAAAGACATTCGAATGGCTTAAAAACAATTCTGAAATAACTAATGTTGCTGTAACGAGAGCTAAAAAAAATTTAATTGTTGTATCAGATGATGAAGCATTAAATAAATTATCGTTTGACAAAAATGACGATTTATATAACTTGGTTAATTATGTAAGGAATAATGGTGATATTGAAGTTTTACCAAATAATAATGCAACTATTCAAATTGGGAAGTCAAATGGTAGTAGAAATGAAGATTATTTTTTTAAAACTATATCGCATTTTTGTAGTACGAATGATATTTTTCAAGCTAAAAGAAATGTCAAAATAAGTGAATTGTTTTACAATGATTCAGTTTTATCAAAAAGTACATTAGAATTTGATGTTGTTCTTTATGAAATTGTAGGATTAAATTTGGTTCCTAAAGTTGCCTTTGAATTACAAGGTGGTGAACATTTCGGAAATATTGAACGTGAAAAATGTGATGCTAGAAAAGCTAAAATATGTAAAGAAAAGGGGATAAAATTGGTTGAAATTCCTAATTCTTATGCTAAATCTTATGATTCTATAAAAAAATTGATTTTATTAAGTTGTGGTGAGAAGTTGGAACAATTAGAATTATTTTAAAAATACTTATATAAATAAAAAACCTCTTTTGAGGTTTTTTTGTAAATTTATTTCATTTTTTTAATTATTTCTAAATTATTTTTCAATCTTTCATCATTTTCATTTATTTCTAAAGCTTTAGTAATATTTTCTAAAGCTTTATTTTTGTCATTTAAGTAATAGTAAGCAATGCTTAGAAGATCATAAGGTGTTTCATTCCAACTAAATGTTTCATTAATGTATGTGTGTTCATGAGTTTCTATTTTTAAAGCATTCAAACAATTTTCTACAACTTTATCCCAGTTTTGTAAATCATATTCAAGTAAAGCCATTTCTATGTATGGATCTCTTAAATGGGGAGCTTCTTTGATTGCTTTTTCTAACCACATACGGGATTCATCGTAGCGTTTTAAAGCTTTATATGATCTAGCAATGAAACGCATTGAAGCCGATCTTTCATCTTTCCACACGGCTGATTTAAGATTTAGATGCTTTATTAGAGTATCAATGCACTCATTCCATTTATGATAATACATATATTCACGTCCAAGATAATGCATGTTACGATCATTTAAAGGCTCTTCTTTTACTGAAAGTTCAAGTAAAGGTAAATATGAACTGCGTGATTTAGTTTGGTCAGGATAATGATTAAGCGTTATCGAATCCGTTTTAACTTTTATTTCTTTATCACCAGTGTACTTTAAAACTTCGTGAACCGGATGAATCCATTCATAATTCTTGCGTGAATGAATTTTTTCATAATAAAAACTTACTAAAGGCTTGTTATTTTGATCTAAACTCCAATTATAATTATAAATTAAACGATTAGTATTATCTTTCCAAACTTTTTCAATTTCTTTTCGCCATCCCGGATTAAAAACTTCATCTAAATCAGTACAAACACATACGTCGAAAGTTTCAGGAACTAATTTTAATGACTCATTACGGGCTATATCAAAACGCCAAGGATTAATTATTTTAGTTTCAACATTGATGTTGTTTTCTTTTAAAAGATTAACAGTATTGTCGGTGCTTCCAGTATCTAAAACAAAGATAGCATCAGCTTCTTGCATACTTTTTACCCAACGATTAACAAATTTTTCTTCATTTTTACAGATTGCATAAACAGCAATTTTCATAGTATCACCATAATATTTTATGATAAAACTTTAAAATTGCCAAATAAAAAGACCCCAAAAGAGATCTTAATATAATTTAGTACCACAATTGCCACAGAAACGACCAGTAGCTTTAGCACCACAATTACTACAGAATTTTGGTGTATTAACTGGTGTTTCAGGGTTAACAGTAGTTTCTGTTTGATTTTCTACAGGTTTTTCATTGTTGCTTCCGAATAAAGTACCTGATTCTGGCATATTAGTATTAGGTGTATAAGTTTGACCATTTTGATTAATAGCCCCCATCATATTTGCACCTTGAGCTTGAGCCATGCCCATACCCATGAATCCCATCATAGCACCATTTTCATTGCCAGCAGCAGTTTTCATAGCGTCAGCAGTAGCACTAGCCATTAAACCAGATTGTAAATTTTGATTTGAGAAAATCATAGCATCGTCGATCTTGTTAACACGAGCCATTGATTCATCAGTCAAATTGATATCAGCAATAGCAACATCAGTTATTTCAAGACCATATAATTGTTTCCATGACTCATCTAAGGAAACATTCATTTCATCTGAAAGATCACTTCCATAAAGTCCCATATCACCAAATGATACTTTATGTTTACGCATTACTACAGAAATTGCTTGAGTCAATTTTTCAACGAATTTATTTTTTAATTGAGAACCAACAACTTCATCAAATGTAACTGTATCTTTAGCATTAGCTCCAATTACTTGGTTAACTAAAACGATTGGATTAGTTACTTTGAAAGCATATTCTCCAAAGAATGTAACTTCTAACATTCCATATTTTTCATCGGTTATTTTTTTAGGAGAAGGTGAACCGAATTTGTTTCCTGTCATTGTTAATAAGTTTACATAATAAACTCTTTGATCTTTAGCAGTTTGACCACCATAAGTAAAACGTTTTCCTATTGTTTTAAATGTATTAATAATACCTTGACCAAGGCCACCAGTGAAAATACTTGGTTCACTGCTAGTATTGAAAGTGTAAGTACCAGCTTCAGCAGTAAATTCACGAATTTCACCATTATCGATGATCATCATAGCTGTTCCACTAGGAACAACGATAGCACTACCATTAGAAATAACTCCTTCAGAGAAGTTTTTATTGCCACTACCATGATTTACAATTCCTCTTTGAATAAGGACACCATTTTCCATAGCAGGGCATGTGACGAACTCTTTAAATTGATCGCCTAAAGCACTTGAAGTTGAACTAATCAAAGCTTTAATAAGTCCCATATTTATACCTCTTTTCTATAGTTTGATTATAGCATAAATTAACATATTATGCAAACAAAAAAGGCTTTTAAGCCTTAGAATACTTATTCTTTACTTCGTTGTATAATTTTACTTGATATTCATAAAATATTTCCATGTTGTCATCATAATCAGTTCCAGCTTTGGAAACAGGCTTATTAGCTTTAATTTGGGGATAAATTATATCAATTTGTTCTTTTATTTTTCCATAATATTCTTTAAAATTTTTATATTCATCACTTAAAGCATTAACAGCTTCGTTATGACTATTATATTCAGCATAATAATTATCACATTCTTTTAAAACATTATCGATATCAATAGAAGCTCCATTTATTCCTGTACCATCAGTAGTGTACCAATAAACAGGATCAACACACTTATTCCACATATTAGTAACCCAGTCATTAGCTTCAATTACAACTTTATATTTTTGGCTTTTTACACTATTACAGCCACGCATTAATAATATAATTATTATTAATATGATTACAAATACAACAATATAGATAATCCAGAAAAGCGTATTTTTTTTAGTTTCTTTTTCTTCATTATCATCATTATCGTTATTATCATTAATATCATTAATATCATTAATATTATTTTCACTATTATTTGTTTCAAAATCTGTAATATTTAGATTTTCATTTTCTACTTGTTCATTTTCATTTACTTGGTTTTCATTTTCAAGATTATCATTCATTTTTACAACCTCGCATTCTTAAAAAATTATAACATAATATCATTTTTTTTTAAAGAGTTTTCAAAAAAATATAAATTTGGTATAATAATATTGAGGTGAATATATGACATTAGTTATAATGGCGGCTGGTATGGGAAGTCGTTTTGGAGGTTTAAAACAAATTGAACCAGTAGGACCAAGTGGTGAAATTATTATTGATTATTCAATATATGATGCTATAAATGCTGGATTCGATAAAGTTGTTTTTATAATCAAAGAAGAAAACTATGAATTATTTAAAGAAATAATAGGGGATAAAATATCTTCTAAAGTTGCAGTTGAATATGTATTTCAAAAGAATGATAATATAAAAGAAATTACGGGATTAAATATTGAACGTCAAAAACCATTTGGAACAGCTCACGCAATTTTATGCTGTAAAGATGTAGTAAAAGAAAATTTTGCTATTATTAACTCAGATGATTTTTATGGACGTGATGCTTATTTTAAAATGGCTGAATTTTTAAAAAATAACCACGATTTAAATGCTTATGCAATGGTAGGTTATCATTTAAAAAATACTACATCTAAAAATGGTGCTGTAAAAAGAGGTGTTTGTGAAACTATAAATAATGAATTATCATCACTTATTGAAAGTTCAATTGCAGAAATTGATGGCAAATTTATTGCAACACCATTATCAGGAGCTGAATCTTTTGAACTTGATGCTGATGCTTTAGTTTCTATGAATATGTTTGGTTTTACTCCTAAAATATTTGAATATTTAGAAAATAGATTGAAAAGTTTTGTTGTTGAGAATGAAAATAATTTGGAAAAATGTGAATATTTAATACCAGAAATTGTATGTGAACAGGTAAAAAATCATGAAGTAAAAGTTAAAGTTTTATCAACTACTTCAGTATGGCATGGTATTACTTATAGAGAAGATAAAGAAGAATTAGTAGAAGCTATTAATAATTTAGTTAAAAGTGGGGAATATCCTTCTAAAATATGAAAAACAAGCTTCCATTATTTTTAATATTAATAAGTGTAGTTGCAATAGTTTTGTTTCTTGTTTTTTATAAAACTAATTCTAACTTTAATTGGTATTTAGTAAGAGAAAATGTAACTTTAAAAGTAGATGAGGAAAAAAATATTGAAATAAATTTAGACGATAATTCTAAATTAAAATTAAGTTATAAAAGTTTAGATGAAACAATTGCAACTGTTGATCAAAATGGCTTAGTTCATGCCTTAAAAGTAGGAGAAACCAATATTATAGTTTCTAATAATTTAGATACAAGAACTTTAACATATAAAGTAATTGTTACTGACTAATCTCGTTTTTACGAGATTTTTTTTATAAAAAAAACTTAATTTTTTCAAACTAAGTTTATTTAATTATTTTTAACTTTAATTTTTCAAAATAATTATATTTTAAAGTTAAGTCATTTTTTTGAATAATATTATTTACATATTCATTTTTTCTTTCTAATTCAGCTTCATCAATAACACATTCATTAGAAACACTACCATTTTCAACATAACATAATCCATCAAACCATGAATAATCATTAAAGAAGACAATACCACTATAATTAGTGTCTAAAGCATCAGTTCCAATATAATAATCTTTTATATAATTAATACCAAAAAGATTTAAAACAGTTGGTAAAATATCTACTTGCGAAGTTACATTAGTTATATTAACGCGCTTTTGATTTTTCTTATAAATTAAAAATGGTGTTTTATTAATTAAGTTATTAGATGTATCTTTATATTTATTTAAAATATTTTCATCATTAACTGTATATAAGTAATGATCTGTAAATATTACTAAAACAGTATTATCAGCTAAATCATTGTCTTCTAATGCTTCTAAAAGTAAAGCAATCATATCATCAGTTTCTTTTGCTTGTCTTCTAATACAATCTTCTTCAGTATAATTATCATATTCTTCTTTAGTAATAAGATTATTTTCTAAATCTTTGTTGATAAGTTGACGACATACACCCCATTTAGTAGAAAAAGGCATATGATTAGAATAAGTAATAATGTAATTAGCAAATAAACCATTATTTTTAAACATCAAATCGTAAAAATCTTCATCTTTTATAAGTTCAGTATCTAATTGATATTCAGAAGTTAAATAAAGATTTTTATCTTTTAAACCATAATAATTATTATATCCCCAGTTTTCATAATTAATTCCTCTTGAATAATATTCACGAGAATTCATATGAAAAGCATTTACTTGATAATTTTCATTTTTTAAAAGATTAGCTAAAGAATAAGTAAATGTATTATGATTAAAAGAATAAGCATTTTTATTATAAGAAATAGGTGTTATAAAACCAGTATTAACAGCAAATTCCGAATTAAATGTTGACCCTCCACCACTATAAAACGAAAAATGATTATTAAAATTAATAGAATTTTCTTGTAATCCATAAAGAGTAGGCATCGTATCTTCAGTTAAAAGCCAATTATCAATACCTTCAAGTTGTAAGAATATAACATTGTTATTTTTAAATATTCCAGTATATGCATTAACATCTCCAGCTGTTAAATTAGAATAAGCATTTTCTAAAAAATCAACCTCGGTTTCATTAGTTACTTCTTCAGCTTTAAATAAAGTGATCCACATATTTCTAAATGAATACTCATATATACCGGTTATACTAAAACTTTTGTTAGCATCATTAAAATTTTGATAAATATTTTGGGGATTTTTCCAAGTGTTCCATGATAATGTTTTATTGGAAAATCCGTATAAAACTGGTAAAAAAGTATGAACTATTAGAAAATAAACAAAAGCTTTTCTGATTTTTTCATGATCTGTTGTTTTAGTATTTGGAAATACTTTAATAGCAAAATAAACTAATATTGCAAAAATTAATATAGAAATATAAATAAAAATATTTGTTTTTAAAAGTGATGAAAGAATATATGGTGATGCTTCACTCGCGGACTCTAATAAAGAAAAGTCAAAAAAGTTTTTAGTATTAGAATAATAAACACCATTTATAAAAAATAATACAAAAGCTATTATTAAAAAGAGTATATAAAAAGAAAAACCATATTTTCTTTTACTATTTAAACAAATATTTATAATTAAAAACAGCCATATTGCTGTAAACAATTCGGGCATAAATATCCATAATGGGAAATAAGCAATTTCGCTTCCTAGTAGTTGGAGACTAAAATCTAACCACAAAAAAGGAAGAACTAAATATATAATATCATGATATTGAAAGTAGAATTTTTTTAATTTCTCTATCCAAATTTTTTTCATTAACTTCACCATGCTAATTATAGCATGTTTTAAAAAAAGTGTAAAATATGCAACCGCTATTTGCTTGACAAACATTGTAATAATAACTAATATAGATAATAGAAAAGAAGAGGAATATATGATATTAAAGATAATTTATTATATCTTGTTATTAATTGTTAATATTTATAGTATTTACTTTGTTATAACAGGAATTTTCACATTTAAAAAAAGTAAGAAAGTAAAAAGTTCAACTAAAGCTAATTTTTTTACAATATTAATCCCAGCAAGAAATGAAGAAAATGTAATTGCTAATTTAATTAAAAGTTTACAAAATCAAAATTATGATCAAGAAAAATATGAAATAGTTGTCGTTTTAAATAATTCTACTGATAATACTTATGAAGTTGCTAAAGCTTCTAAAGCTAAAGTTTATAAGTGTAAAAATAAGATCACTTCTAAAGGTGATGCTTTAAAAGAGGCTTTTGCTAAAATAAATGATAAAAAAATTGATGCCTATATTGTATTTGATGCTGATAATGTAGTTGATAAAAACTTTTTAAAACATATGAATGATTCTTTGAATAGTGGTTATAAGGTAGCTCAAGCTTTTCGAGATACTAAAAATGCTGGTGATAATTGGATTGCTAATTCATATGCTATTTATTACTATATTCAGAATTATTTTTATAATAAAGCTCGTAAAAACATGAATTTATCAGCTTCTTTAAATGGAACTGGTTTTATGGTTAAAAAAGAATTATTAGATGAAATTGGCTTTAACACTAAAACAATGACCGAAGATATTGAATTAACGGGTATTTTAGCTTTTAATGGTGTTAAGATTGATTTTGTTGAAAAAGCTGTTACTTATGATGAACAACCAACTAATTTTAAAATTTCTTGGACACAAAGAAAACGTTGGTCAAAAGGATCTTTACAATGTGCCAAAGAGTATGGTTCAAAATTATTGAAACAATTTTTTAAAACCGGAAATTTATCTTGTATTGATATCATAATGACTTATATTTCACCAATTATTCAAATTATTGCTTTTGTTGGTTTAATTTTATCTTTATTTGTAAATGTTGATCATTTTAATATTATCAATATAATTTACAATTATTATTTAATGAATATTCATGTCGGTATAATATTCTATTTAGCTCAAGTATTATTATGTATATATGTTTTGATTTATAATAAAAAAAGTTTAAAAAAATTTTTTAGTGGAGCTTTAATGTTTGGTTTATTCATGATTACATGGATACCAATTAATATAATTATTTTATTTCAAAAGAAAATTAACTGGACACACATTCCACATGATAAATCAATATCAATCGATGAGGTTTAAGAAAAAAGGCTTTTTGAAGTACTTCATTAGCCTCTTTTTGATTTGACAATAAAGATAAAATATCTATAATATGACAAAAGAAATGGAGAATAAAAATGATAGGGGAATATACTTTAAATAATTTAGGTAAAAAGTATGGAATTGATTTTAATCATTTGCTTGAACGCAATAACCAAATTTTAACTCATGGTGAATATGATGAAATCGATGAAGTTTTAAATTATTTAATAAATGTTTTAAAAATATCTGTAAAAAACATTGAAAAATGTCCAAGTGTTTTATATAGAAATGTTTATAGTATAAGAAAAAATGTTGAATTTCTTAAAAGTAAAAAAATAAATTTTAAAAAAGTAGAAAATTGTTTACATATTTTAAGTACAGAACCTGATAAATTAATTGAAACTTATATATATGTAGAATTAAATTATGGCCTTGATGCTTTAAAACGAAACATCACGATCTTGTCTTGTCCCAAAGATACTATAATAATGGTTGAATCTTTAAATTTGCCACATAAATATAATTTAACAATTGCTTCTTCCCTTAGCTTTGGTATGCAATCATTTGAAGAAGTTAAAAAAATATTACATAGTAAGGAATATAAAGAACATCCGGAGTTATTTAGTTCTGTTACTTTAGCTCGTGCTAAAATAAGCGATATTAAAGAACTATTAAGTAGTGAGGAGTATAAAGAACATCCCGAATTATTTAATGCTAGCGTATTAGCTAGTACTAAAATAAGTGATATTAAAGAGTTATTACATAGTGAGGAATATAAAACTCATCCCGAATTATTTAAGCCAAGTGTCATTATAAATGCTCGAATAGAAGATATAAAAGCGATATTACATAGTAAGGAATATAAAGAACATCCGGAGTTATTTAGTCCCTTTGTTTTAGCTCGTTCCAATTTAAAAGAAATTAAAGCATTATTAAATAGTAAAGAATATCAAGCTCATCCCGAATTATTTACTCCAATTGTGTTAGCTAATGCTAAAATAGATGATGTCAAAGCATTATTAAATAGTGAAGAATATCAAAAACATCCTGAACTATTTAGTTCAAGTGTCTTATCACGTACAAATATAAGTGCAATCAAAGAAATATTACATAGTGAAGAGTATAAAGCTCATCCCGAACTATTTAGTTCAATTGTTTTAGCTAATACTGGAATATATGAAATAAAAGAGTTGTTACATAGTGAAGAATATAAAGCTCACTCTGAACTATTTAGCCCAGTTGTATTAGCTCATGTTTCTTTAAAGGAAATAAAAAAACTATTAAATAGTAAAGAATATCAAGAACATCCGGAATTATTTAGTCCAACAGTATTAGTTAATGCTAAAATAAATGATATAAAAGCTTTATTAAATAGTGAAGAATATAAAACTCATCCTGAACTATTTAGTCCAATTGTGCTAGCTCATGCCCAAATTAGTGATATAAAAGCATTATTAAGTAGTGAAGAGTATAAAGCTCATCCTGAATTATTTAGTCCAATCGTGTTAGCTCATGCCCAAATTAGTGATATAAAAGCTTTATTAAGTAGTAAAGAATATCAAGAACATCCGGAATTATTCAGTCCAACAGTATTAGTTAACGCTAAAATAAATGATATAAAAGCTTTATTAAATAGCGAAGAATATAAAACTCATCCTGAATTATTTGGACCAAGTGTTTTAGCTTTTGCTAAGATCGACAAAATCAAAGAAATATTACATAGTAAAGAATATCAAAATCATCCCGAACTATTTAGTCCAAGTGTTTTAGCACATGCTAAAATAGAAGATATAAGAGCTTTATTAAATAGTAAAGAATATCAAGAGCATCCAGAGTTATTTAGTCCAGATGTTTTGGCTCATGCTAAAATAGGTGAAATCGAAGAAATATTACATAGTAAAGAGTATCAAGAACATCCTGAGTTATTTAGTTCAAGTGTGTTAATTCGTACTAAAATAGGAGATATAAAAGCTTTATTAAATAGTAAGGAATATCAAGAACATCCAGAATTATTTAGTTCAAGCGTCTTATCACGTGCTAAAATAAGCGAAGTAGAAAAATTATTAAGTAGTGAAGAATATCAAAAACATCCCGAACTATTTAGTCCAAGTGTCTTATCACGTGTAACTATAAGTGAAATCAAAGAAATGTTAAATAGTGAAGAGTATAAAAAACATCCCGAATTATTTAGTCCTATGGTATTAGTTAAAACCTCGATTGGATCGATAAAAGAAATGTTAAATAGTGAAGAATATCAAGAATATCCTGAGCTATTCAGTGCTAGTGTGTTAGCTAATACTAAAATAGAAGATATAAAAGAGATATTACATAATGAAGAACTAAAGAGTTATTCTAAACTAATTAGTGCAAGTGTTTTAGCAACTTCTAAATTAGCTGATATTAAAAATTTATTAAGTCAAGAATATTGGCAAGATGAGAGATTTAAACATTTACTTGCACCATCAATACTTACTAATAGTAAAAGTATGATTAAAAAAATTCCTAAATTAATTAAATTAGCTGAAGAACATCAAATTGATCAATATTTAACTTCATACTTTTTACGTCTTTCACCATCACATGTTTATGCTTTGATCTGTTATTTAGAAAGTAATAATATTGATTTAGTAGTTAATAATAGATTAAATCCGTTGTTTGCACATACACCAGGTCGTTTAAAAGAAAAATATCAAATTGATATGAAAGAATTGATGAAAAAATATCCTTATGAAGAATCAAAAGAAATGAGTATTAAATAATGAATTTAGATAAATTAGATTTAAAAATATTAAAAGAAAATTTTGATGATGAAATGATTACTAAAATTGATGATGAAAATGTTAGTAAAATAATGATTTATTTAGAACGAAATGGTATTTATTATGCTAGAGATTTATTTTTGTTATCATTAGATTTATTTTTATTACCATATTCTGAATTTGTAAATAAATTTGAAAAATTGAAACAAAAGTTAGGTAATAATTATATTAATAAACTAAGTGAAGATATGTCATTAATAGGAATAATGTATGATTAAATTTAAGGACAATTGCTTTGTCCTTTTTGTTATATATAAAAATTACTTAAAAAACAACTTTGCTTTTTATTGCGATTTTGCTATAATTATAATGGTAGGAGGCTACATCTATGGCAAAAAAGAAGAAGAGAAAAATTGAAAAAGAAACAGAGATAAAAAATAGTTATACAATTGAAATATTAGGTGTTCTTTTAATATTTGTAATTGTAATTGGTATATGGGAAAAAGGAGCAATTGGTGAAATAATTAGTAAATTTGCTAAATATTTAGCAGGTTCTTGGTCAGTTGTATTCTTAGTTTTACTTTCATTTATTGGATTATATATGATTGTTCATCGCCATAAACCTAAACTAATGGGAATGCGTATTTTTGGTTTATATATAGCTTTACTAGGAGCTTTAATGTTTGCTCATTCTAAAATGGTTATTGTTAATGCCGAATCCATGAGTGAAACTATTAAAGAAACAATTAATACTTTTATTCAAAGTATGGATAATAATGCGATGATTCCTGGTGGGGGAATTATTGGAGCTTTTCTTGCAAGTATTTGTGTAAAACTAGTTGCAGTAGAAGGAACATATGTAATTGCTAGTTTATTAATTGTTTATGGCTTTATTAAAGTAAGCGGTCATTCAGTAATTGATGTTTTTAGAGTTTTAATTAACAAAATTAGAAAAAGTAAAAAAGCCCGTGAAAAAGATCAAGCTGAGATTGAAGCTGCTGATAATGAATATGAAAATGACAACAAAGTTGTTGTTTCTTCAGTAGATGAAATTATTGATACTAAACATAAAACTAAAGAAAAGGAAGTAATCGAACCAGTTCATGAAGAAGATTTATCAGATATTGAAATATCTGGTGCCGGTTATATGTTTCCTCCAATTAGTTTATTAAAGAAACCTCAAAATAAAAATTCTCATGAAAATCAAGCTGACGTTAAAGAAAATGTGGGTATTTTAGAACAAGTATTTGCTGATTTCGGGGTTGAAGGTAAAGTCGTTGCTATTAATATTGGCCCAGCTGTTACCCAATACGAAATGGAAATTAAAGCGGGAACTAAGGTAAGTAAAATATTAAGTTTAAATCGTGAAGTCGCTTTAGCTCTTGGTGCGCGTGATGTACGTATTCAAGCACCAATTCCCGGTAAAAAAACTGTAGGAGTTGAACTTCCTAATAAAGTTACTTCAATTGTAACCGTTAGAGAAATATTAGAAGCGGTTCCTAAGAGTAAAGATGATAGTAAATTACTTGCTGTTTTAGGCCGTGATATTTTAGGAAATCCTATTTATTTTGAAATTAATAAAACACCACACTTACTAGTTGCTGGTACTACTGGTTCTGGTAAATCAATTTGTATTAATAGTATTATTATTTCTTTAATAATGCGTACTCGTCCAGAAGAAGTAAAATTAGTGCTTGTCGATCCTAAAAAAGTAGAATTAAGTGTTTATAATGGTGAGCCTCATTTACTTGCTCCTGTTGTCACTGAACCTAGAAAAGCTAATATTGCTTTGAAGAAAATTATTGTCGAAATGGAAAGAAGATACGATCTTTTCAGTGATAATGGTGTTAAAAATATAGCTGGTTATAATACTTTAGTTGAAAAGAAAAATGAAATTTTACTTGAAGAACAAAAATTAAGAAAATTACCATATATAGTAGTAATAATCGATGAGTTAGCTGATTTAATGTTAGTTGCTGCTAAAGAAGTTGAAGATTCTATTACGCGAATTACACAAATGGCTCGTGCGGCAGGAATTCACTTAATTGTTGCAACCCAAAGACCAAGTACTGATGTTATTACAGGTTTAATTAAAGCTAATATTCCATCAAGAATTTCTTTCGCTGTATCTAATAGTATTGATTCGCGTACAATTTTAGATATGGTTGGAGCTGAAAAACTTTTAGGTAAAGGTGATATGTTATTTTTACCATTAGGTGAAAATACTCCTCTTCGAGTTCAAGGTACTTACATTAGTGAAGATGAAATTAGTAATGTTGTTAATTATACTATTGCTCAACAAAAAGCTCATTATGATAATACTTTATTAATGGATGATGAAGAAATGAATGCAACTTCAATGGTTGATTCAAAAGACGCAACAGAAGAACCACTTTATAATGAAATAGTTGAATTTGTTGTTACGCAAGGAAAAGCTAGTGCATCATTGTTACAAAGAAGATTTCGCCTTGGCTATAATCGTGCAGCACGTGCAATTGATTTGTTAGAAGAAAGAGGAATCGTTGGACCAAGTAATGGTTCAAAACCAAGAGAAGTTTTAGTAAAAATAGAACCTAAAAATAATGATGAAGATGAATAAAAGCCAGAAATCTGGCTTTTATTTTTTAATTAATATTTTATTTATATTACATATATTATAATTATTTTCTTTTAAAGTATTAAATTCTAATTCATTGCAAGTAATAGTATAAGTGATATTATCTTGATAAATTTTATTAACAATTTGATAATTATTTAAAATGTTTTCCATTATTTTACGTTCATCATAACTAAATATAATATCCAATTTATAACCATATTCAAATTCTAAAATATTGGTTTTCTTTAAACATTCAGTTACAGACTTAGTATAAGCATGTACTAAACCACCAGCTCCTAATTTTATGCCACCAAAGTATCTAATAGTAACAGCTAAAACTTGATCTAAACAATTGCTTTCTAAAACATTAAGCATTGGCATTCCCGCAGTTTTGCTTGGTTCATTATCATCGTTAAATCTTTTAACGTTTCCTACAATGTAAGCATAACAATGATGTGTAGCATCTGGATATTTTGTTTTTAGTTCTTCTAAAACATAAGTAATCGTATTTTCATTTTCAATTCTATATAAATAGGTAATAAATCTAGATTTGTTTATTATCAATTCATTTACTTGATTAGATTCAATAGTTTTCATAAATTCACCAAAAACATTATAACATATAACTAAACGGTGATGATGTTCAAGAAAAATATTTTTATATTTTTATTGTAAGATAGAAGGATAAATTTTTTGTAAAAAATATTAACTATAAAATATTTGATATGTTAAAGAGATTTAAAGTCGATAGTTTGATATATTTTAAATTACGTTATATTTGAAAATTATTAAAATCTTTTCTTAAAACTTGTTTACTTGCTTGATAAATGTTATAATTAAAAAGAGGATTGGTGAAATATGGAAGAAACAAAAATATATTCTAATGGCGAATTAGCTGATCAGATTGTCGAGAAAACAATTGAAGAAGTAGTGACCGCCTTAAGAGCTAGAGGTTATGATCCTATTAATCAAATTGTTGGTTATTTAATGAGTGGGGATCCTGGTTATATTTCTAATTACAAAGAGGCCAGAAATAAAATTACATCAATAGAAAGAACTAGAATTTTAGAGGTTTTAGTTAGAAATTATATTAAGTAATGCGTTATTTAGGACTCGATTTAGGAATGCGTACTTTGGGTATTGCTATAAGTGATAGAACGGGGTTAATTGCGAGTACTTATAAAACTTTGCGTTTTCCTGAAGGCGAATATATGAGTACCATTTCCGAATTACAAAAAATATGTGAAGAAGAAAAAATTGATAAAATTGTTTTAGGTTTACCAAGACATATGAATTATGATATTGGTGAAAAGGCAACCATAGCCACCAACTTTGGAGAATATTTAAGTAAAGAATTAAATATTGAAGTTATAATGCAAGATGAAAGATTAACAACTGTTGAAGCAACACATTACATGTTAGAAGGTAATGTTAGAAGAGCTAAACGTAAAGAAAAAATTGATAGTTTGGCTGCAAATATAATTTTGCAAACTTATTTAGATAGAAAGAGGAATGAAAAATGAACGAAAGAATGACTTTTAAAGCTATTAATAATGAAGGAGTAGAAGTACAATACGAAGTATTATTTACTTTTGAATCAGAAGAAACTGGTAAAAAATATATTGTTTATACTGATGATACAACAGATGATTCTGGTAATGTTAAGGTTTATGCCTCAACTTATATTATTGAAGGTGATCAAGGTGACAAATATAATTTGAGTCCAATTGAAACTGATAAAGAATGGAAAGTAATTGAAACTATTTTAAATGAATTACAAGCTAATTTAAAACCTAAGAATGATAGTGAAGAATAATTTATATTTTTGGAAGTAAAAAATGAAAAGATTAATTTTGAGTTCATTAATTTTATTATTAATAGTTTCAAATGTATTAGTAATTTATTCTTATCAGTTAAAGAGTGTAAATAAAGATTCTAAAAAAGTCGAGTTTGTTGTTGAAAAAGGCGAGACTTTAATAACAATTGCTGATAAATTAAAAAAAGCTAATTTGATTAGATCAGTTTTAGCTTATAAAATATATTTGAAGTTAAACAATGTTCCTTCTTTACAAGCTGGAAAATATGATTTGAATTCAAATATGGATGTTAAAGATATATTGAGCACTTTAGCTAATGGTTCAAATTATAATCCTGAAACAGTAACGGTAACCATACCAGAAGGAAAAAGAATCGAAGAAGTTGCTACCATTGTAGCTGATGCAACTAACAACACTAAAGAGCAATTATTAGATACTTGGAATAGTTCGGAATTTATTGAAAGTGTAATTAATAAGTATTGGTTTATAACTGATGAAGTTAAACAATCAGAAATATTTTATGCTTTAGAGGGTTATTTTTTCCCATCTACTTATGAGTTATTAAATAAAGATGTTACTCCTGAGTATGTTGCATATAAATTTTTAGATCAGATGGATATAATACTTACAAAATATAAAAGTAAGATTGAATCATCTGATTATTCTGTTCATCAATTGCTAACTTTAGCAAGTATTGTTGAAACAGAAGCTATTTTAGATGAAGATCGCCCTTTAGTCGCTAGTGTTTTTTATAATCGTTTAAAAGATGGTTGGAAATTACAAAGTTGTGCAACAGTTGGTTACGCTATAGGTGAATGGAAATTGACTTATAATGCGACAGATTTGGCAACGGATTCTAAATATAACACTTATTATTATTCAGGATTACCAATTGGACCTGGAAATATGCCTGGTGAAGCAAGTATTGAAGCAGCAGTTGAACCGGCTGAATCGGATTATTATTTCTTTATGGCTAATGTGTGTGATCCAACTAGTAAGAAAACCTATTTTGCACATACTAATGCTGAACATGATGCTAATGTAAAGAAGTACTTAGGATGTTTGAATTAGAAGAATACGCTAAAAAAAACAATGTTCCTATTATGCAACCAGATGGAATAAAGTTTTTAAAAAATTATATTGAAAAAAACAAAATTAAAAATATTTTAGAAATTGGTTCAGCTATTGGTTATTCAGCAATTTGTATGGCAAAACTTAATAAAGAAATTAAAGTTGTAACGATTGAAAGAGATTTAGAACGTTATAATGAAGCTGTAAAAAATATTAAAAAATTTGATCTTGAAGATCAAATAACTATTATAAATGATGATGCTTTTAATGTTGATTTAGATTCTAAATTTGATTTAATTTTTATTGATGCAGCTAAAAGTCAATCAACAAAGTTTTTCTTAAAATTTCAAAAAAATTTAAATTCTAAAGGAACAATTATAACTGATAATATTAATTTTCATGGTTTAACATACGCAATTGAAGTTAAAAATAGAAATACAAGACAATTAGTTAGAAAAATTCGTGAATATGTGGAATTTTTAAAAGAAAATAGAGACTTTACAACAACAATAGTGGATGATGGTGATGGAATTGCCATTTCAGTTAAAAATAATTAGTAAGTAGAAATACTTACTTTTTTTATTAACAAAAAATTAATAAATTATTCTTAATACATTAAATATAGTGCTAAATTTATATCAAATAAATGAAAATAGAAGCTCAAGAATAAGTAAAATTTTATGCTAATGTCTATATTTAGCTTTGATTTTGTATGAAGATCATAATAAAGTGCCAAATGAAACAAGTGATTATGTAATAGTACTTTATTAAAAAAATTTTGCTTTTTGTATTTGCTTTTAAAAGTATCTTTTGCTATAATGTTGTTGATTTTGGTGGTGAAAATGTGAAATTATTAATTATACCTAACAATTTAAATCAAATTGAAGATCCTAACATTGATGGCTTTATAGTTGGAGTTAAAGGATTATGTGTAAATGTTAATTTAGAACTTAGTGTTGCTGAAATTAATAATTTAAACACTTCAAAAGAAATATTTGTTGCTCTAAATAAAAATATTCATAATGCTGATTTGGAATATTTGGAAGAAGTAATGCGTAGTTTAAAAAATATTAAAGGCGTCTTATATTATGATGCAGCAGTAGTAAGTTTATATCAAAAAATAAATCCATCATATGCTTTAGTTTGGTCTCAGGAACATTTAGTTACAAATAGTGTAACCTGCAATTATTGGCTGTCTAAAGGGGTAAAAATGGCCTATTTGAGTGGGGATATAACTTTAGATGAAATTATTAAAATTCGTGAAAATACTAAAATGCAATTAATTGCTCCGATCTTTGGTTATTTACCAATGTTTGTTTCTAAAAGACATTTAGTTAAAAATTATTTGGAATGTTTTAATATTAAAGATAATTCAAATATTTACTATTTAAAAAAAGATGATAATTTATATCCTCTTTTAGATAAAGATGATACTAGTGTTTTTAGTTCACATATTTTAAATGGTTTTGATGCTTTAGAGCATTTGGATGTTGATTATATTACTTTAAATGCTTTTTTAATTGATGATGATAAATTTAAGGAAATTGTTAGAATTTTTAAAGAAAGAAAGTGTCCTGAAAAGTTGAAGGAAATGTTTCCAAATTTAGATACAGGTTTTCTTTATAAAGAGACAATTTATAGGGTGAAGAGAAATGATTAAACCAGAGTTATTAGCTCCTGCTGGAGATTTAGAGCGTTTAAAATGGGCGATTAATTATGGGGCAGATGCTGTTTATTTTGGAGGACCAGCCTTTGGTCTTCGTGCTAATGCTATTAATTTTTCAATGGAAGATATCAAAGAAGCAGTTAAGTATGCTCATGATCGTGATAAAAAAGTATATGTTACAGTTAATATCGTTTTACACGATAAAGAAGCTGACCATTTAGTGGAATATTTAAAAGAATTAGAAGCTTTAGGTGTTGATGCAATTATTGTAAGTGATCCTGCGGTTATTATGCTTGCTCGCTTAAATACTAACTTGTGTATTCACCTTTCAACACAACAATCTACTCTTAATAAAGAAGCAGTTTCTTTCTTTAAAAATGAAGGTGTTTCGCGAATTGTTTTAGGACGTGAAACTTCAAAAGAAGAAATTGAAGAAATAATTAAAAATAATGATATTGAAATTGAATGTTTTATCCATGGAGCAATGTGTGCTGGTTATAGTGGTAGATGCGTTCTTTCTAATTTTTTTACAAGTCGTGATGCTAATCGTGGAGGATGTAGTCAAATATGTCGTTGGGATTTTCCTCTTTTGAATGAAAATAAAGAAGAATTAAAAGGCGATAAGAATTTTTCTTTTTGTACTAAAGATTTATCACTTATTGAATGCATTCCAGACATGATCGACATGGGTATTCGTTCATTCAAAATAGAAGGTCGTATGCGATCAATTTATTATATTGCAACAATTGTCAGTGTTTATCGTAAAGTAATTGATGAATATTGGAACAATAAAGAAAAATATGCATATAATGAAAAGTATAAAAAAATATTAGATGCTTGTGCTAATAGAGAGTCAACAGTTCAATTTTTTAATGGCGATAGTGGTTTTAATTGTCAATACTATAATGATCGTGTTGAGATATCTAATCAAGATTTTTTAGGTGTAATTCTTGATTATGATGATGAAACAAAAATAGCAACAATTGAAGAAAGAAATTATTTTGAAAAAGGAAATATTGTTCAAATATTTGGCCCAAATGAAGAAAAAGATTTGGTAATCGAAGCTGTTTATAATGAGGATTTAGAAGAGATAGATGCAGCTAGACATCCTAAAGAAATAATTAAAATAAAAGTACCATTTAAAGTTTACAAAGATGATTTAATGCGTGTAAAAAGAGTTTGACAACGAGTCAAAAATATGCTAATATGTTGTACGTTTATATATGAAAGGTTTAGGTGAATAACCATGAATAAAGAAGAAAAAAAAGTATACCTTACTCAAGAAGGTGTAGATGAATTAAAAAAACAATTAGATGAACTTAAAAATGTAAAACGTCCAGAAGTAATTATTGCTTTAAAAGAAGCTCGTGCTTTAGGCGATTTGTCAGAAAATGCTGAATATGATGCTGCTCGTACAGAACAAGCTTTAGTCGAAGGAAAAATTCAAGAATTAGAAGCAATGTTAGAAAATGTTGAAGTTATTAAAGAAAGAAATACTGAAGTTGTAGATATTGGAACAAATGTAAAAATTAAATATGACGATGATGATGAAACTGATGTTTACACTATTTGTGGTAGTAAAGAAGTAGATCCATTTAATAATAAAATTTCTAACGAGTCTCCAATTGCTAAGGCATTAATGCATCATAAAGTTGGTGACGTTGTTACTGTTGAAAGTCCTAATGGCGAATATAACGTTGAAATAAAGGAAATTTTTTAAGCACAATGGTGCTTTTTTCTTGATAAAACAAATTAAATATTATATACTAGAGAAGTATTAAGGAGGAAATACATGAAAAAAGAAATTAATGTAAAAATAGAAGGTAAAGAATGGACAGAAGCATTAGATAAAGCATTTAAAAAAGCTAATGCTAAAGCTAAAATTGATGGATTTCGTCCAGGACATGCTCCAAAAGAAGTATTCCTAAAAAAATATGGTAAAGAATCTCTTTATATGGATGCAGCAGAGATGTGTTTACAAAATGCTTATGCTAAAGTTTTAGATGAAAACAAAGATTTAGAAATAGTAGCTGAACCTGAAGTTGGTTTAAAAGCAATCGATGAAAATAGCTGTGAATTTGCTTTTGGATTTGTATTAAAACCAGAAGTAAAATTAGGTTCTTATACTAATTTAGGTGTTAAAAAAGAAACATCAAAAGTAACTAAAAAAGAAATTGAAGAAACTATTCATGAAATGCAACATCGTTATGCCGAAAATGTAATTAAAGATGGTCCAATTGCTGAAGGCAATTTAGCAATTATTGATTTCGAAGGTTTCAAAGATGGTGTACCATTTAAGGGTGGAAAAGCTGAAAATTATTCTCTTGAAATTGGTTCACACACATTTATTCCTGGTTTTGAAGAACAACTAATTGGTTTAAAATCAGGCGATGAAAAAGAAATCGAAGTAACTTTCCCAGAAGATTATCATGCTGAAGATTTAAAAGGTGCTAAAGTTACATTTAAAGTAAAAGTTCATGAAGTAAAAGAAACTCAAATTCCAGAATTAGATGCTGATTTCTTTGAAGATTTAGCTATGGATGGTGTTGATTCTAAAGAAAAATTAGAAGAAGAAGTAAAAGCTAGTATTAAGGCTCGTAAAGACACTGAAAACGAAAACAAATACATTGATGCTTTACTTGAAGCTGCATCTAAAAATGTTGAAGTTGAAATTCCAGATGAAATGGTTCATGAAGAAGTACATCGCATGTTACATCAATATGAAGATAACTTAAAAATGCAAGGTATAACTCTTGAACAATTCTATAAATATACTAATTCTAACCAAGAGGCTTTAGAAGATCAAATGAAAGAAGAAGCTAAAAAACGTGTATTATTCCGTTTAATGTTAGAAGCAATTGCTAAAAAAGAAAATATCGTTGTTACTGATGAAGAAGCCGATAAGGAAGCTTCAGAATTAGCTACTAAATACAATATGACTAAAGAAGAATTGCTTAAAAACTTTGGTGGAATTGATATGATTAAGTATGATATAGAAATGCACAAAACTATTGAAGTATTAAAGAAATAAATATAAATTAGAAGACATGTAGTTTTTACTATATGTCTTTTTTAATCTTGTGTTATAATATTAATGAATAAAGAGGGAAAAAATGAATAAAAAAGGGAAATTAAAAAAAGATCGTGTTTTTGTAATATGTATTTTATTAATTGTAATAGTTGGCTCTATATTTTTAATAAATTATAGCAAAAAGAATATAGCATCAAAACCATTTATTGTTTTAAATGAAAATGCTGGAGAAGTATTTATTGGAAGTGAAATTGTTGTAACTTATACCATAAGAAATACTAACCCCAATATCATGATTACTTGGTCATCTTCTGATCCTAAAATAGCCGAAGTTGATGGATCAGGTAAGGTTACAGGGCTATCATTTGGAGACGCTGTAATTACAGCAACCCTAAATAATGGATCTAGTGCTTCAACTAAAATAAGTGTTAAAAGTTATCCTGTTTCTTTGAGTGTCAACACCAACATTAAAGCTAGTAATAATTGGTATAATAAAAATTTAGAATTAACAATTACCAAGGAAAACATCAAAACTTCTAAATATTGTGTTACTAAAGAAGATCCTTGTACGCCAGATCAAGAATTAGTTGATAAAATAACATTGAAAGATGGCATTTGGAATTTATATATTAGTGGTATAGATCGTAACAATAAAGAAATTGAATACCATGATACTTATAAAATTGATACAACAGCACCTAAATGTCAAATATCCAGAATAGGTAAATTAACTGATACTAATACAACCATAAATGTTACGTGTGATAATGACTTAAGTAGAATTTCTAAGTATGTTTGGTATTGTGATGAAAAAGAAATTTTAACAACTGATTCAGGAGAAATAAAAATGTCTCAGATAATGGGTGATAATAGCTCTAAATATGTTGTTAAAGTAAGCGATAATGCTTCCAATGAAACAACATTAAAAATCAATTGACAATAAACTAAATATTTGCTATAATTCAAACGTAAATTGTTGATGAAGGAATTTTATAGATAATTTTATTTTAGTGAGCTTGGTTTAGTGAAAACAAGTAATAAAACCTATAAATCCGGCCTTCGGAGAGAAACTAATCATTTCCGGTTTAAAAACCGTTATCAAAATTAAGTAAAATTTAGGATGGTACCGTGCTTTGCACTCCTTTTGTATCATCCTTTTTTTCTCGGAAAGTAGCTTAATTTGGTAGAGCACTTGGTTCGGGACCAAGAGGTTGTGGGTTCAAATCCCATCTTTCCGACCATTTTTTAGGAGGTTTATTTATGAAAGTATCAAGAATGGGTTTAAAAAATGTTAAATTAACAGAATTAGATAAAATGTATCCAGGCCAAGATATATTGTTACAAACTGGTCAAATAAAACAATTTGGTAGTGGTTTATATGCTTATGACAATATTGTTTTAAGAGTAGAAGATAATATTGAAAAAATTATAAAAAAACATATGGATAAAATTGATGCCATTGAAGTAGAAATGCCACTTTTACAACAAGAAGAATTATGGCGTTCATCTGGTAGATTTGATAAATATATTAAAGAAGGTGTAATGTTAACAGTAAAAACTGACAAAGGAAATTATTGCCTTGCACCAACAGCGGAAGAAGCTGTAACTAAATTTGCTGAAAATCGTATTGTTTCTTATAAACAATTACCAGTTTCTTTTTATCAAATAGGTAAAAAATTCCGCGATGAAATAAGAAATCGTGGTTATTTATATCGTGGTAAAGAATTTTTAATGTTTGATCTATATTCTTTTGATCAAGACGAAGAAGGCTTAAATAAGACTTATGATCAAGTAAAAAAAGCTTATTTTGATGCTTTTGAAGAATTGAATTTAGATTTAGTTGCCGTTGCTGCTGATAATGGAACTATTGGTGGGACTAGATCTGAAGAAATGATGGTTATATCTGAGTCTGGTGAAGATACAATTCTTTATGATGGTAAAGTTGGATTAAATACTGAAGTTTTAGAAAAAGAAAATTATCAAGAATACCTAAAGAAAGAATATAATATAACAGATATAGCTAATTTAAATCGCTTAAAAGCAATTGAATTAGGCCATATTTTTGCTTTAGGTACAAAATATTCAGAATCAATGAACGTTAAATATATTGATCAAAACAATCAAGTAAAACCATTTTATATGGGCTGCTATGGTATAGGAGTTAGTCGTGTTTTAGGTGTTATATACGAAAATAATACAATTAAACAAAATGGTGAAGTAGTAGGATTTTCATTACCTTTAAGTGTTGCTCCATATTATTTATATATTATCAGTAATAATGATCGAACTAATGAAGCTTTAGAACTTTATGAAACCTTAGAAAATTTAAATATTCCTGTAATTATTGATGACACTAATGATTCAATTGGTAAAAAAATTAGAAATGCTAAAGTTCTAGGTATTCCATATATAGCTATTTTAGGTAATTCAACTGAAGTAGGTAATATTGAGTTAGAATACACTAAAGACGATACAAAGGAAATAGTATCTCAATCAGAACTAATTACTAAATTCGAAAAAATATCTAAATAGGTGAAAATTTGAAAATAACTAAATATAATTTAAAAGGAAATGTGAGTATGAAAATAGCTCACTTTTCTGATATCCATTTTAATATTAATTATAAACAAAAAAAGTTTGACGATATAATTGAAGCTTTAACTTTAGAAAAACCTGATTATGTTTGTATTACTGGTGACTTAATTGATCATATTGGACTAGATATAACCGGTTTAATAAATTTTTTAGAAAAATTATCAAAATATAAAATTATTATTTCTTTAGGTAATCATGATGTTCGTGATTATCAAGGTTTATCTGATAATAAATGGTATTTAAAATTAAAAGAAATTAAAAATTGCATTCTTTTAGATAATGAATTTTATATAGATAATAATATTTGTTTTTATGGATTTAATCCTTCAATCCGCTACTACGAAAATGAAGCTATGAATGAAAAATTATTATTAAATGAATTATCTAAAATAAAATTTCCAAAGAAAAAATATAATATTTTATTATGTCATACACCAGTTCACTTTGACTCTAAAAAGTTTACTTCAACAATTGCTAACTTTGATTTAGTTTTGGCAGGACATACTCATAATGGTTTAATGCCACACTTTATAAAAGGAACTAATGGATTAATTACACCAAGTAAAAAATTATTTGCTAAAAATGTTCGCAATAGTTTTAAAAATAACAATGTAGTAGTTATTATCAGTGGTGGTGTTGTAAAACTCGGTAAAGATACCGGTTTATTTCACTTTTTTGATTATTTTTATCAAAGTGATTTAAACATGATTGAAGTAAAAAACTTGAGTGTTACAAAGTAACTTTTTTGTCTTTAAAAGCTTAATTTAAAAAATTAACAAAATAATAATAAAATAGAAGCAAAATCAGTAAAACCCCTTGATTTTACTACCATAATCTGATATATTTAGATTGTAAGCAAAATAGCTTAACACAATAGGAGGTAAATAGAAATGTCAAAAGCAGATTTAGTAAATTATATTGCTGCCGAAACTGGCTTAACAAAAGCTGACGCAACTCGTGCTTTAGAAGCAATGATGAGTGGTGTAATTAAAGGATTAAAAGAAAATGGAAAGGTAACTTTAACAGGTTTCTGTACTTTTGCAGCTAAAAATAAACCAGCAAAAGATGCACGTAACCCAAGAACAGGAGAAAAAGTTGTTATTCCTGCAAGAGTTGCTACAACAATTAAAGCTGGCTCTAAATTAAAAGAAGCTTTAAACTAAAAGGTTTTTCGTAAACCTTTTTTTTTGGAAGGAGAAGATTCATGTTACCAATTGCTTTAGAACTTCTTTCTTTAATCACTAATAAAGGTTATGAAGCTTATATTGTTGGTGGTTATGTAAGAGATCGTTATATAAAAAAAGAAAGTGATGATGTTGATATTTGTACAAGTGCCACTCCCAAAGAATTAAATGATATATTTGATACAGCTATTTTACCAAAAGAAGAATATGGGAGTGTAACTTTAATATATAAAAATATTCGTTTTGAATTAACAACTTTTCGCAAGGAAACTAAATACATTAATAATCGTTTTCCTAGTGAAGTATTTTATACTAATAATTTAGAAGAAGATTTAATGCGAAGAGATTTTACAATAAATACTGTATGTTTAGATAAAAATGGTAAATATATCGATTTATTAAATGGTTTAAATGATATTAAAAATAAAGTAATTAAAACCGTCATTGATCCTAATGAAAGTATGCAAATAGATAGCTTAAGAATCCTTCGAGCAATTCGTTTTGCAACTGTTTTAAACTTTGATCTCGATGATTCATTAAAAGAAGCCATTAAAAATAATCGTGAATTATTAAAACATTTATCATACTATCGTAAAAAAAGTGAATTAGATAAAATATTTAATAGCCAAAATTTAAAAAAAGGCATTCTATTAATTCAAGAATTAGGTTTAGATAAACCTTTAGATTTAAATAATTTATCAAAGGTTAGTTTAAATACAATTGGTCTTGGTATATGGGCTCAATTAGAAGGAATAGATAAATATCCTTTTAATAAAGCCGAAAAAGAACAAATTAATAATATTAAAAGTTTATTACATGAAAGTGTATTAGATAATTATAATTTATATAAATATGGACTTTTTATTTCGCAAATAGTTGGAGAAATAAAAGGTTTAGATAAAATAAAAGTTACTAAAGCTTATAATTCTTTACAAATCAAAAGAAAAGAAGATATCGATATAACTGCAAGTGAAATATGTGAAATACTAGATCGTAATCCTGATGCTTTTTTAAAAGAAATTTTCTTTGATTTAGAAAGAAAAATCTTGTATAATAAGTTATGCAATAAAAAAAGAATTTTAAAATCATATGTAAAAAGTCAATATAAGTAGGTGGTAAAATGTTAGAAAAAATTACTTCTATTCTAGAAGATGCATCAATGTCTTTTCCAAGAGTTTTATTAAAACTTTATAAAAAACTAAATTTAACAGATTTTGAATTGATATTTTTAATATATTTATTAAATGAAAAAAGTCTAATTTTTAATGCTGAAAAAATCGGTAAAGATTTATCTTTAAATTTAGAACAAGTTTTAGAAGTAATAACCAATCTGGGAAATAAAGATTTATTAGAATTAGAAGTTATTAAAGAAAGAAATATTAGAAGTGAATATTTTAAATTAGATAAACTTTATAAAAAAATGGCTTTTTTACTTGTTAATGAAACAAGTGAAAAAAATGAAGTAAAATCTACTTTATATGACGCTTTTGAAAAAGAATTTGGACGAACTCTTTCACCTAATGAATATGCCATAATAGGTAAATTAGAAGAAAGCTATACAGAAGAATTGGTGTTATGTGCACTTACAGAAGCTGTTTATAATGATGTGCGTAACTTAAGATATATTGATCACATTTTAGCAGAATGGAAGCGTAAAGGTATTAAAACAAAGTCTGATGTAGAAAATAGTAAAAAAGAATATAAAAAAATAAAGAAAGAAAAAGAAACAAAAAAATTGTTTGAATATGATTATTTAAATGAAGATGAATGATATAATTTCTTATTTAGATTTTTTGTTTTCTAACGCTCATTGTGAGCTTAATTATTCTTCAGATTATGAATTATTAATAGCTGTAATGTTAAGTGCTCAGACAACGGATAAAAGAGTTAATCAAGTGACAGATATATTATTTAAAAAATATAATTCTATAGAATCTTTAGCTAACGCCGATGTTTTAGATATTGAAAATATAATAAAACCTATAGGGACATATCACGTTAAAGCTAAAAATGTTATTTTGATTGCTAAACAATTAAAGCAAAAACCTATTTGTAATGATCGTACTTATTTAGAATCATTAAGTGGAGTCGGGCGTAAGACAGCTAATGTTGTTTTAGCTGAACTTTATAATGAACCAACATTAGCTGTTGATACTCATATTAGCCGAATAGCCAAACGTTTGGGTTTAGCTGATCCTGATGATACACCTTTAGAAGTTGAAAAAAAATTGATGGCTGTTCTTCCTAATGATCAGATAAATAAACTTCACCATCAATTAATCTTTTTTGGTAGATATCACTGCAAAGCTATCAAACCAGAGTGTAGTAATTGTCGACTAAAAAAATATTGTAACTCGTTTAAATAACGAGTTTTTTTGTAAAAAAAATAAGCTTTTTCAAGCTTATTTTACGTTTACATATCTTTTTAAGACATTTTCATAATTTTTATAACGAATAGTGTAATTAATAACATAATTACCTTCTTTAGAAGTATCAATTGAAGAAACAATTGTATCAGTTCCAGCAATCTTTATTTCTGTACTAATAGTTGCTAAATTAGTTACTGACATTAAGTTTTCTTGAACGTAGACTGGTGGGTCTGGTTCAGTATAAGTACTACCTATAGCAATATCAACATTAGATTGACCATTTAAGTAAGAAGTTATTATAACATCACTATTACTAAATGTTACAGTTACTTCAGCTCCCGAACTAGCGTTAGCACTAAAGACATCAAATTCACTCTTTACAACGTAAGTAATGGAATCATTAGTATTAGAAACAACATGAGAATAATTGGTGTCATAAGTATAGTCAATACCTTCAAGAGTTCCATCAGCATGTTTAATATAAATACGATAACCTATATTTCCAAATAATTTTTTCTCATTTTCCATTCTTGTTTTTAAATATATTTCTAGTTGACTACTACTAGTAAATAAAGGATTATACATATTTCTTAAATAATCTTCATTTAAAGTTTCTGGCGTTGCAATTGGTGACCAAGCAAGAGTAACTTTACCATTAGAGTAGGTACCACTTAAATTAGTTACGTTTGCAAGTTGACTAAATCTTGTTGAGACTTCTGTAGGTTGAGTACCATCAATAAATAATTCCGTTGTACGATAATCTTTTGGTGTGTATTCACTAGGTAATTTAGCAGGATAGCTTTCTTTTTCAACTTCAACTTTAACGACATTGCTTGGCTTACTCATGAAATTATAACCTTTAAATAATTTTTTACCAACGATAACGAATAGATCACGATGACTATGATTACCACGTATAGTATGATAATCACTGTAGATACGATCATATCCGTACCAAACAGTTAAAGTATAATCTTTATTAAAGCCAGCATACCATAAGTCACGAACAGCATATCTTGATAAATTATTTGCTTTAATTGTAGCAGGTGAGAAATCAGTTGTACCTGTTTTAGAAGCAACTGTTGCACCATTGATTGAACCGATTGCTTTTCTAAAAGTTGTAATTAGCATATCAGTTAACATATATGCTGTAGAAGCACTCATGGCTTTTTCTTTAGGAGTTACAACGTTATATTCTTCACCATTTTCAAGGTAAACAATTTTTCTAATACTATGTGGTTCAATATAATAACCACCACTTGCAATTGTTTGATAAGCACCAGCAAGGCTTAATGGACTTTCACCATTATAACCACCGATAGCATGAGCTTCATGCAATCCTTCTTCAGGATGTAAATGTAATTTTGTGACAAAATCTTTAATATTTGATAATTTTACTGATTGAAACGTTTTTAAAGCAGGGATATTTCTGGAGTCACGAATAGCTTCTCTAGTTGTAATTATATTATCATATCTACCATTCCAGTTGTTAAGATTTCCACCACTTGAGTATTTATATGGTTCATCGGCTATCAAATTATAGGTTGAAATATGATTGTATTCAATAGCAGGGCCATAATCAAATAAAGGTTTAGATGTTGAACCGATTTGATTTTTAGTATCCGTTGCATTATTGAAGCCACGAGCAACAGTATTACGACCACCACCGATAGCAACAATTTCTCCAGTACCAGTTTCTAAAACGACAATACCAGCATCAACTTTAGAATTTTGCCATTTAAATAAGTCACTTGTATACATGATTTTGTCAACATATTCTTGTTTGTCACGATCCATCGTTGAATAAATATGCATTGGAGTATAGTATGGATTTAACTTTGTTTTTGTCTCTACTTCTTTAACAACAGTATTAATAAATGCTAAATATTGTTTAGCAAGAGTATTATTTTCTTCTGTTTTCTTAAGTAGAGAAGGAACTTTTAATTGTAAAGCAATTTCTTTTTCTTCTTCAGTAATATATCCATGTAATTCCATTAAATATAGAACTTGTTCACGACGTTTTTCAGCACGATCAGGATTAATTAATGGATCATAATCATTAGGTGCTTGAAATAGTCCAGCAATTAAAGCCGCTTCAGCAAGATTTAAATCTTTAACACTTTTACCAAAGTAAACTTGACTAGCTTTTTCAACACCGTAGGTGCCACCACCTAAATAAAATGAATTGGTATAAATTTCAATAATTTCTTTTTTAGTATAATTTCTTTCAATTTTAAATACTGATAGATAAATATCTTGGAATTTTCTTAAAATTCCTTCAATACCTGAATCAATTGTTGATGTAAAACGCATTTTACTAATTTGCATTGTTAGAGTAGAAGCACCACCAGAGTTTCTACCTAGAACTTGACCAATACTAGCTTTAGTAAAACGTAATAAGTCAAATCCATTATGTTGAAAGAATCTTGAATCTTCAGTTGCTATAATAGCATTAACTAATACTTCTGGTAATTCTTCATAAGAAACTATTTCTCGCTTTTCACTAGCAAGTTCAGCAAATACTTTACCATCACGATCATAAATAATACTTGATTCTTGATTAGTTAATTTTTTAGGATCGTATTTAGGGGTTGCTGTTTTAACAACTACATATGCAAAAATGCCAGCAGCTATTAAACCAATAATTCCTATTGAAAAACAAACTAATAAAAATATTTTTAAACCCTTATGAGTTATAACATCATTACTATTTTTTTTCTCATTTTTATTATTACTTTTCTTTTTAGATATTAATTTTAAAATACCTGCTAAAACTAAAACCCCAAGTAAAATTAAAGCTGTTTTTTTAAACCCAAGGGCCAGAGTACCAACTATTAGAATTGCTACAACTAGTATAAATGTAAAAATATAAATATTATATTTTTTATAAAAAGCTTTAAAATTAAAATTTTTCTTTTTAGTTTCTTTACTTTCTTTTATATTTTTTTCTTTTGAATTATTATTTTCTTTATTTTTCTGAACTTCTATTTTCTTATTATCTTTTTTTATAAATTTTTGATTAGGTTTAATTTCCTTTTTCTTTTTATTCATGTTTTTCTCCTTTAAAATAGATACTATCAATTACGCTTAAATAATCGATCCTTGGATTAATTTTTTCTTTTATTAAATAGCCTTTAGCATTAAAAAAATCATAAGAAACATAACTTTTTTTATAATTTTCTAAATAATAAAGTAAATCTTTAATATCTAAATAATAAATTTCATTTAAAGATGAAAAATGAACCAAAATGAAAGCAATTCCACCATGTTCATTAACTCTTTTTAAATGCTCGATTTGATGTTTATGAATATTGATAAGAGGAAAGTTTTTTAATTTAGTTTCCTTAGCCTCAAAGTCAATGTATTTTCCTTTATAAATTCCATTATAATCAGTAGTTGAAGGAATTTTAAAATAAGCTTCCTTAATTACCCGTTCTTTTTTGCTATTAAATTCAACTTTAGAAATGGTAATTGGTGTTGGCTTTTTATAAATAATGGCTTTGTTGATTTCTAAATAATAATTGTTAGTTAAATTTAAATCATCTTCAAAATTCATTCCACGATTTTTATAATTAATTGCTTTAACATAATTATTATTGGCTTTTCCTGGATAATTCATAATTTCACCTATTTAATTATACTATATATGAGTAAAAATTTCTATAAAAATGTAATAAATTAACTATTTTTGTCGAATAAGATGAATTTAATTTTAATAGGTGTTATATTTATTTTGGTGATAAAATGTCGGATCAAGAAAAAGTTAATAAAATATATAATGAAATGCTTAATAATATAAAATATGCTAAAAGCCTTGAATATATTAAAATAGTTCCTATTTTTGACAAATATAAATAATTATTATATAATAATTGCGCTTTAAAAATTAATTGACAAAAACCTCTTTTTTTGAGAAAATTATCTTAATAATAGAGGTGATATTTAATGCTACAAGAAATCGAATTAACAAGTAAAGATATACTTAGTAAAGAGTTTAAAATTGATACTCGTGGCTATCGTCCACAAGAAGTTGATCATTTTTTAGATATCATTATTAAGGATTATGAAGTTTTTAATCGCTTGTTAAAAGAGGCAGCTAATGAGAAACAAGAATTAATTGATGAAAATATTTCTTTAAAACAAGATTTAAGAAATATGAAAGCTAAGTTAGAATTACTTGCTAACACTAAAGAAGATAATTCAAGTACAGCTGATGTACTAAGAAGACTATCTAATTTAGAAAAAATTGTATATGACAAAGATAGATAATAACATTTAGGTAAACGCTGCATGAACAATGTAGAGGAAAGTCCATGCTCACACTATCTGTGATGATAGTAGTGTTCGCGCATAGGGAAAAAATAACCTATGGTAGTTTATACTAACGGCTTCGAATAAACCGTTTAGGTTTTAGTAGATATAAAAGTGCTATAGTGACGAATTGATTTAGAAATGAATCAAGTGAGACGACGTAAACCCCGCGAGTGAGAAACCCAAATTATGGTAGGGGAACTAATTTTGGAGAAACGAATTTAAAAATTAGATCGAAAGATAGATAAATGTTTACCAACAAATTTATTTGTTACAGAACATGGCTTATTAATGTTATTGTTTTATAAGGAGGTTATTTTGCTTGAAAGATATAGGAGCAAAATTGAAAGAAGCCCGGGAAAGTATTGATATAAGTATAGAGGAAGCAGCGAATGATTTAAAAGTTACTAACAGTCAGATAGAAAATATTGAAGCTGGTAATTTAGAAGCTTTTCAAGATATATTTTATTTAAAATACTTTATAAGAGATTATGCCAAATACTTGGGACTAAAATATGATGATTTAGTAGATGAGTTTAATGAATATCTTTTTGACTATACTTCTAAGATATCACTAGATGAAATAGAAGCAGCGAAAAAAGAAGAATTAAATAAAGATGATAAAATTAGATCACCATATACTATCGACTATTATAGTAAAAATAATATTTGGATCTACATTATTATAGCTCTTGCTTTAATAGCGGTAGTGGTATTAATTATGATTTTTAGATAGGAGATAAGAATGAATTTACCTAATAAACTTACATTATCAAGAATTATTTTATCATTTGTAATAATTTTATTACTTTTAACGCCTTTTGATGCTTTTGGAATTGAATTTCCTCAATTATTTGTAAATGAGTTATTAAAAGTAGATTCAAAATATGTGATTGCAGGCGTTTTATTTGTAATTGCTTCTTTAACTGATATGTTTGATGGAAAATTAGCAAGAAAACGTAATCAAGTAACTGACTTAGGTAAAATGTTAGATGCTATTGCTGATAAAGTTTTAGTTAATTCAGTACTAGTTATTTTAGCAGCTCAAGGATATATAAGTGCTATTATTCCAACTGTGATAATTGTACGTGATGAAATTGTAAATTCAATAAAAATGTTAGCTGGTAATAAAGGTAAAGTTATTGCAGCAAGTAAACTTGGTAAAATTAAATCTGTTTGTATGATGACTGGAGTTTCATTAACATTATTTAATAACTTACCATTTGAATTATGGAATTTATATGTTTCTGATTTCTTATTAATAATCGCTTGTGTATTATCAATTATTTCAGGAGTTCAATATTATTACGCAAATAAAAGTTTAATAATGCAAAGTGGAAAATAGGAAAAGTTATTTGGCAAAAATAACTTTTTTTGTGGAAAAATTTATCTATTTTATCACTTTAATTAATATAAAATTCAATAAACTAAAACAAATGTTCGTATTTAATGTTGACATTCTGAAACAAATGAAATATAATTTAATTAGAAGTTAGGAGGAACATACGAATGGTTAAATCAACTAATGATAAAACTTTAGATCAAGTACTTGCTGACATTGAAAAACAGTTTGGAAAAGGAGCAGTTATGAAACTTGGAGATCACCCAAATTCTCACATTGATGTAATCCCAAGTGGTTCAATATCTTTAGACATTGCTTTAGGAATTGGTGGTTATCCTAAGGGACGTATAATAGAAATATATGGTCCAGAATCTAGTGGTAAAACAACATTTGCTTTGCATGCCATTGCTGAGGCTCAAAAATTAGGTGGACGAGTAGCTTTTATTGATGCAGAACATTCTCTTGATCCGAAGTATGCAGCTAATTTGGGAGTTAATATTGAAGAACTTTTGCTCTCACAACCGGATAATGGCGAACAAGCATTGGAAATTTGTGAGGCCTTGGTTAGAAGTGGAGCTATCAGCGTTATAGTAATTGATTCAGTTGCGGCTTTAGTCCCTCAAGCGGAAATTGAAGGGGAGATGGGCGACTCTCATGTTGGTTTGCAAGCCCGTTTAATGAGTCAGGCTTTGCGTAAATTATCAGGAGTTATTAGTAAAACTAATACTATTGCTATTTTTATTAATCAATTACGTGAAAAAGTTGGCGTTTTATTTGGCAACCCTGAAACAACTCCCGGTGGTCGTGCTTTAAAATTTTATTCTTCAATTCGTTTAGAAATAAGAAGAGCAGAACAAATTAAAAATGGGGATTCTATTGTTGGAAATAAAACCAATATCAAAGTAGTAAAAAATAAAATGGCCCCACCTTTTAAAACTTGTACAGTTGATATTACTTATGGTCACGGTGTATCTAAGGAAGGCGAAATAATTGATTTAGCAAGTGATGCTAACATTATTGAAAAAACTGGTGCTTGGTATTCTTACAAAGGTGAAAAACTGGGACAAGGTAAAGAAAATGTTAAAGAATTGCTTAAGAAAAATAATGATCTTTATAAAGAATTGGAAGCTAAAGTTCGTGATCATTATGGTATTACCATCGCTAAGTCAGACAAGAAAGCATAATGCTTTCTCAGAGTGTTGACAAAGTTCAATACTCTTTTCTTTTTAGAAAAGATGTGATAAAATTAATTTGCGAGATAAAACTTT
>CAKPHY010000014.1 GCA_934162285.1 uncultured Bacilli bacterium
ACCTTTTATTCTATAAAAATTATAACATTAAAAAAGAATAGATTTTCATTTTCTATTCTCTTAAGTTAATAACATTGCCAAAAAGGTAGTTTTTTTGATGGCAAAAATGGAAAGTAAACATAAATTAGAGTAGGAGGTTTGTTTATGTATAACTATAGAGCAAATGACTACTATAATTATGTAAATAATAACTATAATTTACCAAATTATAGCAGTCAAGAAGAAAAAAGAATTTATAATCCTTATCAAGGATTTATAAGGGGAAACTTATTTCCTGATTTATACAATTACTACAAAAATGATAAACCATATAATATAAATCCCGCTAATGAGCAAGCAGAATTATTAACTAATATTGATTCTTATTCATTCGCATTAAATGATTTAAACCTTTATTTAGATATTCATCCTGAAGATCAAAATATGATTGAATTATATAACCAATATGTTAGTCAATATAAAAATCTTGTAAACGATTATTCAAGAAAATATGGTTCTTTAGAAGCATTTTCAATTAATCATGATAAAAATAAATGGGATTGGGTAGATGAACCTTGGCCATGGCAAGGAGGTAAATAACAATGTGGATATATGAAAAAAAATTACAATATCCTATTAACATTAAACGAAAAGATCTTAAAATGGCCAAATATCTAATAGCTCAATATGGTGGCCCAGATGGGGAATTAAGTGCATCTTTGCAGTATTTAAACCAACGATATACTATGCCAGATGAAAGAGGTAAAGCTCTTTTAACAGATATCGGCACAGAAGAATTAGGTCATGTTGAAATGATCGCTACAATGGTAACGCAATTAACTAAGGGTGCAACCATTGAAGAATTAGAAAGCGTTGGCTTAGGTGCGCATTTTACAATGCACGATCACGCTGTATTTCCAGCTGATCCAAGTGGAGTTCCTTTCACAACTGCCTACATATCAGCAACAGGTGACTATATTGCCGATTTAGAAAGCGATATGGCTGCTGAGCAAAGAGCTCGTGCTACCTATGAACACTTAATGGATTTAACTGATGATCCAGATATTTTAGCTCCATTATCATTTTTAAGACAAAGAGAAATTGTTCATTATCAAAGATTTAAAGAATTAAGAAATTATTATTTAAATGAAAAAATATAAAAAGCATAATCAAAAAATTATGCTTTTTGTGTAGAAATATTAATTTCTTTTAAATTATTATAAAATTCAATAATTTCAAAAATTTTTAAAATAGCATCCTTATCAGTTGAAAAATCGGCGTTTAATAATTCTGCTAGTTCTTTATCTGTATAATTAATAAATAACGCCTCCTTACTGCTATAAATATCATATCATATTAATTACTCGAAAAATAGAAAAAAATTTCTATCAAAAGTAAAAAAATGTAAAAAGTATTTTTAATAAAATGGTGAGTTCTCAAAGTAAAAACACGCGATAAATCCAAGTAATTCAAGTCTCAAATTAAAAGCCCATTAAATTAATTAGTTAATTCATATATCAATATAGAAATTGTCTCAAATTAAAAGCACGTATGAATTCTCAAAGTAAAAACACGTTATAAAAAGAACGTGCATTTACCTTGAGAAGTGAGGATTTTTAATAAAATAGCAAAAAATACTTGCATTTATTTATAAAAGTTGATAAAATATCACTTGTAAAGTTTCATGGCGTGGTTGGTGAAGTGGTTAACACGGTGGATTGTGGTTCCATTATGCAAGGGTTCGATTCCCTTACCGCGCCCCAGAAGGAGAAATCGTCGCACCATTTGTGTGACTTAATGATAAATCAACTGACAAGTTGATTTTTTTGTGTAAGTAATTGAAAAGAAAGATGTGATGTGTTATGATAAAAGTCGTAAAGAAAAAAATCAATATGAGTATGAACTCAAATCTAAAATCAAATGGGCTTGTCTATTCAGTAAGCAGAAATACCAAATAATAGAAGGTTGCTTACGTAACATACTAATTTAGCGTATGTTGAACCACATAAGGTCATAGTGAATAATCGGTTGTATTTATTCTTTAATGATCAAGATTATTTCTATATTGGAATTTTAAAAGAAAAGATTCCAATAAATCAGTTACGCGTTTACTTCGCAAGACATTAAGATTTTAGAGATTTAAAAAAGGTTCTTTGTCAAATAGTGTTGGTAGACAATAAATTTGATAAGTGAATTGTGATTGTGAAGGATGGTGAAAATCATCCTTTTATAATGCCCTTAATTAAGAAAATACGAGATATAAAATGATCATATTTTCTATCACCAAAAGCAATCCTTTTAATACATTTAATTAAATTGTTGGTTCCTTCTATAATTCCATTGTTAATATCATATTTAAATGAGTTTTCAATGTAGTTAATATTTTCTTTATATAATTTTAATACTTGTTTCATTTTTAAGGATAAATTTTTGTTTTGATTTAATGTTATGGCTTTAAATTTTTTAAAATCTTTTTCTTTTAATGAATTAATTAAACCTTGGTAATACTCGTAAGTATTTTTTAGAGTTTGGTTTGTATTAATCAAATATTGAACAATCTCTCTTTGAGATATATCTTTAGGAAAGTGTTTAGAATATTGTTTTTCATCAGATAAATCATTTTCATTTTTGACAATCAATTTCCAATAATCTTTTAATTTATTATAATTAGGATTATCTTTTTTACATAAACTGATTCTAGTAGAATTTCAAGCATTATAAGCTTGAATAACAATATGAAATCTATCAATAGATATATTTGCATTTTTAAATAATCTTTTAGCTAAGTAAATATAACCAGAATAAAAATCAATTGATATATTTTTAACCTTATCACGGTTTTGTTTATAATATCTTCTAAAATATTTTTCTAAGTCTCTAGATTTTCTAGAATCATGTATATCAAACAAATTACCATTGCTATTATCTGTAATAATAAAAGCCATTTTATCTTGAGTATCTTTAGTTGCTTTGAATTCATCCCAGTTCATAGACCTAGGAAGGGTAGGATGCCTTAAAACGGTATGAGAAGAAATATCATTTAATATTCGATCAACGACAGAAACATCCATTCTTTTAGCAATATCTTTTTCTGATTGTTTTTCCATAAGCTCTAACCTTATTTGTAAATTAGTAAAGTTGAACAAGATTTACCAGAAGAGCTATTTGATATGAATATCCCTTTAAGTAATATTAATTTTGATAATAAAGGAAAATTTGATTTAAGTGATGATAAATGGAAAGATGTTCCTAAATATGTAATTACCAGTGAAAACAGAACTGATGATGAAAGTAATTAACATAAATATGGAGGCATATTATGAAAAAAATGAATGTTATTGTAGTATTTGATACTACATTAGAAAATACATTAATCTGTAAATGAACTAAAGAACCATATATGTGAATGTACAATTTAGTAGGAGGAAAAATAGAAAAAGAAAATGATGGATTAAATGAAGCTTATAGAGAATTAGAAGAGGAAACAAATATAAAAAAAGCAGATATAGAATTAATTCATTTTATGAATCTTAATTATACTAAATGGAATAAAGAATTAGAAGTTTATTATGGAATATTAAAAAATGAAGTTGAATTGATTGAAGAAGTAAACAAACTAGAGTGGGTAAGTATTAATGATAATTTCTTTGATATGAATAGATATGCAGGAGAAGGTAATATTGGTCATATAATTGAAGAATTAAAATTGATTTGAAAGTAAATAAATAGTAGTATTTTATTAAATTTGATTACTTTCAAAACTTAGTTCCCGATGGACTAAATTTTATTGATTTATTTTATTTTTTTGATATAATAGGTATCAGGTTGAGCATTAATATTTTATTTTTAAAACTTAAACTTAATGTTGAGGTGGCAATAATATATGAATATAAGTATTTTGATAATAAAAAATTGTATGTAATTAGTAAGAAGTGGTTGTTTTTAATGATCACTTTTTATTAGATAAGGAGTAATTAGTATGAATGTATTTGACAGTTTTTTGCAATATGAAAAAGAAAATAAATTATATGATAAAGAAGTATTGGGTTTTAAATATTGGGAATATGTGAGATTTGTTATATATACGGAAGTTAAGATTAAAGTTGGTCAGTTATCAGAATTGTTAGCTGTGCCCAATTTAACTTGGAAAAATTATAGATTTAATTTGAAAGAACTTAATAAATATTTAGGATTGAGTAAAATAAAAAAATGTGATTTGTTATTTATATCACATCCTAGAAGAATAAATCAAAATGGAAAATATGAAAACATTTATACTGATGAAGTTGAAAAGTATTTATCCAATAAATATGCATGTCTAACTTTTGAAGAACCATGTTGGAATTCTTATGTTTCATCTGATAAAGGTCACTTATTTCCAACTACTACTGAAAATATAAGATATACTGATATTTTAGAATTATCATATTTATTAAAAAAGAAAATATATAAATTTTTTAATAAAAACAAAATAAAATTAATTGAAAAAGAAGTTATCAACATATTATGTGCTTTAAATAATGAATATAATGTTGACATTATGTATTTGAAAGATAGGACTGTAAATTCTATAATATATGGATTGCTGATGAAACCAAAATATTTTAAAATTTTGAAAAAAACAAATCCAGAAGCAGTTCTGATAAATTATTGGCCTACTGATTTTAAAACTTTAGTTATAGATATATGTAATGAGTTAAAAATTCCAACGATTGAACTTCAACATGGAACAATAACTTTTGATGATCCAATTGAACATAAGTGTTATGATAATAATATATGTAAAAATGTTTCAGATTACTTCTTCTCATTTGGTAAGGTTCATACTAATGAAAATTATTTAACGACAAAACCGGCTTGTTTAAAAGAGATTGGATATCCTTTTTTAGAGAAAAAAGTAAAAGAAAAATATAAATTACCTGTTGGACTTAAGAAAAATAAAAAGTATATTTTGATTATTTCACAAACAATAATTGGTGAAGAAATAAGTGAGTTTGCATCAAGATTAGCAGATATGCTTATGGACAATGATGAATATAGAATAATATTTAAATTCCACCCAAATGAAGTTGATAGAAATTACCCAAATTTAGAAAAGAAAAATATTATACAAATAAAGCAAAAAGGTGAAGAAATATATAAATATCAAAAATTTTCGTATTTGCAAGTGGGTGTTTATAGCACAGCGATTTATGAGGGCCTTGCGTTTGGAATTCCTACTTTTATATTAAGAGGGATGAGTGGCTCTGAGGAATCTGAAAAATTGTTATCTTATATGAAAAAAGGTGTGTATTTTATAAATGATGAAAAGGAATTGTATAAAAGAATTCAAGATAAATTGACTTGTCCTTTGAAATCAGATATAGATAAATTGTGGAAACAAAATAGTTTGAAAAATATAGAACAAGAATTAGAAAAATTATTAAAGAAGTAGAGGTTGAATAAAGTGAAAGAAGAATGTATATTTTTAAGAGATTTATCTTCGATTCCAAATATAGATATAATAATACCTACAAATTGGTTATTAATAAACTCAATGTCAAATAATATGAATATTTCAGATGTTATGATCCGATATTTAGTGGTAAAAGAATTTTATGAATGTACGAATTCTAATGAAAAAGAATTATTATATAATCAAAGAGGAAATATGAATTATGATGTAATAAATGAATTGGGATTTCCAATGATGGCTTTATATTATAAAATGCAATCTAAGAGAGCTGAATATGTAAAAAGAATAACAACAATAAATGTTGAAGATTCGGTATATAATTTTATAAATTTGATAGAAAAAGTAGATAAACATGGATTTGATACAAAGTATCCATTAGAAATTAATCAAGATTTTTGTTTGTTAGATGGTGCCCATAGATTAGCATTAGCGTTATATCATAAAATTCCAAAAATTAAAATTTTTTTCAATGGTGGTTTAAATTTCACACCAAACTATTCATTACAATGGTTTAAAGATATGAATATGGTTGAATATGTTGATATTATTATGAATACTTACAAAGACATACTTGAAGAAAATAGTAGCATATATATTATGTGCTCACAAGAAAAAATAGATTTTAATAAATATAAAGAGAAATTTTTTATAGAAGAAATACAATTTTATAAAGAATTGTCAGAGCAATTTGATTTGTTGAATGATTGTAAATTAAGGAATGAAGTTAAATTTTATAAGTTAATTTCAAAATTCAATAATGATAAAACTACATATCCAATATATTCAGAAAAGATTAATATTCCTGTAATTAAAAATGAACTCGAAGAAGAAATAATTAAATTTTGTAATTCAAACAATATAATTTTAATGAAGCAAAAAGGTGATGAAAATGTATAAAAATAAAAAAATTCTCTGTTTCATTCCTGCAAGAAAAGGAAGTAAAAGGGTTCCATTTAAAAATGGTAAATTATTGGCTGGGAGATCTTTATTTCAATATAGCGTTGATGTAGCAAAAAAATCATCTTATGTCGATGATATAATAGTAAGTACAGATTCAGAGAAAATATTAGAACAGGCTCATAAATTAGGATGTATAAAAAATGAATTAAGACCGGATTATTTATCTGATGATAAAGCTAGAATAATAGACTCTATGTTATATGAACTTTCACAACTTGATGAGTATTATGATGCGATCATTTTATTACAACCAACTTTTCCATATAGAACAGTGGATTTGCTTGATAGTGCAATAGAAAAATATTTTGAAAAAGAAACTTCTTTAATCACAGTGGTTAAATCAAAAGAACAACCACTATTTATTAGAAGAATAGTAAATGACAAATTAGAAAAAATATTACATGATTCTAGTGATGTTAGAAGCCAATGCTTTGAAGATTTTTATAGAATTATAGGATGTATTTATATAAATAATGTTAATTTGATAACAAAAGAAACAATTCTTAATGAAAATGAGATTCCACTAATTATTGATGATATTTTTGATATTGACATTGATACACCAGAAGATTTTGAGAGGGCAGAAAGAAAAATTAAAGGTGAATAGTCATGAAAGTATATATGTTTCATTATGTAAATGGGGATCAATTTAATTATTATCATTTTGATAAAGATGATTTTGAAAAGATAATAATTAAATTACTAAATAGTGGTAAAAAAATAATTTCTTTTAATGAATTTAAGCAAATGATAAAAAGCAATTATAGTGAAATTGATAATAGCGTATTATTAACATTCGATGATGGAACTAGAGATCATTATGACATAGTTTATCCTATATTAAAAAAGTATAATATATCGGGGCTATTCTTCTTATGTTCAAATATATTGGAACATAAAATTTTAGATGTTAATCTTATTCATCAAATAATTGCTAATGCACAATTTGAAGACTTGTTTTCTAATTTTGAAAAATTATTAATAGAAAATAATGTCACAAAAGATAATTATGATATGTTGATAAGTACGAAATATGATGATAAAAAAATGTTATATTTTAAACAAATGTTACAATTTATTTTGCCAGATAATATTAAAAATGAAATTTTAAATAAATTGGCTAGTATTTATGATGTTTCGTTAAATTTTGAAGATTATTATATGAATGTAGAGCAGATAAAAGAAATGAAAGAAAATGGTATGGAATTTGGATTTCACACATCTACTCATAAACGATTAGAAAAGTTATCTTATGATGAACAATTTAAAGAAATTATTTTAAATATGAATTTATTAAGTAAGGAAAATATAATAGATGACGATTCTGCATTTTCTTATCCATTTGGAAGTTATAATAGTAATACATTAAATATATTAAAAGAAAATGAAATTAAATATGCATTTGGTATTAATGACAAAAAATTTACATTCAAAGATAATTTATTAATTATACCAAGATATGATTGTAATGTATTAAAGGAGATATTAGATAATGGAAAATAAATTTATAGAAATTGATGGTAGAAAAATAGGTGCTGATTATAATCCGTTGGTAATTGCTGAAATTGGAATAAACCATAATGGAAGTTTAGAAATTGCAAAAGAAATGGTTGATTCAGCTCATAGAGCTGGGTGTGAAATCATAAAACACCAAACCCATATTGTGTGTGATGAAATGAGTCATGAAGCAAAAAGAGTAATCCCTGGCAATGCAGATATTTCAATTTATGAGATAATGGAAAATGCTTCATTATCTGAAGATGATGAAATAAAATTAAAAGAATATGTGGAAAGTAAGAATATGATTTTTTTAAGTACACCATTTTCTAGGGCAGCAGCAGATAGATTGGAAAAAATGGGTGTAAAGGCATATAAGATTGGTTCAGGTGAATGTAATAATTATCCACTAATTGAACATATTGCTAGATTTGGAAAACCAATGATTATTTCAACAGGTATGAATGATATTAAAAGTGTACGAAAAACTGTCGAAATTGTAGAAAAATATAACATACCATATATTTTAATGCATACTACCAATTTATATCCAACCCCAGCTCATTTAGTTAGATTGGGAGCGTTAGAAGAATTAAAAAATAATTTTCCAAATGCTATTATTGGGTTATCAGATCATACGTTGAATAATAATGCTTGTTTATCGGCTACAGCGTTAGGAGCGTGTGTATTAGAACGTCACTTTACAGATACAAAAGATCGAATTGGACCAGATATAGTTTGTTCAGCTGATGAGAAAGAATTAGAAGAATTAATAAAAGGAACTAAAGAAATCCATCAAATGTTAGGTGGTAATAAAACAGCTTTAAAAGAAGAACAAGTTACTATAGATTTTGCATTTGCGACAATTGTTACAATAAAATCGATTAAAAAAGGTGATAAATTTACAAAAGAAAATATTTGGGTTAAAAGACCTGGGAAAATAGGAATTAAAGCTGAAAAATATGAAGAATTATTGGGTAAAGTAGCTACTGTTGATATTCCGAATGATACACATATTTTAGAAGGAATGTTTGAATGAAAAAAATAGTTTTTTTAACAGGTACTCGCGCAGATTATGGAAAAATAAAATCACTTTTAAAAGTGTTAAGTAATTCAAAAAAATTTGAGGTTTATATTTATGTAACAGGTATGCACATGCTATCGAAATATGGTAATACGTACATTGAAATTTTAAAAGATGGATTTACAAATGTGTATTTAGAAAAGAATATATTGGAAACAGACAAAATGGATATTGCTCTATCAGATTCGATTAAAAAATTTTCAAATTATATTGATATAGTTAAACCTGATTTGATTGTTGTTCATGGTGATAGAATAGAAGCATTCGCCGGTGCAATTGTTGGCGCTTTTAATAATATAAGAATTGCACATATTGAGGGTGGTGAAATATCAGGTACGATAGATGAGTCAACGCGCCATGCTATTTCCAAATTCGCACAATTTCATTTTGTAGCAAATGAAGAAGCAAAAAATAGGTTGATTCAAATGGGTGAAAATAGAAAAAATATTTATGTTATAGGTTCGCCTGATATTGATATTATGTTATCTGACGAATTGCCTACATTAGAGATGGTAAAAGAAAAATATGATATAAAATTTGATAAATATGCAATTGTTATGTATCATCCAGTTACTACCGAAATCAGTAAAATAGAAGAAAATGTAAATAATTTAGTATCGTTTTTAGAAAATTCAATAAAAAATTATATTATAATATATCCTAATAATGATTTAGGTTCTAATATTATATTAAATGCTTATAAAAAACTTGACCACAAAGAGAATATTAGAATATTTCCATCAATTAGATTTGAAATGTTTTTAACATTATTAAAAAATTGTGATTTTGTAATTGGTAATTCAAGTGCAGGAATAAGAGAATGTGGTGTATATGGAATTCCTGCTATAAATATTGGAACAAGACAAACTGGAAGATTTAATATATTTGAAAATAAAAACATAATTAATATCGAAAATACATTATTAGGAATTGACAAAATCCTACATGATATAGATAAATATAGAGTAAAATGCTTTTCCTTTGGCAAAGGGACAAGTTGTGAAAATTTTATAAAAATTTTAGAAACTGAATCGTTTTGGAATATTGAGATTCAAAAGAAATTTAATGATTTAAACCGATTTGACTAATTATATAATTTGCATTAAAATATAACGCAATAAGGGGGGATTTTTATGTTGTGTTTAGGAATATTATGGAATTCTGTTCAGGAATATAAAGATATGGCTATAGAAGATATTCAAAAATATGGTTCATTAATAGGTACATTCGATATGCCTTTAGAAGAAAATTATGAAGCATTTGTCAGAGATATATATGCACAGGATGAAATAGCAACTTGGAAAGTTGATAAAAAAGTGGAAACAATGTTTAATTCTAGTGATGTTAGAACTGTAACAGTAGTTTTTATTGAAGTTGATTTAACAGATCAATTTTATCACGGTGGTAAAAATAAAATGGTTTATACTAATTTAGAGAACTTAAAAACTGGGATTAGGGATAAATATGGAAAAATGATAAAGGATTATTTCTTTGATAATGTTTTTCACATGACAGATGATGAACTAGAATTAAAAGCTGATTTGACAGTTGTATCTAATTATTTAAAAAACATGAGTATGCAAAGTTCAAATAATGGAATTCAATTAATAAAAAGAATTAATAATACACAAAAAAATAATGATTAATTTTAATCATTATTTTTTAATGCCTTGTTAAGATTATCGCTATAAATAATAGTTAATTCATGTAGTGGTCTTGTCATAGAAACATAAAGTAATTTCATATCTGTTTGGTTGGAAGAACTAAAAATACTTTCGTTTGCATCACTAATAATAACAACATCAAATTCAAGTCCTTTTGATAAGTGACTTGGTATAGTACAAATGCCACCTAAATATTGAGTGTTGGAATTATCAATATTTGTAACATTAATTTTTCTATCAAATAACTCTTGATATATTGAATTACTTTCATTGATAGTTTTACTTATAATAGCAATAGATTTATAATTATTTTTTAATGCTTTATTTATTTCACTAATTATGATATTTATTTTATCGTTAGATTTAATATAATTGACTTGTTTTCCATGTCGAATAACAGGCGTTGCTGTATTTAAATTTAACATATTTGTAATATTATTGGCTTCTTCCATTATTTCTACAGTTGTTCTATAACTTTTTTCTAATGTTAAAATATCAGCGTTGTTTTCGAAAATAATATTTTGGACAGAATTCCAACTATCAATACTTTTGTATGAGTATATTGACTGTGCTAAATCTCCATAAATACTAAAATAACTATTATTAAATATGCATTTTAAAATATAAAAATTGAAATCGCCATAATCTTGTGCTTCATCAATTACAATTTGGTTTATATTGCTATATTGCATAGAACCACATATTTTGTATTTGATGTACATAAGGGCAGGCAAATCTTCTACATCTATTAGATTTTGTTTGATTATATTTAAAGTGTATTCTTTTATTTTAATAGTAATATTGTTATTATCACTATATAAATCATAGTTAGCTATGAAATTTTTATATAAATTAATAACACTTAAATTATTATTAGTAAAGTATTTTTTCAGAGATTGTCTACAACCATTCATTAGTTCTTTTTTTATTTCTTCGCGAGTTTTAGCTAATTTACTTATTTCATTTTTGTTGTTTGTTTCATCTGATAATTTATTAATAAATTCAGTTAATTTAATCATTAAATTATCATATTTTAATTCTATTTGTTTTGACAATAATAAAATACAACGTTCGACACGAGAATTAATATTGCTAAAAGAATTATTAGAACTTACTTCTTTATATGTATTCATAATTTCATTTCTTGTTAAAATTTTAAAATTTTTGATATAAAAATCTTTGTTTGGTATTATTGAAAAGTTTATATCATACATAAATTTATCTAATTGATCTTTATAAATTAATGAATATTTAAGTTTGTCGATAGTTGAATCCTTTGAATCGTTGATATAATTAATTAATTTATAATCAGAATCATTTAATATAAAATTTTCTGAAATATATTTTTTTGCTAGCTCGATGAAATCATATTGATAAACACCATTAACATCTAAATCAGGTAACACTGACGATATATAGTTAATAAAAAATTTATTGGGACCAATTATCATGTATTGATTCGCATTAATATTATCTTTGTGATTATATACTAAATAGGCAATTCTATGAAGTGCAACAGTTGTTTTACCTGAACCAGCCACGCCTTGAATGATTAAGTTTTTTTCAAAGTCTTTTCTAATTATACTATTTTGTTCACTTTGGATTGAAGAAACAATATTTTTTAAACGATTATCAACATTGACATCTAAATAGGGTTTTAGTAATTCATCATTTGCGACTGTATCAACATTAGTAAATGATTTTAATATACCGTTTTCTATATCATATTGTCTTTTGATTTTTAAGGTACCATTAATTATACCATCAGGAGCATTATATGAAGCATTTCCAACATTTGAATCATAATATAAACTTGAAATTGGTGCTCTCCAATCAACAGTAATTATATTGTTATCGTAGTCAGTAACTCCTACCTTACCTATATAACAAATATCTTCTTTGTTATGTTCATCAGCAAAATCGATTCTAGCAAAATAAGGTTTGTTAATATTTGTTTTTAAATTATTTAATTTCATTTTTGTTGTAAAAATAGCATTATCTAGAAACTCTGGATTAGATCCAGATAATGATGGAAGTGAATTAAGAGAAAGTTCGGTATCTTCAATTACTTCCTGATATAGTTTTATAGTATTATTTAAATGTTCTTTTTCAAATTCAAAATCCATTTTATTATCTCTTTTCTCAAAAAAAAAGAATTTAAAGATATATTTATTCTTTTATCATATCCATATATATCAAGAACATATTTAAACTAGGACCAATAGTTGGAACAAATTCTTTATCTTCGATAATCTTTTTTAATTCATCAATTGTAACATATTTTACTTCACTGACTTCATCTTCTTGCATTTGTATGTCATTTAGGTCTATGTCTTGTTCTATGTGCCAAACATCAACATAATCATATTTTCTTTTTATGCTACCTATTAATTCAGCTTTGTCCATGTTTGGTTTAACACCTAGTTCTTCTTCAAATTCTCTGGCACAAGTCATTTCGCTTGTTTCACCAGTAGAAGCAGCTCCACCTGTTTCATTCCACATATTTGGGAACATTTTTTTATTGGCTGATCTTCTTTGAATCAATAATTCGCCTTTACTATTTGTAATCCAAATATGTATTGATAAACGATATTCGCCTAATTCAGGTTTAGTACTTCTTTCGACTGTTTTACCTGTTTTATTCTTTTTCCCATCATAAATATCTACTATTTCCATATATAACCAACCTTTCTATCCATTATTATACCATAATTTTTATTATTTGAAACTTTCTGGCATCATATTTAAATAAAATATAGAAATATGTTATAATATTCTTGTTACTAGTTAGGGGTATTGTTATGAGTTGTAATAAATTAAAAAATCGAATTAATGATGTAGTTAATGCTAGTATATATAGTGAAAATCCAGATTTTCCAAAAAAAGGTATGCTAATTGAAATTACTAATTTATGTAATGATGCATGTATATTTTGTTTTAATAAGAATATGGCGAGAGAAAAGGGGTTCATTGATCCAAAATTAGTAGATAAGGTTTTAAAGGAAGCTTATGAACTAGGGATGAGAGAAGTTGGGTTTTATACTACTGGAGAACCTTTATTGAATAAAAATTTAGAAGATTATATATATAAGGCAAAAACTATTGGGTATCAATATGTATATATAACTACTAATGGTGTATTAGCAGATATTAGTAGAATGAAAAATTTAATAGAAAACGGTTTAGATAGTATTAAATTTTCAATTAATGCTATTAATAGTGATGAATATAGATTTATTCATGGTAAAAGTGATTTTGACAAAGTTATTACAAATTTAAAAGAATTATATAATTACCGATTGAAAAATAATATTTCAATTAATATATTTGTATCTTATATTAAGACAAAATATACTGATAAAAGTATAGAAGAAATAAAAGAATTTTTTAATAATATTTGTGATGAAGTAGTTATAATGAATGTAGAAAATCAGGGTGGATTGCAACCAGAAATTAATGATTTACTTTTATCTGAATCTGATGTGGAATTAGATACAACAAAAAAAATGCCTTGTTCATATCCATTTAAATCTGTAATTGTAACACGAGAGGGCTATTTAACTGCGTGTTGTTTAGATTTTCAAAATTATTTGGCTTATGCTGATTTAAATAAAAAATCGTTAAAAGAAGCATGGAATAACGAGGTTATTAGAAAACTAAGGAGAGAACAATTAGAATCGAATCCATCTAATACAATATGTTCTAATTGTGTTTATAATTCAAATATTCAGCCAACACCATTGGTAAAAGAATTTTCAAGTGAATTTAAATATAGTAATTCTTTTAATAGAGAGTGTTTAATTAAGAGAATCAATGAATATTTAAGTAAAAATAGAAAATATTAATTTTTTCTATAACATCTTGCCTTTACTACAAAATTATTACAGTTATTAAATAACAGAAAAACATAAAACATGCTCTCATGATTGACAACAAAGTTATATGATTTAATTAATTTAGTATTTTAAATAGTAAATAATTGAATTTAATAAAATACTCCCAGAATTTATATAAGCATTAATTTATATAGTTCTAGGAGTTTTTTGTAAAATCTATTGAATTAAAAAAATAATTTGGTATAATGAAATTACAGTTGATTTATGGGGCTTCTTTATAGGCGTTTTTTTCTTAATTAACAAGTTAGAATAAATCAGGTAAAACCTGATTTTTTATTTTAAAGGAGAATATATGCAAAAAAGTGGTGGCATTGTTTTAAGCAAAGATTTTAAAAAGATAGCAATTGTTGTTCGAAATGAAAACGAATATTCATTTCCTAAAGGTCATTTGGAAAAAGGGGAAACTCTAGTAGAATGTGCTAAAAGGGAAGTTTTAGAAGAAACAGCATATGATGTTAAACTTTTAAAGGAAGATTCAATAGGTAGTTATGAGTATGATAATAAAGAGGGTCATATAATAACTTATATGTATTTATTTCAATCTGAAAATCCAACTAAAAAAATTATAAAAGAAGAAGATCGTGAAAAAATGATATGGGTACCATTTGAAGAAGTCGAAGATATTCTTTCTTATCAAAATTTAAAAGATTTTTGGAATTCAATAAAAAATAATATTAAAAGACTTTACTAATTGTAAAGCCTTTTATAATTCGTTAAAATCATTATTTTTAATATTATTTGAATACTCATTTATTACTAAACTAGTAGTTGTAAGTAACATCCCAGCAATAGAAGTAGCATTAATAAGCGAATTTGTTACTACTTCATAAGGATCTAAAACAAGTGTATTTTTTACATCTTCATAATTATTCGTATTAACATTAAATAACTTTTGAAAATTATTATTTATAATTTCTTTTTCTATAACATTTACATCTAAACCCGAATTATTCATTATTTGCTTAAAAGGTTCTTGTAAAGCATCTTTAAAAATGTCATTTTTACACTTATTAGCAATTTTTAAAAATGTCAAACCAGATCCCGGTAAAACTCCATGAACAGCACAATTAATAGCCCAGACACTATCTTCAAATCGCATCAATTTTTCGCGGCGTTCTGTTTTGCTATTGCCACCAATATTTATTTCAGCAATACCATTTTTAAAGAAAGCAATTCTTTTATTATTAAAATCTAAATCAATATCATTTTGACATTCTTTAGCAATTTTATTACCATAATCTGTTGTAATATCTGACTTTTTAAAAAAGAAACAACAATTATTTTTGTCAATTTTAATACGATCAATTGTTCCCAAACTCTCAATTGTAAAGTCACTTTGACAAATATTAGCATTACACAAAAAAGCTAAATCTTTTAAAACAATAAATTGTTTAATTCCATAATATGGAGCTTTTAATAAACAAATATTTAAATCGTTTTCTAAATTTAAACTAATAACCTCATTAACTAAAGTATCATTAAAATCATTAGCAATAATAACAAGTGGTCTTTTATTGACGTAAATTTCGTTTATATAAATACTTAGTTCTTCAAGAACAAATAAATCTTTATTAACAACTAAAATTAAAGGATTAATATAATCAATAATATTTTCTTTAAAAAAATAAGGTGAAGTATTAGTTTCAATAATATAGCCATTTAAATAATTAATTTTTGTTGAACAATCATCTATTTCTTTTAAAACAATAGCTTCTTTACTTTTAACACTCTTAAAAGCTTCAAAAACAATTTTTCCAATTTCTTGATCATTCGCGGATATCATCGCAATTTTTTTTAATTTTTCTAAGTTTGGTTTAACTTTTTCTTTTTCTAATAATTTAATAATATTATTTAACTCTAAATCCAATTCTTTTTTTACTATAATCGGATTTTTTCCTTTTTTAATCAATTCTAAGCCCTTTTTAAAAATACTTTCTAGTAAAACCAAGGTAGTAGTTGTACCATCACCAGCTTTTTCATTTGTTTTTATAGCTGCTTCTTTAGTTAATTCTAAAATCGTATTAATTGCTTCATCTTCACTTTCAATATTATTAGCAATTGTAACGCCATCATTAGTAATAAAAGGCGAAAACGTAGAATGATCTATAATCACATTAGAACCTTTAGGTCCAAGTGTACTTTTTACAGTATCACATAGTAAACAAATAGCTTCTTCAAGTTTATTATATAATTCATTTCCTCTTATAACTTTTTTCAAATTTTATCACTCATTTCTACTATATATTTCCAATACTTTTTCGGCATAAAATTCATACGACAACGCTCATTCTTTCGTTCTTTAATACCAATCGTATCATAAAAAGACTTCCACATATCCACATATTCATTTTCATTTATATTTAAATCTAAAGAAATATTAAGAGTATTTCCATCATAAAAATTTAGATGACCATCATAGTAACAAACAATATTTCTTTTTACATCTTTAATAATCCATTTTTCTTTTTTTAAACGTTGCTTAAAATGTTTAGCAAGAATAAAAATAATATTATTTTCAGGACTAATTTCAGCATAAAGAATACCATTATTTAATTCTTTAAATCTAACAAAACCTTTAAATTTATGATTCTCTCTTCTAACATATTGATCAATTTTTAAAGCCTTATTTATTGAATCAAACTTACGCATATAAAAAGTATTGTTACCATATTTAATAAAACATAAAAAGAATTTATATAAAATAATCTCTTTATTATTATCATTACTTAAATAAATATTAAAACAAGTGTTAAAGAAATAAACATTTGTTTTTTTTATAAATTCCATAATGATATCATCATTATTAGTCAAATTAAGATTAATTGGATTATCAAGTAAAGAAAAATTATAATCAGTACTTTTAATATCTAAAGGGAAAATACTATTTTGAAATAAATACTTAATTAAAACAAGTAAACCACTAAAAGAACCATCATAAACATAAATATTTAAACTTTTTTTCATTAAAATAAACTCATTTGTTCATTATTATTAGGAATTTTATTATGTTCTATTAAATTACTTTCAATAAAACTCTTTTTTAAAAATTCTGACTTTAATGAATACTTTCCATTACACGTTATAAAATAAATAGCCCTTTTTAAAACAACACCCATTTTTTTTAAATCTTTAAAATCTAATTTAAAATTACGGCGATTAGTAACAATTCTTTTAGCACAAGTAACACCAATTCCTGGAATTTTTAATAATTCTTCATAAGAAACAGTATTAATTTCTTTAGGAAATTCCTCTAAATGTCGTAAAGCCCAATCAACTTTAGGATCAACTAAAAGATTAAAATTCGGATTATCTTGACTTAAAATATCACTAACTTTAAAGTTGTAAAAACGAAGTAACCAATCCGCTTGATAAAGACGATTTTCTCTTTTTAAAGGAGGAGCTTCTAATGTTGGTAATAAACTATCTTTATTGACTGGAATATAAGCTGAATAAAAAACGCGTTTAAGTTTATGATTCTCGTATAAATTTGAACTTCGGTTCATAATATCCAAATCCGTTTCTTTTGTCGCTCCAATAATCATCTGAGTACTTTGACCAGCAGGTACAAAATTTCTATTTTGATTTTCTTTAACATACTTCATAATTTTAGTTACTTTAGAATCATCTTTATTAGGAGCTAATAACTTTAAACCACTTTCTGTTGGTAATTCAATATTAGCACTTAAACGATCGACTAAAGATCCCAGTTTTTTTAATAAATATTCACTAGCTCCTGGTATCGCTTTAGCATGAATATAACCACCAAAATGATATTTTTTTCGTAGTAAAGAAATAATTTCAATCAATAATTCCATTGTATAATCTGGACTTTTAATAATACCTGAACTTAAAAATAAACCTTCAATATAATTTCTTTTATAAAAATTAATAGTTATAGAACAAATTTCTTCAGGTGTAAATATTGCTCTTTTAATATTATTGCTTTTTCTATTCAAACAATACTTACAATCAAATATACAACAATTAGTCATTAAAATTTTAAGAAGGGATATACATCTACCATCACTTGCAAAAGAGTGACAAATTCCAGCTTGACAAGCATTACCAAATTGATCACTGCGGTTGCTACCACTAGATGAACATGAAGCATCATACTTGGCACTATCTGCTAAAATAATTAATTTCTCTTTCAAAGTCATAATTACCACCACCAATATTATAGATCAAAGCAAAGAAAAAAGCAAACATTTGTTTGCTAAAAATTCTTTTTGTATTCATGATGTTTATAAATAACTATGGCACCAATAATAATGAATAATACAGAAAATACACAGAAAATAATAATGGTAGTAGTATTATCATATTTATCAACTACGATATTTTGATCAACATTATCTTGTAAAGTAATCTTATATTGTTTAGAATTACCACTAAAATCAAATAAATTAATTAATATTTGATCATCATAATATTTAATTTCATAATCTTGATTATCAATTACTGTACCAACTTTAGCTAAAATATTATTTTCTTTTTTTAATTTATAAACATATACATCATCTTTTAAATTAATATATGAATCGCCAATTCTTAAATATTTTAAATTTAAAACATTATTTACTTTTTCACCTTCAGCTAGTCTTCTAACATTAAATGTATATTTAACATCATTATTGATTAAGGTAATAATATTATCGCCAACATCTAAAATAGGAGAATTTAGTTGAAATTTATCATTAATATCTTCGCTTTCATAATTAAAGTTTAAAACTTCTACATCATTAGGAACTTCAAAATAGTAACTAAATTTAAGAGGATTAAATTTAAACTTAATTTCATTAATTTCGACACTTTTTAATAAGTTTTTAGGTTCCTTAATCAAATTAATTTTATAAATAGAGCTTTCACTACTATTATTAACTTCAATAGTAATTGTATCTAAATTCTCAATATTAATTAACTTTTGACCAAAATTATCTTTAATTTTATTACCTTCATCAGTAAAAGTTTTAATTTCTAAATATTTTAAATCATCTACTAAATAATAATTATATTCTAAAGTTTCTTTGTTAAAATTAGATAATTCTTGATTATTAATAAGGATATTTGTTAAATAAGGCTTTTCTTTTAAGGAAAAAGTTTTAACAAAATCACTTTCAATTTTAAAATCTGCTTGATTTTTAAGTTTAAAATCAATATTTTTAATAACTAAATCATCTTTAGTAACTTTATAATCAAAATCAAATACATCAATACTATTTTCATTAATTCCATTTAAATTAATAATATATCTATTTAATTCGTTAGAAAACTTAAATTTTGAATTAGCATTTTCAAAAGTACTTTCACTTTCAAAACTAACATTATTAATTCTTTTTAATTCAGGATTATTAATAATTATATAGCATTTAGCTAAATCATCTAAATTATATTTTTCACAATCACATTTTAAATCAAATGCTATGCTTTCTGCATTTACTACCATTGGAAAAATGGCAAAAAAAGAAAACAAAAGTTTTTTCATTTTATCAACCTTTCAACATTACTCATTATAGCATTTTTTTGTATGCTTTACTAGAATTAAAAATAAAAATTTTACATTATAATATAATTTAATATGAAAAACTTTTTTCCAGAAAACATTTCGCCTAAGTTATATTCATTATCAGCAGTAGCAGTTGGCTATCTTTTAATCGATGATTTAGATGCTATCGAACAAAATGCCTTAGGTAACTGGTTAATGTTAGCTGCCCAAGTAGTCTGTACTAATGCCTATTTTAAACAATTACAGTCTGCTCGTCAAAGTGAAAAAGAATTAAGTGATGAAGATACAATTAAAATGCTAAAAAAATTAAAAGATACCTTAGAAGTAGAATTAGAAAAATTAAGCAAATAAAAAACTTCACATAAGTGAAGACAGCGTTGAATCAATCTAAAGTGCACAAATAAGTGCAATTAAGTAATAAAAGTGTGTTTTAAAAAGAAAATGCACTTTTTATAAGGCAAAACAGTGAATAAATTAACAAAAAAATTGAAAAAAATAAAATATATGGTATATTATTAAATGTCAAAGGAATTTTATTCCACGACAAAAAGTGTAGGAATTGGTCATTTTTAAAAACTAAGTGCACAATTGTCTACATTGATAAATCATATTGTTTATGGCAATTTATTTGTCAAAATTGATATTTATAATTTGGGGTTATAAATATCTTTTTTTATTTTTTGTTAATATTTAAGTAATGAATCGTTTAATACTACTTCATCGGGTTCAATGAAATAACAATTTAATTTTTTTAATATGTATTCATCACATAGGAATAACATCGCTTCATAAGGACATTTTCCATTTAGGGAATCTCTACATAGTGAATTAATATTATTCATAAATAAATCACAGTCTTCTTGATTGATATTTTTAAATGAAGAGCCTTTAGGTAATATATATCTAATAAATTCATGATTTTTTTCAATCATTCCTTTTTGGTAAGACATATGAGGATCACAAAAAAATAAATGAGTTACATATTCTCCAGTAGATTGGATACATTCAATGTTATTAATATCAAAGAACTCATGACCATTATCTGTTAATATAACTTGAAATAATCTTTTATAATCTTCATATGGGATTAATTCTTGTAAAATATTAAATATTCTTGATACTTCATCAGTCGTTTGACTTTCTAATTTGAATATAAGCATAAATTTAGATTTTCTCCATAAAAGTGTAAGGAAACAATCAGATTCTTCTTGTAAACCAACAACAGTATCCATTTCAACTATATTAACATCAGGGTTCTTAGAAATATAATTAACAAAATCTTCATAAGTTCTGCCAATTAATATTTCTCTTTCTTTTCTAGTTCTACGATTTTGGGAATTCTTTCTTTTTTTATATTTCACTATTCTTGGAAAATCAAGTGGACCAAATTCAAACACACCATTATTAATATAATTATAAAAAGATGGTTTAGAGAAATCTAGAATATCAGGATGATTAATATATAAATGATTTATAGTTTGTCCTTCTTTAATAAGAGGAGTAAGAGTATTATTAATTTCATAAACTTCTTCCGGAGTTAAATTAATACCTTTTCTAGCTTCACTTTTAACTTCTCTATAAGAATCATCTGCTTTTCTAGCATAGTAAGTATATCTTTCTTTTCTACAACCACTTCTAGAATTACAACCATTACAAACATAAGGCGATTTTGCAAGTCTAGAACATGAAACATCTCTATCATAGTTATTATTTTTATATGTTCCATATTGTTTAGGTTTAAAATAAATTTTGTTTCTATCTATCTCTCTTAAAATAGATGAGTGAGATCTATTAATCTCTTTTCCTATTTGATTAATGGATTTATTTTCGTTTAATCCATCTTCTATATTTTTTCTATCCTCATAAGATAGATGACAATAATTTGCCATTTCTAATACCTCCTTTAATGACAAATAAATTGCTTGGAGGGTATTATATCAATTATAAATCTTAATGCACAACTTCTGTGCACTTCTTTTTTTAAAATACATAAGTGAAGACAGATTGTAGACAAAGTGCAATACTCTTTTCTTTTTTTTAAAAATGTGATAGAATTAAATTGCGAGATAAACTTTATCTTAACCAATAAAGTTCACTTATTATCTCGCTTTTTTATTGTAAAAATGGTTAAGATAAAGAAATATCCAAAATATAGTACAATAAGAAGTTATGGGCAAAGAAGATTCAGTTTCAAAAAAAATAACTATTTAAAGATATACTTTAAAAAATAATTTACCTAAAAAGTAAATTAAAATCTTTTCTTTTTGAAAAAAACGTGCTATAATTCAATTAACCAATTACGTTAATTAAAAAGAAAGGAGAGTTAAATGGAATTAACGTATAAATCCGATAAACTTCAAAAATTATGTGAAGACTCAATGTATAATAGAGAGTTGGTTAAAAAATATGGTATTGAAGTAGCTAATAAGTTACCAAGAAGAATAAAAGAATTAAGAGCATTTAACTCTTTAAATGATGTTCCAACCTCACTACCATATAGAAGGCATAAGCTAGGTGGGGATTTAAAGGATTGTTTTGCTGTTAATATTACTGGACAATATAGATTAATTTTTAGACAAAAAGAGAATAATATAATAATAGAAGATTTAAGAGAAATAAAAGAAATAGAAATAGTGGAGGTGTCTAAGCATTATGAGTAAATTTAACGAATTTGAAGAATATGTAATAGCACCAGGCGATACAATTTTGGAGTTATTGGAAGTTAACTGCATGAGTCAGCTAGATCTTGCAGATAAGACAGGCATTAATAAGAAAACAATTAACGAGATAATAAAAGGTAAAGCACCTATAACAACTTCAACTGCATTGAAATTAGAATATGTATTTAATGTCCCGGCTAGTTTTTGGAATAACTTAGAAAGTGGCTATAGAGAAGCTTTAGAAAGAAAAAAAGATATAGAATCAATAAAAGAAGAAGAAAAATATTTAGAAACTATTCCGTATAATGAAATGGCAAGACGTAATTGGGATTGGATAAAAAAAACAAGAGATTTATCTGAAAAAGTTAAAAATTTAAGAAAATTTTTTTCTGTTGCATCTCTTGCTTTTGATACAGATTTAAAAAGAAAACTAGCTTTTAGAAAAAGTAATCATGAAAACTTTTCTTTAGAATCATTATACTGTTGGTTGAGATATGGAGAAATTCAAACAAATAAAAATGAAATAGCAAAATTTAATGTTGAACTTTTAAAGGAAAACGTTAAAAAAATAAGAGAATTAGCAAATAAACCTTTTTTAGAACAATACGAAAAAATAAAGGCTCTGCTAGCTGAATGTGGTATATCTTTAATTTTTGAGCCACATTTACCTCATACCTATGTAAATGGTGTATCTTATAAAGTGAATTGTGATAAAGCAATTATAATGATAAGTGATAGAGGTAAGAAAGATGATGTATTGTGGTTTACTTTATTTCATGAAATAGCTCATCTCATAAAACATAGCAGAAAAGAAGTTTTTATAGATTTAGAAAATGATGAAAAAAATGATATAGAAAACGAAGCAGATGAATTTGCTAAAAATATTTTAATACCGAATGATATATATGATAATTTTATTAGTTCTAATTATGTATTTAATGAAAATACTATAAAAGAATTTTCTAAAAATAATAATATTTCAACTGGTATTATTGTTGGAAGATTACAAAAAGATGGAATTGTTGGTTGGAATGAATTTAATAATTTGATTACTAGAATATAAATTATAGTAAGAGCGTAAAAGTAAGTGGTAGATATAGCTAATTGTATTGGCATTTAAACGGTATCAACAAATATGAAATAAAAAGTCAATAAATTTATAATAAAACCAAAATTTATTACAAAATAAAACCTCAGTTTAAAAAACTGGGTTTTTTCAACAATCTGACTTCACTTATATGAAGTTATTTTTTCTTTACACCATTTTTTGTAAGGAAATTGCCAAAATCTTCAGCACTACCAGCACCTTCAAATGTATCAACAATTTTTTTGTCTTTAACATAATAAGTATTTGGAGTTGAACCAAAAGTATTAGCAAAAGTAGTGTCTAAAGCCTTAACAGCTTCAAATTCTTTATCTGTAACATGAGCTATATCAATATAATACAATGTATAGTCATAATTTTTTACAGATTCAGCAGCAATTGGTCTAAATGTTTGACAATGAGTACAAGAACCTCTCGCAGTTAATACAAACATAGCTTCACCTTTGTTATATTTTTCAACAAATTCAGTGGCACTAATTTTTGTAAACATTGAAGTATCATAATCAGCAGGTACATAGAAATAATCGTCATTTTTAGAACTTTCTTCTTTTGTAGAATAATATGGTTGTGAATTAATATACAATGTATTTTTATCTTTTGAATAAATTAATTGTTCAGTACCAGATTCTGTTTTTAATTTTAAAACTTCATCAGAATACTCATAAGTACATTTAGTTTTTTCTTGTGACTCATAACCAAATGAACATTCAGAACCATTTAAAGATAAAACAAAAGTATTTCCCGCATAAGTACTATACCAATCACCTTTAATGTTATTTGAACTTGGGTTTTTGTAGTGATTTCTAGTTACAAAAAATGTTGTAGCTGAGCAACCAGCACCAAAAACTAAAGCAACAGCGACTGTTAAAACTAAACTTTTTTTCTTGCTTTCCATTTTATCACCTCTTATAAGATTATAACATAAAAATTTAAGGCTAACAACAAAATTATGTTATAATATATTTGATTTGGGGTGAACTATATGAAATACGCTTTAGTAACTGGAGCTAATAGTGATGTTGGAAAAAGTATATGTGAAAAATTATTAGAACAAAACTATGAAGTTATAGCTTGTTGTCACTTAAGTGCTTCTAATTTAAACGACTTAAATGTAACCATAAAATATTGTGATTTAAATGATGAAGAACAAATAAAAAATTTGGTTAAGAATTATAATTTGTCAGTTTTAGTAAATGCTGCTGCTTATTCATGTGATGATCTGATAGAAAATAAAACAAGCGAAGAATTTTTAAATTGTTTTAAGATTAATACTTTAGCACCTTTTTTATTAATAAAATACGCGAATATTAAAGATTACATCATAAATATTAGTTCTAGTGATAGTATCGATACTTATAATCAATATAATTATGACTATGCTGCAAGTAAAGCTGCTTTAAATAATTTAACTAAGTCTTTGAGTTTAGTTACTAAAGCTAAGATTGTTGCTTTAGCACCCAATTGGATAAATACTAAGAATATAGAAAAAATTGATCAAGAATATTTAAAAGAAGATATGTTGAAACATCATCAAGAAAAATTGGTAACATTAGATGATATCAAAAATTACATAGGCAAAATTTTAAATGATGAATACCAAACAGGTTCAATTATTAGAATAGATGGAGTGAATGAAGATGTATATTAGTGAAAAAATAGAAAAATTAATTTTCGAATGTGAAAATGAACTTACAGAAAAATTTCGTGAAATAGATAAAATATGTTATCAAAATAGCCTTAAAGTATTAAATGCTTTTAATGAGAATAAAATATCTGAATCCCACTTTAATACTACAACAGGATATGGTTATAATGACTATGGTCGTGATGCTGTTGAAGACGTTTTTAAAACAGTATTAAAAGCCGAAGATGCTTTAGTACGTAATCAATTTATTTCAGGAACTCATGCTTTAACAACTACTTTATTTGGTCTTTTACGCCCTAATGATATTATGTTAAGTGTAACAGGTAAACCATACGATACTTTAGATGAAGTAATAGGAATTAAAGAAAACAAAAGTTCTTTAAAAAGCTTTGGTATAAAATACTATGGAATTGATTTAATTGATAACGATTTTGATTTCATTAAAATTGAAGAATTTTTAAAAAATAATCAAGTAAAATTAGTAGAAATTCAAAGATCAAGAGGCTATTCAACTCGTGAAAGTTTAACAATTGAAAAAATTGCTAAAGTTATAACTTTGATTAAAAAAATATCACCGAGTACAATTGTAATGATCGATAACTGTTATTGTGAATTTGTTGCTACCCAAGAACCTTTAGAAGTAGGTGCTGATATTATTGTTGGATCATTAATAAAAAATTTAGGTGGTGGTATTGCTTCTAATGGAGCTTATGTTGCTGGTAAAAAAGAATTGGTCGAATTAGTTGCTGAAAGACTTACTTCACCAGGTCAAGGAAAAGAAGTTGGTCCGTCTGGTGGTGCTAATAAAATGTTTTTACAAGGAATATATATGGCACCTAATGCTGTTGCTAGTAGTTTAAAAGTAGCAGTTTTAACTAGTTTAGCTATGGAAAAATTAGGATTTAATGTTAGCCCAAAATGGAATAGTGAAAGAGCTGATATTGTTCAAACTTTAATATTTAATGATCGCGATAAAATGATCAAATATTGCCAAGGAATCCAACAAGGATCAGCAATTGATTCTTTTGCTCTTCCTATGCCTGACCCTATGCCTGGCTATGATGATGAAGTCATAATGGCTTCGGGAAGCTTTACTCAAGGATCTTCAATTGAGATATCGTGCGATGGTCCACTAAGACCACCATTTATTGCTTATCAACAAGGTTCATTAACTTATGAATATGGTAAAATTGCTTTAAAGGTAGCTCTTACAAATATGGTGGATAATGATTGATATAATTTATGAAGATAAATATATTATTATTGTTAATAAAAAAGATAAGTTTTTAACTATTGCTAATGATAAAGATAAATTTAATAATTTGTATTATTTAGTAAGCGAATATGTCAAAAAGAAAAATAAAAAAAATAAAATTTTTATTGTACATCGTTTAGATTATGATACTTCGGGACTAGTTCTATTTGCTAAAAACGAAAAAATAAAAGCTTATTTTCAAGATCATTGGACTGATGTTAAAAGAAAATATATAGCTCTAGTAAGTGGTTATGTAAAAAAAGATCATGATATTTTAAAGCATTATTTAAAAGAAACCAAAACCCTTTTAACTTATGTGGCAAAAAGTGGCAAAATTGCTCTAACTGAATATCAAGTATTAGAAAGAAAAGATAATAAGACTAAATTAGAAATAAACTTATTGACAGGAAGAAAGAATCAGATAAGAGTGCAATTAAAAGCTATTGGAAATCCTATTATAGGTGATTCCAAATATGGTGGTATAAAAAATAAACATATGCTTTTACATGCTTACTATTTAGAATTTTTTCATCCAATAACCAAAGAAATAATAAAAGTTGAAAGCCTATTACCTAAATATTTCTAAGATTCAGCTTTTGTTTATTCAAAACAGCTCAATTTGGTGAACATGATATTTAGTTTGTATTTTTGAAATATAGAAATAAAATCATTTGATTTATTGATCTGTAGGAAAAAGTGTGTTATGATATTCTTGATAAGAATAGAAAGTAGGAAATAGAAATGTATTGTAAAATATGCGGAGCAGCTTTAAATCCAGGTGATGTTTTTTGCCGTAATTGTGGTGCCTCAAACACTAATAATAATCAACCAAATCAAGGAATGCAACCAAATGTACAAAATGTTCAACCAAGCATGAATAATCAACCAGAATTTAGCCACCAAAACGTAAATTTAAATGATCAATTTAATTCCAATAATCAAATTAATAGTAATAATCAACCAAATAATCAATATCAATCAATGGAATTTGTAGAACCAGTTTCACCAATGAATAATTATCAACAACCAACGCCACCAGCTGGACCAGCTTATCAGCAACCAACACCAAGTGTTCAACCGATGCCAAATGTTCAACCAAATATTCCAACACCACCGGTTAACAATAATTATCCACAACCTATGAATCAAAATAATAATAGTAATAAGAGTAATGGTACTATTTTAATGATAATTGGAATAATTGTTGGAATTTTGGCTATAGCAATAGTAGGTTATTTAGTATATACAACGTTAACAGATAAGAATGTTGATAATGGTACAACAATTGTTTCTAAGAAAAACTATAATGTTTACTTTGCAAAACACAAGTTCACATTTGAAAATGATGATGTTGCAACACCATCATCAGATCAGTTAGAGGTTACAACTAATAATTATAGTGCGTTAATTCTTATGACGGATGAAGTTAGTCCTGAAATGCTTAACACATCAACTGTAACAGCTTTTAAACAACAATTTGCTTCTGAAGGTATGCAAACAGGTGATGTTAAAAGTAGCACATATGCAGGATTGGCATATTGGAAATTTAATGTTATAAAGATTGGAGCTAAAGGAACTGTATTACTAGTACCAAAATCTAATGGAGGAATTTGGATAGTTCTTGTCATGAATAGATCTAATATAACAACCTATCCAACAGATTCAACTATAAATAGTGCTCTAGAATTGATTAAATCAGCAACATTTAGCACATCTTCTTCAATTAAAACGGATATTGATTTTGATTTTAGTACTATAGACTTTGATAGCATCATTAAATCTGATTCACAAGAATCAGCTGAATAAAAGCTCAACTTTGAAGTTGTAATATAAATGTAGACACATAAAGAGTGATATAAACCCCGTTTCTTGGGCATAAGAGAAACGAGGTTTTTATATGTCAAAATTAACTTATGAAGATAAAATAAATTTATATACTGATAAAAATGAAAAAATAAAAACTTATTTTCAAGATCATTGGACTGATGTTAAAAGAAAATATATAGCTCTAGTAAGTGGTTATGTAAAAAAAGATCATGATATTTTAAAGCATTATTTAAAAGAAACCAAAACCCTTTTAACTTATGTGGCAAAAAGTGGCAAAATTGCTCTAACTGAATATCAAGTATTAGAAAGAAAAGATAATAAAACTAAATTAGAAATAAACTTATTGACAGGAAGAAAGAATCAGATAAGAGTGCAATTAAAAGCTATTGGGAATCCTATTATAGGTGATTCCAAATATGGTGGTATAAAAAAACATATGCTTTTACATGCTTACTATTTAGAATTTTTTCATCAAATAACTAAAGAAATAATAAAAGTTAAAAGCCTATTACCTAAATATTTCTGAGATTCAGCTTTCATTTATTCAAAACAATTCAATTTGGTAAACATGATTATTTAGTTTGAAATATAAAAATAAAATCATTTGATTTATAGATCTGTAGTAAAAAGTGTGTTATTATATCCTTGATAAGAATAGAAAGTAGGAAATAGAAATGTATTGTAAAATATGTGGGGCAGCTTTAAATCCAGATGATGTTTTTTGCCGTAATTGTGGTGCTTCAAATGCTAATAATAATCAACCAAATAATCAATATCAATCAATGGAATTTGTAGAACCAGTTTCACCAACAAATAACTATCAACAGCCAACGCCACCAGTTGGCCCAGATTATCAGCAACCAACTTCAACTGTTCAATCGATGCCAAATGTTCAACCAAATATTCCAACACCACCGGTTAACAATAATTATCCACAACCTATGAATAAAAATAATAATAGTAACAAGAGTAATGGTACTATTTTAATGATAATTGGAATAATTGTTGGAATTTTGGCTATAGCAATAGTAGGCTATTTAGTATATACAACATTAACAGATAAGAATGTTGATAATGGTACAACAACTGTTTCTAAGAAAAATTATAATGTTTACTTTGCAAAACACAAGTTCACATTTGAAAATGATGATGTTGCAACAACATCAGAAACAGAACTAAAAGTTTCTACAAGTAAGTATTTTGCAAGTATTGGAGCAGTAGATGAACTTAATTTTAATTACTTAAACGAAACATTAGTAAATGAAATTATCCAAAAATCCTCATATAAGAATGGCAATACAGTTGATGAAACAAAAAGTAGTACATATTCAGGACAACCATATTTTAAAACTAATATATCATCGACTACCAAAAAAGCTACTTATATACTTACACCAAAATCTAATGGTGGAACTTGGATTATTTTAGTACAAGATAATGCTGGGGCAACTACTTATCCAACAGAATCTGCTATAAATGAGGTTTTAGAATTGATTAAATCAGCAACAGTTAGCACATCTTCTTAATTAAAACGGATCTTGATTTTAACAATATAGACTTTGATAGCATCATTAAATCTGATTCACAAGAATCAGCTGAATAAAAGATCAATTTGATCTTTTTTCTTTGATGAACACCAAAAATCAGTTATAATAATAATGGTGATAGAAATGTATGATGTAGTAATAATAGGGGCTGGTCCAGCTGGACTTTTTTGTGCCTATGAATTAATTAAAAAAAATTCTAAATTAAAAATTGCTTTATTAGATAAAGGAAAAAGAGCAGAAGATCGCTTTTGTCCAATGAATAAATTAAAAACATCATGTAAAAATTGTCGCATATGTGGAACATTAGCTGGCTTTGGTGGGGCTGGGACATTCTCAGATGGGAAATTAAATTTTATTCCTAAAGTCGGAAAATCAGACTTGTTTAAATACATGAGTGAACAAGAAGCTTATGATTTAATAGATGACACCGAAAAAATATTCACAGAATTTAACATGGATGCTGAAGTTTATCCAAGTAACATGGAAGAAGCTTTAAAAATAAAAAAAGAAGTTGCTTTAAAAGGTCAAAGATTACTTCTAATTAAACAAAAACATCTTGGTAGTGATAAATTACCTGAATATATTAAAAATTTTACAGATTACTTAGAAAAATCAGGGGTTGAAATATTACCTGATAGTGAAGTTACAGATATTAAAAGTATATCAAAAGAAGAGCATGAAGTGTTTTTCAATGATAAAATGATTAAAGCTAAAAAAGTTGTTGTTGCTCCTGGACGTACAGGAGCTAAGTGGATTCAAGAATTAGCTGACAAATATAAAATACCATATGTTTCTCAAAGTATTGAAATTGGTGTAAGAGTTGAAGTACGAAAAGAGATTTTAGAAGATATAACCAATGTAATTTATGATCCAACAATATTTATTAAAACTAAAACTTATGGTGATGAAATTCGTACCTTTTGTACTAATCCTGGTGGTTTTGTTACGAAAGAAAACTACTACGGCTATATATGTGTAAATGGTCATTCATTAAAAGAAACAAAATCCAATAATTCAAATTTTGCTTTCATAAGTAAAGTAACTTTAACATATCCTGTTACTAACACACGTGAATATGGTGAGTCAATTGCCCATATAGCTAATGTTTTAGGTGATTCAAAACCAATAATTCAAACCCTAAAAGACTTAAAGCAAAGTCGTAGAAGTAAATGGGATAGAATAGATAAATTATTTATTGAACCAACTTTAAAAGATTGTGTAGCTGGTGACTTAGCATTAGTAATGCCTCATCGTATTATCATCAATATTTTAGAAGGTTTAGAAGAACTAGATAAAATTATTCCTGGTGTTAATAATGACGAAACTTTATTATATGGACCTGAAATAAAATTCTTTTCTAATGAAATAACAACAAATAAAAAATTTAAATTAGAAGACTATGATGTTTATTTTATAGGTGATGGTGCTGGAAAAGCCGGGAATATTGTTGTCGCTGCTGCCACTGGTTTAGTAGCTGCAAGAGATATTTTAAAAAATATGGAATGAGTGATCATTCCTTTTTGATTAATAATAATGTATAATGTAATAGGTGGTAAAATGAAAAAGAATAATAAAGCTTTACTAAATACCATATTTGCAAATAATAAAAATTATGGAATAATAACTGGTAATCTAAATTTAGCTAATGAATTAATCGAAGAATTAACTAAAAAGTCTTTATTTAAAAAAGATAATAGTAAGAAAATCGGATATTTGACCGAAGTTGAACCAACTAAACAATTAATAATAGATACTCTTGATAATAAAGAAGATGCTAAATTTCTTGCTAAATTTTTAAAGTTAGATTTAAATAAACCAGTTAATAGTCTTAACTTAAATAATTTAAAAAAATTAAAAATTATAAAATCATTAATAAATAAACCAGAAATGTTGATTTTAAATGAACCATTTTTAGATCTAGATCCTTTAATAAAAAATGATTTAATAAAATTGTTAAAAAGTTACGCTCAAGAGCATAAAATTATAATAATTACCCATGATTTAGCTATTAAAGAAATAGTTGACTATATAATCATTATCCAAAATGATCAAACTATAGAATATTTAGCTAAAGAAACATTGAATAAATCAAAATTTTTAATAGTCGATTTAGTAATTGAAAATGTAAAAAAAATAACATTTCCCTTAAAAAATATGCAAATAAGGAATTTTACCAATGATGAAGTAAATTTTATATATAAAGGTAGTATTGAAGAATTAACTAAAGCTCTTGCTAGTTTAGATATAAAAAAAATTTTAATAACAGAACCAACAATAGAGGATTTGCTGTTATATTATAAAGATGTAGAACGTGGAAGTAAAATATGAAAACAATAATCAATAAAGTAAAAGAACTAGAAATAAAAAAGCTTATAAATTATTTAGATGATAATCCTTCTAAAGAAAAAGTATTAGAAGAATTAACAAAAGAACAAAAAGAATGCGAAAAAAAGTTACAAGATTTAAAAGAACCAGCTAAAGAATATAGTCAAATAGATAAATTATTACAAACAAGAAAATATAAAGAATATAATCGTTTATTACAAGATTACGCAACAATTAAAGAAAAAAATATTAATTTAATTAATCAATATAAAAATAAAATAGCAATGATTGAAGATGATGCTGATTATGATGTTGATCGTTGTAAAGTAAGCAATTTAATACCAGAAATTGAAGAATCTAAAACGATTGAAGAAATAGCTCTTAAAACATTTTTTAATAATCAAGAAGTTTCAGCCAATAAATACCTTTTAGCGATTGTAATGCTGTTACAAAGTATTGATTTAATTAATAATAAAGAAGATATTAATAATATCTATAATAGTTTTGATTTACCAAATTTAACTAAAAAAATGGAAGAATTAGATTTTGAAAACTTGCTAAAAAGCTTAAAAAGAATTAAAATTAATATCGATGATGGTTTTATTCAATTTATAATTATGATTATTAATGAAAAAAGCCTTTGCACTCAAGAAAATTTGAAAAATGGTTTTCCTTTCTTAAATCAGTTAGAAGAAGATGATGAAGTTCCTCAAAATATAAGGGTAGCAATAGAAATACTGGAAAAAGATGAAAATAAAAGTAAAACAATTCATGAAGTAGGGTGCGAAATATTAATTAAAGAAATATTGTCTAAAATAAAGGAGGATTAATATGTTTGAAAATAAAAAAATATTAGTTTTAGGTTTTGCTAGAAGTGGATATGAAGTATCCAAAGTTCTTATTCAAAGAAACAATGAAGTAGTATTAACCGATTTAAAAAATGATGATAAAGAAAAAGAAGAAGAATTAAGAAATCTTGGTGTTAAAATTTTTATTCAAAATAATCAAGAAGAGTTATTAGATGAAACATTTGATTATGTTGTAAAAAATCCAGGAATAAGACTTGATAATCCAACTGTTTTAAAAGCTGGTAAATTAAATATCCCTGTTATTAATGAATTAGAAGTTGCTTATAATTTATTACCAAAAAATGTTAAAATTGTTGGAATAACTGGATCAAATGGTAAAACAACAACTACAACATTAACCTATGAAATCTTAAAAAATGCTGGCTTACCAGTTCACTTAGGTGGTAATATTGGATTTCCAATGAGTGGATTATTAAAAGATGTTAAAGAAGGCGACATTTTAGTTTTAGAAATTTCCGGTCATCAACTACATGATTTTGTTAATTTTAAAGTTGATATAGCTGTAATGACTAACTTAAGTGTGGTTCATGTAGATCACTTTGGATCATATGAAAATTATAAAAAAGCTAAATGCTTAATTTTTAGACATCAAGGGCCACAAGATATTGCTATTTTAAATATGGAAAATGAAGATGTTATGACTGGAACTAAAAATATAGCAAGTCATAAACTATATTTTTCAAGTAAAAGAGAAGCAGATTCTTATTTAAAAGATGGTTTTGTTTATTATAAAAATGAAAAAATCGTTGATACTAATAAAGCTATAATTAAAGGTAATCATAATGCTGAAAATATGATGTGTGCTATTTTAGTAGCTAAACAATTTAATGTTGATAATGAAATAATTAAAAATACTTTAGAAAGCTTTAAAGGTGTTGAACATCGTATTGAATATGTACGAACTTTAAATGGTGTTGATTACTATAATGATTCAAAATCTACAAATGTAAAAAGTACACAAATTGCTCTTAGTACTTTTAAAAAACCAACTATTATTTTATTAGGTGGTTTAGATCGTAAATTACCATTTGATGATTTAAAAGACTATATGGGTAATGTAAAATGTGTCATTTGTTATGGTGAAACAAAAGAGAAAATTAAGGCTTTTGTTGATACTTTAAATATCCCTTGTTATGTTTTAGATAATTTAAAAGAATCAACTGAAAAAGCTTTCTCGTTAGCTGAATCAGGAGATGTTGTTTTATTAAGTCCTGCATGTGCATCATGGGATCAATATAAGTGTTTTGAAGATCGTGGTAATGAATTTAAAAATATTGTTTCAAATTTAAAATAACCAAATTTAAAACAATTGACTTATAAAAAAAGTAAATGTATAATGATTATAAATCAATGAGGAAGAATAGTAATAAAATAAAGCGTTTTTAGAGAACTAATGGTTTGGTGGAAATTAGTAACCTTGTTTTGTGAATCTACTTCTGAGTGAGAAGCAAAAACTTCTTCGGGAGACCGTTATTAAAATTAAGGACTAAAGTAGGATGGTACCGTGGTAAACACTCCTATAATAGTCTTTTTTTGTTAAAAGGAGGAAAATATGTACGAAAAAAGTGAAGAATTAGTAAAAAAATTATTTTCAGGAAAACTTGATAAAGGTGGGTATCCATATTTAGATCATCTATATGAAGTAAGTAATAATGTTACTTCAGAAGATGCCAAAATTGTTGGTCTTTTACATGATGTTTTAGAAGATACAGAAACTACCCGTGAAGATTTATTAGAAATGGGTTATAGTGAATTTATAGTCTCCACAATTGAAATATTAACTCGTGGTGCCAAAGAAGATTATGACGATTATATTGAAAGAATTATAAAATCAAATAACAAAATTGCTTTAGAAGTAAAACTTGCTGATTTAAAACATAATATGGATATTTCACGAATAAAAAATCCAACACCTAAAGATTTAGAACGTGTTGAAAAAAGATATCGTAAAGCATTCATAAAAATAAGCAATAAATTGGAGGAATTAAAATGATAGATATAACATTAATAAGAGAAAATAAAGAATTAGTTAAAGAAAATATTAAGAAAAAATTTCAAGATCAAAAATTACCTTTAGTAGATGAAGTATATGATTTAGATTTAAAATTTCGCGAAGCTAAACAAAAAGGTGATAATTTAAGAGCTTTAAAAAATGAAAAAAGTGCTTTAATTGGTAATTTAATGCGTGAAGGTAAAAAAGATGAAGCCTTAGCTGTAAAAGATGAAATTGCTAATTATGGCAAAGAAATTGCTGATTTAGAAAAATTAGAAGAAGAATTAAGTCAACAAATAAAAGAAAAAATGATGGTTATTCCCAATATCATTGATGCCAGTGTTCCTGTAGGAAAAGACGACTCAGAAAATGTGGAAATTGAACGTTTTGGGGAACCTGTAGTTCCTAGCTATGAAATACCATATCACGCTGATATTTTAGAAACATTTAATGGCTTAGATAAGGAAAGTGCTGGAAGAACCAGTGGGAATGGCTTTTACTATTTAATGGGTGATGGCGCTAGATTAGTAAGTGCGATGTTAAGTTATGCTCGTGACTTTATGATTAATAAAGGATTTACATATTGTTTGCCACCATTCATGATTAGAGGAGACGTTGTTAATGGTGTAATGTCATTTGCTGAAATGGATGCTATGATGTACAAAATTGAAGGCGAAGATTTATACCTAATAGGTACAAGTGAACATTCAATGATCGGCAAATTTAAAGGTCAATTATTAAAAGAAGAACAATTACCAATTACCATGACAAGTTATTCACCATGTTTTAGAAAAGAAGTTGGAGCTCACGGTATTGAAGAAAGAGGAATTTACCGTGTTCATCAATTTGAAAAACAAGAAATGGTAGTTCTTTGCAAACCAGAAGAATCAATGGAATGGTACAATAAAATGTGGAGTTATTCAGTAGAATTATTTAGAAGTTTAAATATTCCCGTTCGTACTTTAGAATGTTGTAGTGGTGACTTAGCTGATCTAAAAGTAAAATCATGTGATATAGAAGCTTGGAGTCCACGTCAACAAAAATACTTTGAAGTTTGCTCTTGCTCTACCTTAGGTGATGCTCAAGCAAGACGTCTTGGCATTCGAGCTAAAGGTGAAAAAGGTAATTATTATGTTCACACTTTAAATAACACTGTTTTAGCAAGTACAAGAGCATTAATAGCTTTACTTGAAAATAATTATAATGAAGATGGTAGCATTAATATTCCTACTGCTTTACAACCTTATATGGGTGGTAAAACTAAAATTGAAAAATTAAAATAAAGGCCAAAAGCCTTTTTTTATTATCAAAAAAAGTAGTATAAAAATACTACTAACTTTCAATTTCACTTAAGTTTTTTTTTTGATGACTTCTTTTAATTATAGCTTTTGATACCTGTTTAGACATTCCAATTAAACTTTTCCAGTCTTGACTAGAATTAGTTATTTTTCCAATATAAACTTGAGTCATTTTAGCTTTAAGTTTATACACATCAATTAAAATTCCAATGTCAACACCATAATCTTTTTCAAAAGTAAGCTCATCAAATAAAGCTTTTTTACCTGCAATAATTCCACTCAAAGGTTGATTATAAACACCAAGTGCTGGAAATAATATTTCTAAAAGAGGTTTAGCAACTAATTCTGTAACTCTACCACCCGTTCTTTCAAACGATGATTTTACAAAATCATAATCATCATCAATAAGTGGTCTTAGCATTTTATCTAAAAAATTACTTTCATAGTCTCCAATATCTCCATCAACAAATATAACATAATCTGAAGAACAATTTTTGATACCACACTCCATCGCGTATCCTTTTCCACGCTTTTTACATAATAAAGTAGTGGTTCCCATTTCTTTAGCAATACTAGCTGTTCTATCTATAGAATTATTGTCAACAACAATAATTTCATTAATCAAATTACACTTTTTTACACAGCTAATAACCTTTGCTATATTTTTTTCTTCATTAAGTGCAGGTATAATTACACTAATTTTTTTCATAAGTTTCCTTTCTCCCTGACATCTCAATTATAAAACAAAAATAAGAAAAAGACAAATTTGTTAAAAAAATGAATAACTAAGTAATAAATTCGAATATTAATAATAAATATGATTATCTAAGTTTTGTCAAATTACAAAATTTGTGATATTATAATCACAACAAAAAGAACTGAGTTTCCTCAA
>CAKPHY010000015.1 GCA_934162285.1 uncultured Bacilli bacterium
GTTAGCATATCCAAATTTATGAATTTTAAAAAAACATAAAAATTTAGAAAAAGTACTTGATTTATATTAGCAAGTTTATTAGTTGTTTAGAATTTTATTATGTTCATAGTAGAAACACAATAAAGATTGAATAATAAAATAATTTATGGTATATTATACTTAAGGAAGGGTGATTTTATGATTATAGTAATTTTAGTAATTTTGATTATTGGTTTTTTTGGTTCTTTAAAGCAAATTAATCAATATGAAAGAGGAGTTAAATTCACATTAGGTAAATTCAGTAAAGTAATGGAACCAGGTATTAACTTCGTTTGCCCAATTTTTCAATCTTATCGTAAGGTTGATATTCGTACTAAAGTAGTAGATGTTCCTAATCAAGAAGCTATAACTAAAGATAATGTTTCTATTGGTATCAATGCTGTTGTTTACTATAAAGTATTTGATGCTTCTAAAGCAATATTAGAAGTTGAAAATTTTTATTTTGCTGTATCTCAATTAGCTCAAACAACAATGCGTAATACTGTTGGAACAGTGACTTTAGATGAATTATTGACTGAAAGAGAAAAAATATCAACAACTATTCAAAAAATCGTTGATGAAGCAAGTGATCCATGGGGAATAAAAGTTGAAAATGTTGAATTAAAAGATGTAACATTACCAGAAGAAATGAAACGTGTTTTAGCTAAAGCTGCTGAAGCTGAACGTGAAAAACAAGCAGTTATTACTAAATCAAGGGGAGAAATTGAAGCGGCAAATAACTTAGCTGAAGCGGCTAAAACAATGAGTTCAGCTCCTGGAGCTTTACATTTGCGTACTTTAGCAACAATTAATGATATTTCTTCAGATCAATCTAATACTATTGTTTTTGCTTTACCACTTGAAGTATTAAGAGCAATGGAAGGGAAAAATGAAAAATAATTGTTAGATTTCTAACAGTTTTTTCTTATTTTTATGAAAATTATAACTATCTGTGGTAGTATGAAATTTATTGAAAATATGCTTGAAATGGCATTAAAATTAGAATTAGATGGTAATTGTTGTCTTTTACCAATATATACAAATAATGCACTTTCAGAAAGCAAAATCATGTGTCTTAATAAAATGCATCAAGAAAAAATTAAAATATCTGATGCTATATTCGTTGTTAATGTTAATGGTTATATTGGTAATAGTACGAAAAAAGAAATTGAATTTGCTAAATCTTTAGGTAAAGAAATAATATATTATAGTGATTTAAGAAATGAGGAAAAATGAAAAAGTTTATATTAATTTTAATGATTTTTTTGCTTGTTGGTTGTAGTAATACCTATGAAGTAAATTATGGTGATTTAACCCTTAAATTAGATAAAGAAACCGCTTCTAATATTAAGGATGATGAATTAATACTAAATGGTAATAATTATTATGCTTCAATTAAAATTTATAATGATTATAAATACGAAGAAATAAATGAAACTACTTTAAAAAATATTTTTAGTACAGAACAATATAAAAACTATGAAATAAGTGAACCAATAAAAAAAGATTTTCAAAACGAAACTTATTGGATCTTAAATTGTAGTAAAGATGATCTTAAAGGGGTATTTGTTTACTTTCAAAAAGACATTAATAATTATTTTGAAATTGTTATTTCTAATGATGCTTTCTATCATGATTATCCTAGTGAAAAGGCTATTAATGAAGTTTTAACAATATTAAAAAATGCCAAAAAATAAACAGCTTTTAGCTGTTTTTATGTGCTTCATAAATAATAAAAGCCAAAGTCATGCCACCAATAATATTTCCTAAAGTGACAGGAGTAATGTTATTTAAAAGCATTTCTTTAATGGTTATAGCTTTACTTCCTAAATGAGCAGCAAAAATATAATACATATTAGCAACTACATGTTCAAGACCTAAAACTATAAATAAAAATATAGGAATAAAAATTACTAACATTTTTTCTTGAGTTGTTTTAACTGAAAAACTAAGTAATACTGCCATACATACTAAAATATTACATAAAATTCCTTTAAAAAAAGCTTCTAAAAAATCAAAATTTATTTTATTATAAGCTATAGTATAAATCGATTCAACATTTAAACAACCAGCTATTTTTAACATATAAGCAATAAAAATAGCCCCAATAAAGTTACCAATAAATACTATGATTAAATTAGTTAGCATTTCTTTAAATGTTATTTCTTTTTTTAATTTAGGAATAATTAATAAACAATTTCCTGTAAAAAGTTCTGTTTTAAATAAAATAACTAAAATTAAACCAAAAGGGAAAATTAAGCCAGAAATTATTTTAGCTAGACTTTTATTGGTTATAAAATTACTGGCATAAGTTGAAGTGGCAGCAGCAAGGGCAATAAAAGCTCCGGCAAGAATGGCTAGAAGTAAGGTTTTAGAGAGACCATATTTTACTTCCTTTTTAGCAGCATCGTTATAATTATTAAACATTTCTTCCATATTTTACCTCCTAGTAATATTTTAACATAAATAATGTAAAATTAAGGGAGATCACCTTATAAAATGTTTATTTATGATATAATTAATAATAGGAAGTGTTTTTATGAAGAAAAAATTAGATATTTTATATTTCAATATAATTTATATTATATTTATGGAATTAATTTTTAAAATTTTTACATTAAAAGATCTTTTTTCTTTTAATACTTTATATGTAATAGCGTTTTCTATTCCAAGTGCGATAATTTTAACACTTATAGAAACTATATTTAAAAATGAAAAAATTAATAGAATTATTACAACAGTTTTAACCTTTTTAATTTCTTTCATTTTTATTGCTCAGTTTGTTTATTACAAATATTATGAAGCTATATTTTCTATTTATTCTTTATTTCATGGTGGTCAAGTATTAGAATTTATTGATAATATTATTGGAGTAATGTTAAGAAATATTATTCCACTTATTTTAATGTTTGTTCCTTTTATTATTCCTTTAATAAAAAAAATACCTATAAATTTTGATTATAAAGATAATTTTAATAAAGGAATGCTTTTATTAATAAGTATATTTATCTTTATTGGTACTGTTATTGCTTTAGAGTTAGAACCTAAAAGTTCTTATTCAGCTCATCGTTTATATTATGAAACCCATGTACCAACTTTAACTGCTTCAAAATTTGGTTTAATAACAACAATGCGTTTAGATGCTAAAAGAACCATTTTTGGTTTTGAAGAACAACTAGTTAAAATAGATAATGTAGAAAAACCTACAATTAAAATAGATGAAGAAAATAAAGTTGAATATAACATTATGGATATTGATTTTCAAGCTTTAATAGCAGGTGAAGAAAATAAAGTTATTAAACAAATGCATGAATATTTTAGTAGTATAAATCCAACTGAAAAAAATGATTATACAGGTATGTTTAAAGGTAAAAACTTGATTGTTTTTGTTGCTGAAGCTTTTTCACCAATGGCTATTAATGAAAAATATACTCCAACTCTTTATAAACTTTATAGTGAAGGCTTTCAATTTAAAAACTTTTATACGCCATATTATTATGTAAGTACTTCTGATGGTGAGTATACTTCGCTTTTATCATTACTACCTAAAAATGTTGGTTGGAATATGTATCGTAGTCATAAAAATTATTTACCATTTACTTATGCTAATGTCTTTAAAAAACTAGGTTATGAAGCACGTGCTTATCATGATGGAAATTATAAATACTATGATCGCCACTTATCTCATCCAAATATGGGATATGAATATAAAGCTTGTGGTAATGGTTTAAATATTTCTTGTCGTTTATGGCCTCAAAGTGATGTGGAAATGATTAATGCAACTGTTGATGATTACATTAATAGTGAACATTATGTAACTTATTATATGACTATAAGTGGGCACCTAGCTTATAATTTTGCTGGTGGTAATGCCATGGCTTCTAAGCATCGAAAGGAAATAGCTGATTTAAATGCTTCAACTTCTATTAAAGCTTATATTGCAACTCAGATGGAATTTGATCAAGCTTTAAAAACTTTAATTGATAAGTTAGAAGCTAATGGAACTTTAGATGATACTGTTATAGTTATAACTGCTGATCACTATCCATATGGGTTAACCGATGATGAAATTAAAGGATACGCTGATTATATTGATGACTTTAAGTTTGATGTGCATAAAAATAGTTTCTTAATTTGGAATAGTACAATGAAAGAACCAGTAGTTGTTTCAAAATATGCTTATCAAATTGATGCTTTACCAACCATATTAAATTTATTTGGTATTGAATATGATTCAAGATTATTAATGGGAACAGATATTATGAGTAATAGTGACGGTCTTGTAATTTTCAGTGATCGTAGTTGGATAACAGAATATGGAAGATATAATGCTGTTACTAAAAAATTTACAGCTTTTGCTTCTAAAGAAGTAAGTGAAGAATATATTGAAAGAATCAATTCTATTGTTGCTAATAAATTTTCAATGTCAGCATCAATATTAGATAAAGATTATTATCGTTATGTTTTTAAAGAGAATTAACTAAAATTAATTCTTTTTATTTGACATTATGAAAAAAATAAATATAATAACTTCTCGGTGATATTATGTTAAAAAAAAGTAAAGTAACTCGTGTTAAAAGAACTCAAGTTTATGCTGGTGAAGTTTATTCTAAAGAATTCGGATTTATCAGAGGAATGTTATTCATTATAAACGATAAAGGAAGAGTAGTTGATTTAATATATGATTCACCTAATTACACTTTATATGAATTACAAACTAAAGAAGAGAGATTAGAACCAATTTGTATTAAACACGCTATTAATTTAGAAGAAGCTTTAAAATACTTAAATTATCCTATTTTTTTAGAGAGTAAAGACATTAATAAAATTTATAAAGAACTTGTTATTAGCAATAAATGGTTAAAAAATAATCTTCATTTATTTGATTACCATCGTGCTGATGCTTTACCATATTATATATATGAAAATCTTAGTTGGATTAATTTGGATCCTAATGGTAAACCTACTAAAGAGGAATTAATGATGATAACAAAATAGTTATCATTTTTTAATTCTTGTGCTATAATGATTAAGGTAGATAATATGAAGAAAAATTTAAAGTTTATTTTATTAGGTATTGTTTTTATTTTAATATGGGCTTTTAACATTTTAGTTATTTCGCCTAAAGTTGATGTTATTTTTGCTGAACCTTATAACTTAATTATTAGAACATTTTTAAAACTAATTATATGGGTAGGTTATAGTTTATTTTTTATAAATAAATATAATAAGGATTTAAAAATTAGAAAAGAAGAATTATTTAAATTTAAAGAGAAAAAATTAACTTTAAAATTAGTTTTATTAATAATTACTATATCATTTTTTATAATGCTTTTTACACGTAAAGGTATTTATATTAACGGTTTTACTATCGATGACTTTTTTAACAAGTTTTTACTTGTAGGAATTGAAGAAGAACTAGTTTTTAGAGGCTTAATATTAAATGGTTTAAGTAAGAAAGATAAGTTTGTTAAAGCTAGTATCATAACATCTATCTTATTTGCTTTAGTTCATATTCCACTTTATATTAGAAGTGAATTACTATTAAGTGATATTATTCTTAACTGTTTAAAAATAGTTGTTATTAGTTGTTTTTATAATGGTATTTTTAATGAAACTAAGTCAATTTGGCCAATTGTTATTTTCCATAGTTTCTGGGATATTTCATTTTTCTTATTTAGATAATAAAAAAAAATAAATTTTTCAATTTATTTTTTTTTATTCATTAACTTTAATGTCTTTTTTTGAAGAACGCATTTCACGAGTGCTCATTCTTACAGTTTTACCATCAACAGTTACTTTTTGTAAGTTTGGTTTTTGAGCATGCTTTGTTGCATTACAAGCATGACTTCTTCTATTTCCATGTAATGGTGTTTTAGTTGTTAATTTTTTTGCCATACTATCTTCTCCTTCCAGTTTTTCTTCTTTGCTTTAATAACTTTATCATATAATTGCGAATAAGTCAAATATTTATTAACAAAAACTTGTATTTATAGTACAATTAAAGTGGATGTGATATTCTTGATAACCCCTTTAAATATAAAAACAGAATATTATTTATTATCTAGTATGATCAAGGTAAATGACTTGATTTCTTTTGCTTTAAAAAATAATTTAACTTCTTTAACAATTACTGATAATAATATGTTTGGATGTATGGAATTTTATGATGCTTGTGTTAAAAATAATATCAAACCTATTATTGGTTTAGAAGTAGGGTTAGAAGGAAAAGTCTTTGTTTTATATGCTAAAAATTATCAAGGTTATAAAAATTTATTAAAGATAACTTCTAATGAAAAAAGTTTAGAATTATTAAGTAATTATTCTAGTGATTTAATTTGCATAATTCCTTTTATATCTTATGATTTATATTCAAACCTTAAGGTGATTTTTAAAGATATATATATTGCTTTTAAAAATAATTCTGAAAAAGAAGAAATTAAAGAAGAAAATAAGCTTTATATGTCTAAAGTTATTTATTTAAATAAAAGTGATGAAAATTATATAAATTATTTATATTCTATTCGTGATGGTAAAGAAAATAACGATGATTTAAAAAATTTATCAATGTTTGAAAATCAAGATCTTTATAATGAAAACAATCTTAAAGTTCTTGATGAATGTAATTTAAAAATGGAATATGAAAATAATCTTTTACCTATTTATGAATGTCCTGATAATTTAGATTCCTTTACTTATTTGAAAAAATTATGTATTAATGGTTTAAAAAGAATTTTTGGAACTAAAGTTAATGTTATTTATCAAGAAAGATTAAAATATGAATTAGATATTATTAATAAAATGGGTTTTTGTAATTACTTTTTAATCGTTTATGATTATGTTAAATATGCAAAAGAAAATGGCATTTTAGTAGGAGCGGGAAGAGGTAGTGCCGCTTCATCACTTGTTTCTTATCTTTTAAATATCACTGAGATTGATCCTTTAAAATATAATCTTTTATTTGAACGTTTTTTAAATCCTGAACGTATTAGTATGCCGGATATTGATATTGACTTTGAATACAATAGACGTAGTGAAGTAATTACTTATTGTATTAATAAATATGGTTTAAAAAGAGTTGCTCCGATTATTACTTTTGGAACACTTGCTAGTAAACAAGTTATAAGAGATGTTGGACGCGTCATGAATTTAAATGTTGAATATTTATCTAATATGTTAAATGCTAAAATGAGTTTAATGGATAATTACAATAGTAATTCTAAATTACAAAATTATTTGAAAATAAATGATGAATATAAAAATCTTTTTGGAATTGCTTTAAAATTTGAAAATTTAAAACGTCATCCATCTATTCATGCTGCAGGAATCGTAATGTCAAAGATCGATTTAGATGAAGTTATTCCTTTAGAAAAAAATCATGAAGATTTTTATATAACTGGTTATACGAGTGAATATTTAGAGAAATTAGGTTTATTGAAAATGGACTTTTTAGCTTTAAGAAATCTAACTTTAATAAGTGATACTTTAAAAGATTTAAAAAGGGATAATATTGAAATTGATTTTAAGTCTTTACCTCTTAATGATTATCAAACTTTAGATATTTTTAAATATTCTAAAACAACTGGTATTTTTCAATTTGAATCTGAAGGAATGATGAATTTCTTAAGAAAGTTTAAACCTTCAAATTTTGAAGATATTGTTGCTGCTATTGCTTTATATCGACCTGGTCCAATGAAAAATATTGATTCTTACATTAAAAGAAAAAATGGTTTAGAAAAAATTGATTATTTTGATCCTTCTTTAGTAGAAATATTAAAACCTACTTATGGTATTATTGTTTATCAAGAACAAATTATGCAAATCGCGAGTAAAATGGCTGGTTATAGTTTAGCTGAAGCGGATTTATTAAGAAAAGCTATGAGTAAAAAGAAAGAAGACATTTTAATCAAAGAAAAAGAAAAATTTATCAAAAATAGTGTTACTCTTGGTCATGATGAAAAAGTAGTAACTAAAGTTTATGATTTGATTTTAAAATTTGCTGAATATGGCTTTAACCGTGCTCATTCGGTTGCTTATTCTAAGATTGCTTATGATATGGCTTATTTAAAAGCTCATTATTATAAATATTTTATGAAAAATCTTCTTTCAATGGTCAGTGGTAGTGATAAAGCTATTAATTATATTTATGAGTGTAAAGAAGCTCACTTAAATATTTTAAGCCCTAGTGTTAATACTAGTGAGTATGATTATAAAATTGAAGAATTTGGTTTAAGATTTCCTTTATCATCTATTAGAAACTTAGGAATAAACGCGATTAATACTATTATTACTGAAAGAAATAAGAAAAAATTTAGTGATATTTATGATTTTATTGGTCGAGTATATGGTAAAAGTATTAATAAAAAAACTTTAGAAAGTTTAATAGATGCGAGTGCTTTAAGAGAGTTTGGTTATAATATTCATACTTTAATTAATGCTTTAGATAATTTAATTAGTTATGCTGAATTAGTTGGTTCTTTAGATGAAGATGTAGTACCAAAACCTAATATTGATATTTTAGAAGAATATCCTAAAAGGGAACTTATGCAACTAGAATTTGATACTTTTGGTTTTTATTTGAGTAATCATATTGTAACGGAGTATCGAACTAAATATAATAAAAAAATTAGAATTAATGAGTTAAGTGCTTATTTTGATAAGAATGTTGATATTGTTTTATATGTGGATCGTTTAAAAGAAATCGTGACTAAAGCTAATAATAAGATGTTATTTATTACAGCAAGTGATGAAACAAATAAAATTGATGTTACAGTTTTTCCTCGTCTTTTTGAATATTTTAAAGATGTTGAAAAGGGTAATGTTATTATCATAAATGCTCATGTTGAAAAAAGATTTGATAAATTACAATTAGTTGTTAATAATATAATTGATATAATTAAATAATGTTAGCACTATATATTGACAAGTGCTAATAAAGTGTTACAATAATATATGTAGAAAAGAGGATAATTATGAAAAAGAAAGAATTTAAAGCTGAGTCAAAAAGAGTTCTTGATTTAATGATTAATTCTATATATACAAATCGAGAAATATTTTTAAGAGAATTATTAAGTAACGCTAGTGATGCAATAGATAAATTATATTTTAAATCTTTAACTGATGAAAAATTAAATGTTAAAAGAGAAGATCTAAAAATAACTTTAAGTGTTGATCCTAAAGAAAGAAGTTTAACTATAACAGATACTGGTTGTGGAATGAATGAAAGTGATTTAGAAAATAACTTAGGTGTTATTGCTGAATCGGGATCTTTAAAATTTAAAGAAGAAAATAAAGATCAACAAGATGTTCAAATTATTGGTCAATTTGGTGTTGGTTTTTATTCAGCTTTTATGGTAAGTAAAAAAGTAGAAGTTCTATCTAAAAAGTATGATAGTGATGTTGCTTACTTATGGGAAAGTGAAGGTGTCAGTGGTTATACCATAAAGGAATATCCTAAAGATACTATTGGTACAACTATAAAGCTTTACTTAAAAGATGATACTGAGGATGAAAATTATAGTGATTATTTAACAGAATTTAAGATTCGTTCTTTAGTTAAAAAATACAGTGATTATATTAGATATCCTATTATGATGGATGTCGTTACTAAAAAAGAAAATCCTGAAACGAAAAAGGATGAAGAAGTAACAGAAACTGTAACTTTAAATAGTATGATTCCATTATGGAAGAAAAATAAAAGTGATATTACTTTAGAAGAATATAATAATTTTTATGAAGAAAGATTTTATGATTATGAAGCTCCACTTAAATATATTCACACAAGTGTTGAAGGTTTAGTAACTTATAATGCTTTACTTTATATTCCAAGTCATGCTCCATATGATTTTTATACTAAAGAGTATAAAAAGGGATTACAACTTTATACTAATGGTGTCTTAATCATGGATAAGTGTGAAGAGCTTTTACCTGATTATTATAGTTTTGTAAAAGGTGTAGTTGATAGTGATGATCTATCACTTAATATTTCCAGAGAAACATTACAAAATGATAAAAATGTTAAACAAATAGCTAAATCATTAGAAACTAAGATTCATAATGAATTGATTGATTTATTAAATAATGATTTTGAAACATATAAAAAGTTCTTTAAAGCTTTTGGTAATCAAATAAAATTTGGTATTTATAATATGTATGGATTAAATAAAGATAAATTAAAAGATTTATTAATATTTTATTCAGCAAATAAAAAAGATTTTATTACTTTAGATGAATATGTTAATAATATGAAAGAAGATCAAAAATTCATTTATTATGCTAGTGGTGAAACTGTTGATCGTATTGATTTATTACCTCAAGTTGAACAAATAAAAAATAAGGGTTTTGATATTCTTTATTTAACTGATTATGTTGATGAATTCGCGATTCAAGCTTTAATCAATTATAATGAAAAAGAATTTAAAAACGTAAGTGATGCTTCATTAGATTTTAGTACGGAAGAAGAAAAGAAAGAATTAGATGAATTAAATAAAAATTCTAAAGATGTATTAGAATTCTTAAAAGATACTTTAAAAGATAATGTTGTAGATGTTAGACTTACAAATAAATTATCAAATCATCCGGTATGTTTAACTACTGAAGGGGAAATATCTGTTGAAATGCAAAAAGTTATTAATGCTATGCCTACAGATGAACATATAAATGCTTCTTTAGTGTTAGAAATAAATAGTAAACATCCAATTGTAGAAAAATTAAATACATTATTTAATAATGATAAAGAAGAATTAAAAAAATATGCTAAAATATTATTAGCAGAAGCTAAGTTAATAGAAGGATTACCAGTAGAGAATCCAACTGAAATTAGTAATTTAGTAGTAGAACTTATAAGTAAGTAGAAATACTTACTTTTTTCTTAACAAAAAAATTAACAAATCATTCTTAACATATTGACAATATATATAATAAAATTGATATAGAAAATAAATAAAAATAGGAGTTAAGAATAATGAGTAGTAAAGAAAAAGATTATAAGAAAATAATGATATAACATCAATAATTGTAGTATTAGGAACAGTATCATATGCTTTCTATCAAACAGCAATAAATGGAACGGTATCAGGAACAATAGCTAAGTGGAGTTTTACTGCTAATAATAAAACAGATAGTTTTGATCTTGATTTAGGAGAATTATATCCCGGAAAGAGTGGAACATATAATATAACTTTATCAGCAACTAATTCTGACTTAGATGTTTATTATGAATTGATATTAACTAGTGCTGATATTAATCAATTTATGTATTGGGATAGTAGTTATACTAAGCCTTTAGATGATTATGATTCAAGTTCATATGTAGGAAAATATGGTGTAATTACTAAAGGTGTAGTGTAACAGTTCCTTTATATTTAAATTGGCCATATGGCGATACTTCCGAAGGATATTATGAACGTTCTATGCCAGAAATAAAAATTATAGCTAAACAATATACAGGTTATAGTGGTTCTATTCCTATGAATTTACTTGGATTTACTAACTTAGTCTCTTATAATATTTCAAGAAAAGGAACGATTCTTCCGATGATAAATGTTGCTTCTGATCAATATGGATATTTCGAAAATAACAAATACAAATTTGAAACAATAAATGCTACAAGTGGTTATATTGTAAATGGACTTAAGTAAGTAAAAAGTAAGAATCTTACTTTTTTTGTTTGACAAAATAGGAAGTTTAAAATAAAATTGTAATAGTAGGTGATAATATGAATAAAAGATATATAAGAATGGACATTGAAGCTGATAAAAATTGTTATCTCAATAGAGCTCTGGTTACTTATGAAGAAAATGGTAGAACGCGTACGGAATATTCATTCGATCGTGATATTAAATATGATTTAGAAAATTTTGCTGCTCAGGAAAATATACCAATTGATAGATTAATATATGTTAAACCTAAAGTAAATTTTAAAATTACATCTTTTGGTAAAGATATGTCTCATATCTCTAAATTGTCAGCTGGTGAAATTCCTTATTGTACGCATTTATTAATGGAATTAATGAAAGAAAAAGAAGAACAAAGAAGACAACAATATCAAAATAAACTTTCTAAATTTAAGGGTGTTATAAAGCTCACAGTTTGTGGAGCGACTATTATTGCAATTATGGCTACAACTGTTGGCTGTAAACTTCAAAAGATTAATGCACTAAAAAATCAATATGTTGCAATAAGCTTGTATTCCATTCCACAAGAAATGGATCCTCATATGGTAGGTATATTAAGTGATTATAACGATTTTGATTTTATAATGTCTAATATTGCAGAAAAAAATTGGTCAGAATTAAAAGATACTGATTTATCAAGTTTTTTTAATGATTTAAATTGGATAAATTCAACAAATACATTAAATATAAGTGGGCGTTATTTGAATAATGATCGTAGTAGTAAAACAACTTATGTGACATATTTTGAAAGATATTTTGAAGGTACTCCGAATGACTATTATGCTATTAAATATATTAATGATTGCTTTAACAAAATAAATGAAAATCATTACAGCTCAGAGAGTATAGATGATGCAGTTAGTAAATATTTAGATTTTGTAATAGATAAAAATAATCACCAAAATAATCATACTGTCTGGGCTGGTGATGGTACTTATCGATCTATTTATTATGATTGGATGAGTCCGGCAGCAAAATATTTGATCAATTCTCAGATGCTTGAAGTTATTAGATCATACGATTTTAATGGCGAGGCTTATGCTTATAAATGGCTTACTAAAGAACAAATTATAAGTCGAATAGAAGAATATCAAAGAGAAAATTATAACGCTATTCTTAGAAGTATAGAAATAGAGGAAAGAAAAAGATAATTACATTTTTTAATTATTTTTTTTGTTATTTTTTTAAAAACTATTGCAAAATATTTTTATTTTTGCTATTCTTATTTTGACGTTTTTGCAAAAAATTATATACTTGTGTTTAATTACATGCCTATCACATAACAAATATGTGATTTTTTGCGTTGTTGGAAGGAGGAGATAAAATGTCATTCATCGAAGTAAAACATGTAAGTAAAAGCTTTAAAGTTGTAAAACGTGAAAAAGGTTTTAAAAATGCTTTAAAGTCATTTTTCAAACGAGAATATATCACGGTTGATGCTGCTCGTGATATTAATTTTTCGATTGAAAAAGGTGAAATCGTTGGCTATATTGGTCCTAATGGGGCTGGCAAATCGACAACGATTAAAATCTTAAGTGGCATCCTTTTGCCTGATCAAGGTAGTGTTCGTGTTGGTTCTTTAGATCCAGCTAAAGACCGCAAAAAATATGTGAAAAATATTGGAGTCGTCTTTGGTCAACGAAGTCAACTTTGGTGGGATATACCTGCTAATGATACTTTTGAATTACTAAAAGATATGTATGATATTGAAGAGTCAAATTATGAAAAAACTAAAAATGAATTAGTTAAACTTTTGAAACTCGAGAAAATCATTAATATTCCAGTAAGGCAATTATCACTTGGTGAAAGAATGCGCTTAGAAATTGCTGCATCTTTATTACATCAACCCGAGATATTATTTTTGGATGAACCGACCATTGGTTTAGATGCTATATCTAAAAAAATTGTACGTGAGTTTATTAAAAAATTAAATCAAAATTTTAAAACGACAGTTATTTTAACAACTCACGATATGAGTGATATTGAAGCTCTTGCTAAAAGAATTATTTTAATTGGTAAAGGTGAAATTTTATATGATGGAACTTTGCAAAAATTAAAAAATAAATATGGTAATAATAAAATGGTGAAAATATTTACTAAGGATAAAGTTGAAGTTAATAAAAAAGGTATAACTGATTTTTCTAAAAAAGAATATGGCTATGAATTTATAATTGATGTTAATGAATTAACCATTTCTGACTTTTTAAAATACATTTCCACTAGAATAAATATTGACGATATTGAAATAGATAATGCGAATATTGATGACATCATCGTGAAAACATATGAGGACTATAACATATGAAACAATATTTAGATGTTATAAAACTTAAATTTATTTATAGCTTACAATATCGTAGTCAAGTTTATGCGGGAATTTTAACTCAAGTGTTTTTTGGTTTAGTTTATATAATGGTTTATTTAGCTTTTTATGAATCCGGTGATAACTATCCAATGAATTTAGAAGATTTAATTGCTTATCTCTGGTTAAATCAAGCCTTTTTCAGTTTAGTTTATATGTGGACTAAAGATCAAGAATTTTTAGTGATGATCAAAAATGGAAATATCGCTTATGAATTATGTCGTCCAAGTAATTTTTATCTTCGAAGATTTGTCTCAATATATGCTAAAAGAATTACAGCTGTTTTCCTACGTTTTATTCCTGTATTAATTGTTGCTTTTCTAATGCCAAAACCTTATAATTTAATTTTACCTATGAATTTAAAATGTTTAGTTTTGTTTATAATCTCTTTATTTATATCAAGCTTTTTAGTAACAGCAATATCTCTTATTTTTCATTTAATAACCATTTTTACTTTAAATGAAAAAGGCGTTTTAGCAATATTTTCGTCAGTTGCTGAAATATTAGCAGGCGGAGTAGTTCCCTTAGTATTTTTCCCCGATCTACTTTATAAAATTGCTTATGTTTTACCATTTAGATATGTATCAGATCTACCATTTAGAATTTATACAGGTAATATTTATGGATCACTTGCTATTAAAGGAATAGTTGGCTCCATAATTTGGACAATAATTACTATTATAATTGGTATTTTAATAACAAAAAAAGCTTTGAAAAAAGCTACAATTCAAGGAGGTTAACATGAATATATATTTTAAAGCCATGAAACTTCATTTAAAATCTTTATTAGAATATAAACTATCATTCATTTTAGGAATTGTTTCTCAAATTTTTTCTTTCTTAGGTTATTATTTCATTATTCTAGCCTTATTTGCTAAATTTGGTAATGTTAAAGGATTTACTCTTTATGAAATTTTACTAACATTTTCAATTGTTCAATTTGGTTTTTCCATTAATGAAGTATTTGCAAGAGGAATTGATCAATTTGATAATCTAATTATTGAAGGTAATTTTGATCGCATACTTTTAAGACCTAAAAGTATTATTGTTCAAATACTAACAACTGAAATAGCTTGGATTAGAATTTCTAAAACAATTCAAGCTTTAATAATTATGATTATTGCTTTAGTTAATTTAAAAATAACTTTAACTTTTACTAAAATTTTAACGCTCATAATGATGTTAATAAGTTCAGTTGTTATTTTCTTTGGTATATTTTTATTAATGGCTGCTTATTGCTTTTACACAGTTAAAGGTTTAGAAGTCCGTAATATTTTTACTGATGGTGGTAAACATGTTGCTCAATATCCGATCGGAATATTTAAAAAAGGTTTTGTTTTCATTTTTACTTTTATCATTCCTTATGCTTGTGTAAATTATTATCCGCTTTTATATTTTTTAGGTAAAAGTAATTCTAAACTTTATATGTTTAGTCCACTTTTAGTAATAATTTATTTAATTTTTCCTTTTTTAATCTTTAAAAAAGGTCTAAAAAGATACGCAAGTACAGGATCATAACAAAAGGAGATCATTTGATCTCCTTTTATTTATCTTCCTTTTTTGCTTTCTTTTTTTTGCAATATAAAGTATTTACAATTTTTACTTTTTTACCAATTTTAGTTGTAAATTGTTTTTTTACACCTTCAGGTAATCTTTTTTTAACAACTTTCATAATATACCTCCGCCTTTAATTATAACATATAGAATATTTTTGTGAATAAAAAAATTAAAAAATATTAAATAACTTAAATAGGTTTTACTATTTGTTTTTTTAAAATATTATTCTATAATAATATAGAGGTTGTTAATATGAATGAAATTTTTATAAATTTAAGTCAAAAAGATCAAGAATTAATAAATAAATTTATGGAAAATTTAAATAAAAAAATATCTTTAACAAGAAAAGAAACTAAAGAATTTCAAAATGATTTTGTTAAAATGATTAATTTTTATTTAAGTAAAGGTAAAAAAATAGATGAAATATTAGAAATTTTATCTTTAGATAATCTTGGTAATTGTTATAAAGAAAAACCTACTAATTGGTATCCTTTAGATAATGGAGCTAAAATTTACCCTTTATCTATGAAAGAAGATTGGATGAGTGTTTATCGGGTTTCTTTTTATTTAAAAGAAGAAGTTATTCCTGAAGTATTACAAATGGCTTTAAACTTTACTATGAAACGTTTTCCTACCTTTAGAACTTCAATTAGAAAAGGCTTTTTTTGGAACTATATTGATGGCATTAAAAAACGCTTTAGTATTAAATTAGATCAAGAATTACCATGTTCTCACATTAATGTTTCTAATGCTCGCCGTCAATCATTTAAAATTATTTATTATGATAAACGCATTAGTTTAGAAGTTTTTCACGTTTTAACTGATGGTACCGGAGCTAGTATATTTTTAGCAACATTAGTAGGGGAGTATTTAAAGCTATTAGGTGCTTCATTTCCTTATAATGAAACAGTATTAGATATAAATGAAAAACCAATTAAAGAAGAAATAATTGATGAATTTAAAGTGAAAAAAGAAGAATCTAAAACTAAAGGCTTAATCGAAAGAAAAGCTTTAAGTGTTGACGGGAAATTATCTAAGATCAAACCTTGTCAATTATTACATTTTGATTTTAATTTAAAAGAAATAAAAGAATTTGCTAAATTAAAAGGTGCCACTTTAACGGAAATAATTTTAACGTTTATTTTTATTTCATTATCATATTCTACAAGTAAAGAAGGAATTTTAAAAATTCAAGTACCTGTTAATATGCGTAAATTCTATAAATCAAAAACCTTAAGAAATTTTAGTCTTTATACAAGTATTAATATTGAAAGAAAAAGCATTAAAGATTTTAATGAAGTTTTAAAAGAAGTCCAAAAACAAATGCAAGAAAAGACTAGCAAAGAATCATTAACGGGAATGATGAGATATGCTAATCGTTTGGTTAATTCTATTAAATTTATTCCTTTATTTATTAAAAAACCAATTGCTAACTTTATATATGGATCTTTGAGTGATAAATCAAGTACAACGGTTTTATCTAATCTAGGAAAAATAAATGTTCCTTATAGTGAATACATTAATAAAATGGATTTTTTATTAGGTACTACTATTTCTAATAAAGTTTTATTTACAATGATTAGTGCTAATGATATTTTAACTTTATCAATCAGTAAATTTACAACTAATACATCTATTGAAAATAATCTTTTTAATTTATTTAAACAAAACAATTTAAATGTTAAAGTATATGGAAGTGAAGTTTATGAAAATAGAAAATAATTATCCGGATATTAAGAAAAAAGTTAATAAATTCTTAATTTTTAGAAAAATAATGTTAATTATATTTCTAATAGCTAGTGTTGTTTCGATCATTGTTAATCTTGCTGTTGGTGGTAAAAAGTGGATGTTTTACGTTATGGGTGGTGAAGCTATAGGATATTTTGCTATTCTTTATAATCCTTTAATTGATAATACTTTATTAAATAGAATTACTGTTTTAATGTTTATTATTTGTGCTTATCTTTATTTAATTGACTGGATTGAAAAAACAAGTTTTTCTTATTTTGTTATTAGTATTTTATCTTTTAGTATTATTTTAATTCAAGTTTTGATTTTCTTTTTAGAATTTAGAAATCAGAAAAAAAGGTTTATTCCGATCTTTTTAACTGCTTTAGGTTCTACTATTTTTTGCTTATTAGCAATTATTAAAGTAGTAGAAATTAACTGGGCAATTATTGTGCTTGGATCACTTGGATTGGCTGTTTTGATAATGTTATTTAGTTTTTACTTTAAAGATATTACCAGTGAAATTAAAAAATATTTTAGTTTAAGATAAAAAATAGAAATGAAAAATTTCTGTTTTTTTATTTAAAAAAATGTCGAATTTTTTTCTAACGTTATGTAAATTGATTGAAATTTTGTATTAATTATAGTATTCTTATATAGAATAGCGTTTATGCTTATGCAGCAGATGCTACAAGTGCTATGACTGTTTTAAAAAAATCTGAAAAAGCTATATTATTCAATGATGTAACATTTGCTAATGTTAAAAATACAAATGGTCTTTCTTCTGAATCAAATATTGTTGTAACTGGTTATGCTATCCAAACTGATAATATCGTTACTGGAACAGCTACAGCTGCTAATGTTTGGTCAGCATTAGAATCTGAATTAAATTAAGAAAATAAATTATGAAAGGGTGATTATTTTGAAATATATTCGTATTATATTTAGTTCAATAGTTACCCTTTTTATAATTATTGGATTATGTGCTATTGCTTTATACTTATTTGGTATCAAACCATATATTGTTGTTTCTGGAAGTATGGAACCTACTATTAAAACAGGTGGCGTTGTATTTATTAATACTAATTATGATGTTAATGATGTTCAAAAAAATGATGTTATTGCTTATAAGAGTAGTAATGAAGTATTAGTTATTCACCGTGTTATTGATATAAATAATGAAGGCATTGTTACTAAAGGGGACGCTAATAACACTGCTGATGGTGTTAACATTAATAGCAATAATTTTATTGGTAAAGAGGTATTTCATATTCCTTATGTTGGATACTTAGTTGCTAATTTTAAGACAAAATATGGTTCTATTTTTTTTGTAATGATATTTATTATTTCAATAATAAGTTATGAACTTAATAAGTGTACTAAAGAAAATTAATATATTTCATATATTTATTTATAAAAATATAAGTAGATTTATGAAATATAACGAGGAGATGTTTTATAGTGATGAATTTTTTTAAAAAAACTAATTCTAAGAATTTGTAATATATAATGAGGTGTTATCAGATGACGAAATTAGTGAGCTTTTCACAAAATATAATTAAAAAAATTGTTGCCAATAAAAAATATTTTTTCATCGCTTTAGGTATTTTAATATTATTAATATTTATTAAAATAATTTTTATTAAAAAACCTGAATATAAAATAGATATTAATAATGAAACCTGGTTTCAAAAATTTAATTCTAATGAAGAATTTGTAACTCTAATATATCGAAATGGTTGTTACAAATGTGAAGAATATTTAGAAATATTATCAACGATTTCAAAAAAATATAAAAAACCTATTTATTATTATAATACTAGTTTAATAAATGAAACAGAAGACAAAAACATTTGGAATGTAACTAAAGCAACAGGAACACCTTCTTTAGTTATAGTTAAAAATGGTAATGTTGAAAATATATTAATAGGTAGTAAAAGTAGTGAAGAAGTAATTAATTTTCTAAAGCAAAATAATGTCTTATAAATAATACAAAGATTAAAAGAGAAAAATAAAAATTTCTCTTTTTTTGTAAATTAATTATAAAAAAAATCACATATTTTTCGTAAATTATGTTGAATGCATATATATATATATATATATATAATAGATATGGTGAATAAAAATATGAAACATAGGCTTAGTAAATATGATAAAATTTTTATGGTGTTGATGATTACTTCAATTGTAATAATAAGTGGTACAATTACATATGCTTTCTACCAATCAAGTATTAAGGGAACAATAAGTGGAACGATGGCTAGGTGGAGTTTTACAGCCAATAATCAAACAGATAGTTTTAATATTGATTTAGGAGCAGGTTATCCAGGAAAAGAAGATGTATATGATTTAGAATTATCAGCAGCCAATTCTGATTTGGATGTTTATTATGAAATATTTGTAACATTTGATCGCCCTGACGATTGGGTGTCAACATTAATTTTGTACAATAAATATGTTGGTAGATGTATTAATTCTACTTATCCAGGAATTTATGGAATTTATGGCATCATTCCTAAAGGAGCAATTAAAACAATCAAGTTGCATTATTATTTTCCGTATAAATATCCGCAATCATATTTAGATCGTGATCATTATACTTTTCAAATAAAAGCCCAACAAAAAACGGGTTATAGTGGATCTATTCCTATGAAATTATTCGGGACAAGTTATACATATGAAAGTATTGATGCCACATCTGGTTATATAAAAGGTGAGTGTTAAGACGTTTATTGATTAATTAAACTTTAAATAATTTTTTAATAAAGATGCATTTTGCATTTTTTTTATTTTGTTATATAATAAGACCACTTAAGAGGGGATTATTATGACAACAGAAGAAAAATTAAAAATTGATGTTTTATTAAAAGGCCGTGAAAATTTAAAAAATGCTTTAATGTATAGAAGAAGTTATAATGAAATAAAAAAGGTTCTAGAAATGGAAGAATGGAATCAAGAAAAATATAAAAACTTATTAACTCCTAATATTTGGCAACGTAGTGCTACTGAAATAAAGGCTATTTTAGCATTATCTGAATGGAATAATAAGGAATTTGCTAATCTTTTGTCTCCGAATATTTGGAGTTGTAGTTATGAGAAAATTAAAACTATATTAAGTTTAAAAGAATTAACTGATAAAAAGTTTAAAAATATAATAACTTCTAATATTTGGACTTCTAATAGTTTAGAAATTTCAAGAATTTTATCGATGCCAGAATGGAATAATAAAGAATTTGCAAGTTTGTTATCTCCGAATATTTGGAATTCTAATTATAGTGAAATAAAAGCAATATTAAGTATAAAAGAATTTCAAGAAAAAAGGTTTAAAGGTCTTTTAAAGCCTAATATTTGGAATAGTAGTTTAAGTGAAATTAAAAAAATTTTAGGTATGAAAGAATGGAACGACGAAAAATATACTCATTTATTGACTTCTAACATTTGGAGTTGTAATAGTAAGAACATAGAAAAAATATTATCTATACCAGAATTATTAGAAGAAAGAAATCTTTTAACATCAAATATTTGGAATACAACATATGAGAATGTGAAGAAAGTGTTAGAAATGCCTGAGTTAAAGAAAAAAGAATATATTTGTCTTCGCACATCGAGCATTTGGAATTGTAACTACTTTGAAATAAAAAAGATTCTTTCGTTAGAAGAATGGCAACAAGAAAAATTTAGAAATCTTTTAACACCTAATATTTGGTCATGTAATTATAATAAAATTAAAACAATTTTGACAATGCCTGAATGGAACAATCCTAAATACCAACATTTATTAACACCCAGTATTTGGAAATGTAATCCTGAAGATATCAAAAGCATTCTTGCTATGGAGGAATGGGATGATCTTAAATTTGAAAGTTTACTTACTTCGACTATTTGGAGTCGCAATTATAATGAAATAAAAAAAATTCTTTCTTTAGAAGAGTGGCAACAAGAAAAATTTCAAAAACTATTATCGCCCGTTATATGGTTATGCAATTATGAAGAAATTAAATCTATTCTTACTATGGAAGAATGGAATAATCCAAAATTTCAAAGATTATTAACACCTAATATTTGGAAGAGTTCCTATACTAACATTAAAAATATATTACAAATGTCAGAATGGCAAGATCCTAAATTTGAAAGTTTGCTTACTTCTAATATTTGGAAAAATAGTTCTGAAACCATTAAAAGTAAATTATCAATGCCATGTTTTAAAGATCAAAAATATCAACATTTACTAGTACCATCGATATTTTCAATATCAATTTCTAATATTGAAAAGGGAATTAGTTTATTTGAAAAATATGGTATTAGTCAGTACATTACTAATAAATGTTTAAGACTTGAAACAACAACATTAGAATTATTAATTAATTATTTGATTGATAATAATATTAGTTTATTAGTTGAAGATGGTGATACTTTAAAATTAAATCCTATTTTAAGTTGTGAAAAAGGTAAATTAAAAGAGAAATATAATATTGATCTTGAAGAAATAAGAGTGAAAAAATATGGATCTAGATAAATATGTAACTGATGTTTATAAAAATATCGATAAAGATAATATGTATAAAATAATTAATTTTTTGATATCTAAAGGATGTAATTTTATAGAAGAATTATTAAGTGATTATTTAGATATATTTTTAATTGATATTGAAGAATTTATTATAAAATTTAATGAATTAGATAAAAAATACGAAAATAAATTATTATCTAAAATAAGTGAAGATATGAATATATTAGAAGAATTTTATTTTTGATGTATAATAAATATGGTGATTAAATGTTTAAAAAAGCAATAAAAAAGAATTTTTCTTATACAAGACCTTTATTGATAGGTGAAAGAGTATTTGGTAATGATAATGTTATGTCAGGAATTGGAACATTTATTGTTTTAAATGAAGAAGGATATATATTAACATGTAAGCATATTGCAGAAAAAATAAGAACTGCTGAACTTTTAGATCAAAAATACGAAAACTATTTAAAAGAAATTCAAGGAAAAAATGATCAAGAAATAAAAAAAATCAATAAAAAATACGATTATATTGATAAAATATTTCAAATAAAAAATATTTTTATGAATTGTTTTGAAGATGGTGTTTTAGATACTATTATATTTCATGAAAATTTAGATTTGGCTTTAATTAAATTTAGCAACTTTAAAAAGGTTTTATGTGATGACTTTCCGACTTTTTCAAGTAAAAAATTAGAAGTGGGGGAATCTATTTGTCGTCTTGGTTTTCCTTGGCCTAGCTATAATTGTTTTGAAGTAAAAAATGATAAAATCGAATTAATGCCTAATGCTAATTTTGATACGCCTGCTTTTCCTTTAGACGGAATGATTACTAGATTCATCGTCGAAAATGATGAAATCGTTGCTTTTGAAACTAGTACACCAGGTTTAAAAGGTCAAAGTGGTGGTCCTGTTTTTGATGTTCATGGGAATATCCTAGGACTTCAGTCAGCAACTGGGCATTTAGATTTAATGTTTGACATTGAATTTGATTTAGAGCGTAACCAAAAGATTGATCATATGTATGAAAAACAATTTATTAATCTTGGTCTTGCTATTAGTAATAATCAAATAATTAAATTTTTAGATGAAAATAAAATAAAGTATAATAAAAAATAAAAAAGCCATATTAATATTGGAGGTATTAATATGGACGCTAATAAAGAATTGCTTTATTACATGTATAAAAATACAGAAATGTTAGTTTATACTTATAGTCATTTATTAGATGATTTAGAAAAACGTGAAAATAAGATTAAACCTGAAGTGGAATTTAATCTTGAAAAAGCTGAATGCTTCTTAAAAGAAGTTGAAAAGCATTTAGATGGTGAAAAAGTAAAACCTGATTTAATCGCTCATATAAGTTCGGATTTTGGTATGAAAATGAAAGTTATGACTGATAATTCTGATGCTGCTATCGCCGGTATGATTATTGAAGGTTTAACAATGGGCTTAACTGAAATTGAAAGTAAAATTAAGAAATTTGATAAAAGTGTTAAAAAAGAAACTATTAATTTAGTAAATGATTATAAAAAGTTTTTAGAAAAACAAAAAGAAAAAATTGAAAAATATTTATAAAAAAAGATCGTTTGATCTTTTTTTATTTGCCGTGTTCAATTTTTTCCCATGTTACTTTTGTTGTTAATGATTTAACTAAACAATGAATATATGAGAGTAAAAAAATTGGATTTAAAATAATAGCTAATTTTATTTGTTTTTTGGAAACGTTTAATTTACCTTTTTCTAGTATAAACATACAAATCGTGAATATCATTAAAATTAAATAAATAAACAATATAATTAATAATAAATAGAATAAATAAATTGAGTAATTACCATTATTAATGATATTAATTACTAGACTAATAGCTAAAGTTGTAACAGCAATAATTGCTCCAATTACCATTAAAATATAAGGCGTAACCCCTAAAATACGACTAAAATCTTTTAATTCTTTAGCTCTTTTTTTTCTAGCTTCAAAAAAACCTTTAACCCATCTTGTTCGTTGTTTAATTGATATTTTAAAACTTGTCGGTTGTTCATCATAAAAAATAGCTTTTTCATTGTAAGTACAACTAATATGATTAGCTTCAACATAAAGTGATAATTCATAATCTTCAGTTAAACTATTGAAAGGAAAACCGCCTAATTTTTCAATAATTTCACCACTTATATAATAACCAGTACCAGAAATAATAACACTTTTATTAAATTTAATATTAGTTTTATTAAAAATAGTGTTGATCATTGAAAAAGTCAATCCTGAACAAGTAGTTACCCAGTTAACATTATTTTTAATGCTCCGATAAGCAACAGCTATATCGTAACCTTCATTATAGCTATTTAACATTTCTTTGATAAAATCTTTATCTAAAATATTGTCAGCATCAAAAATAAAATAAAGATCATAATGTTTATTTTTTAAGATTTCTTTTAAAACTTCATCTAAAGCAAATCCTTTGCGATGACGATTTTCTAATTCAGTGCGAATAAATATATTAGCACCATATTCTTTAGCAATGGTAACAGTTTCGTCATTTTCACTTTCGACAATAATATAAGTATCTTTAAAAGAAGAAATTTGATCTTTAAGTGAATCTAATAAATCTCTTATAACTTTAGCTTCATAACGAGCTGGTATTAAAATAGCATAATTCTGCCATTTTCTTTTAATTAAGTTGATCTTTCTACGTTTATTATTGATAAGATTAATAATTATTAGAAAAGCACCCGATAAAAATAAAACGCCACTGATAATATAGAATATCATAGTTCCTCCCTCATTAAAAAAATTATACCATATATTTTTTTGTTATGTTATAATATTTACAGGAGGAGTGTATATGAAAAAAATATTAATTACTTTATTATGTTGTTTAGCTTTAGTAGGGTGTCAATCAACAGTAAGTGATAAAACCTACACAAGTCATGGTTTAACAATTACTATGAGTGATAATTTTACTGAAAAAGAACTTGTTAATGCTACTGTTTATTATTTATCAAACGATGCTATTTTTATGGGTTTGAAAGAAAATTTTACAGATTTAGAAACAATTGGTATTAATTCTGAATCAACTGAAGATGATTATGCCTCAGCTGTTTTAGAAAATAATAAAGCTGATTATGAGTTACAAAAAGAAGACTCTCTTAGATATTTTACATATGAAAAAGAAGTTTCAGGTAAAAACTATTTCTATTTATCAGCAGTTGCTAAATCTAATGATTCATTTTGGTTATTAACTTTTGCCAGTGATGTAAAAGATCGTGACAAATATGAACCATTATTTAAGACTTGGGCTAAGAGTGTTAAATTTGAATAGTACTTTTAAAGTACTATTTTTTTATTAAAAGAGGTGATGTTTTATGCAATTAACGACAAACGTAAGTGTATGTAAGATAAAAGGTGGAAAACAATTAAATTTTCTTTTGTTGTTTCCGATTAAAAACAGTCCAGAAAATGGTTTTTATATAAAGTATTTAACTTATATTTTATCAACAACAAGTAAGAAATTTCCTTTAAAAAAAGATTTTGAAATTGAAAAATTAAAAAAAGTTCTTTTTAATAATTTTATTGAATTAGACCAAAAGAATAGCATTTCTTTTATAGGGGTTAATTTTTCAACTTTAGAAGAAAATGCTATTAAAGATTTTAATTTAGAAGAAACTTTTTCTTTTGCAATGGACGCTATTTTTGAACCAAATATTGTAAATGAAGAATTTGAACATACTAAATTTAATTATGAAAGAGATTATTTTATTGATTATAACAATGGTTTATTTGAAGATCCTTATTTTAGATTAGATGATGATTTTTTTAAAACAATTGATCCTAAAGAAAAATTATTTAAATCATATGCAACTAGAACTAAAATTTTAGAAAGCATAAATCCTAAGAATTTATATGAATTTTATTTAAAAAATATCAAAAATAATATCTTTTTTCCTTATGTTTTTGGTAATATTGAAGAAGAAAAAGCTAGTGCTTTATTTTCTAAATATACTAAAGAAAAAGTTAAAGTTAAATACCGAAATAATGTTTTAAAAGTATTTAAAGGTGCAGAAAATATAAATATGACTAAAGAAGTACCTTTTAATCAAAGTTTTGTATTTTTAAAATATAAAATAAAAAATCCTAAGAAATCTCTAGTAACTTATTATCGATTAATACCATTTTTATTAGATTCAAGAGGATCTAATTTGTTATTTAACAAACTACGTCATGAATTAAGTCTTGTTTATGAAGTTCGTTTAATTAATTATATTAAAAATGGCTTTTTTGTTATTGTTGGTGGTATTGATCCCAAAAATCATGATTTATTTGTTAAAAGTGTAAAAGAAATTTTAGATAGTTTAAAACAAATAGAAAATTTAAAAAAAGCTGTTGCCGCCATTAGAGAAGATTTAGAAATAAGTCTTTTGCAAAAAAAAGATAATGATTATTGTTATCAATATGATAAAAAAATTAGTCATGATTTAGGTAATTTTAGTATTATCACTTTTGCTAGAAAAATCAAAAACATTGATTTTCAAACATTACTTGCTGTTATTAATGATATTGAACTAGATGCTAATATATTTTATAGGGGGAATAAAAATGATTAAAGTTACTAAAAAACATTTAAAAAATGGTTTAACAGTAATAATGGTACCTGATCGTAGGCGTAAGTTCACTTATGCAGAAATTATGATAAAAAATGGTGGAGCTACAAGAAATGTTTTAGTTGCTGATAAAAATTATTTAATAAAACCTGGTACTTTTCATTTATTAGAACATAATATTATAGAAAACACTAAAAAAGGCAACATGGATGCTTATTTTAGTAAAAATTATGTTTATTCTAATGGAACTACTGGTAGTTTTGAAACTTCTTTTTATATTGATGTGGTTAAAGATTTTTATAAATATTTTGAAGAACTAATTTATATGGTAAATAATCCTTTATTTAATGAAAATTTAGTTAAAATAAAAAAGCCTATTTATGAAGAAATAAATCGAAAAAACGATATTCATAATTATAAATATTATGAGCTTATTAATAAATGTGTATATAGTAACGATTATTTAAATACACTAGGTTCTAAAGAAGATTTAGAGAATATTACAAACGAAGATTTAAAATTTGTTCATGATGTTTTTTTCCAACCAAATAATCAAGTAATAATGATTAATGGTAATTTTTCTAAAAAGAAAGTTTTAGAAATTATTAATAATTTGTATTCTAATAGAATTATTAAATATAAAGTTTTAGATCCTAAAGAAAAAACAAAAGTAATAAAAAAATCAGCTAATTTAATTGAAAATAAGAATCGGGAATTATTTACTATCGTTTTTAAGATTCCGACTAAAAAAATAAGCAAAATAGATAAAATTAAATTAAATTATTATTTAAATATATTTTTAAATTATAATTTTGATGACGAATCTAAAAATTTTCATGAAGTTGTTGCTAAAAACTATTCATATACTAGTTTTGAAAAAAGTATTGATCGTCTTTTAAAAAATATAGTAACTTTAAAAATTACAATGCAAACAACTTATTTTAAAGAAATAAAAGAAATGATTTTAAAAACATTTAAAGAATTAAAATTAGCTAAAGAATATTTTGAACTTAGAAAAAAAGATATACTAGTAGACTATATTTGTCAAGAAAATGATGCAAAATATTTATTTAATACTTATTTAAATAGATATCTTAATTTTAATTATAATAAACAATTAGATGAAGAATTTATAAATAATTTAAACTATGAAGAATGCCTTGATTTACTTCGGAAAATTGACTTTAGTAACTATAGTGTAATAACCCAAAACAAAATGTAAATATACTTGTCAATTATTGGTTATTTAATGTTGATTTAATATATTTATAATATATTATAGTGATATAATAAGTATAAGATGGGAGAGAAAAGAATGAAAAAGAAAATTGCTTACGTAGTAGGAGCAATAGTTGCATTATTAATTGTTATTGTAATTGTTTTGGTTTTAGATAATCAAAAATATGTTGTAACCTTTGATATGCAAAATGGGGAACCAAAGTTTGAACAACTTGTAAAAAGAGGAAATAGAGTTTATGAACCAAGCGATCCTAAGAATGCTGGTTATATTTTTCTAGGATGGTATGAAGGAAATGAACTTTATGACTTTACTAAAGTAGTAAAATATAATATGACTTTAGTAGCTAAATGGGAGAAAGACGATTATGTCAAAGTAAGCTTTGAAACAGTTGGAGGAAATACAATTGAACCAATTTCTGTGAAAAAGGGCTCTAAAGTAACAAGACCAATTGATCCAAAGAAAGCAGGTCATACATTTAAGATGTGGACATTAAATGGTGTTGCTTTTAATTTTGAAACACCAATAACTGAAGATATAACATTACTAGCAACATATGAAGATGTTTATTCCGTATATTTTGATAGTAATGGGGGATCTAAAGTAGCAAGTGGAACTGTAAAAGGTGGAAAAGTAGCTAAGCCAGAAGATCCGACAAGAAAAGGGTATAAATTCTTAGGTTGGTATTTAGAAGATAAAGCCTATGACTTTAGTAGTGAAGTAAAAGACAATATGACTTTAAAAGCTAAATGGTTACTTGAAAATGCTTATATAAAGACAAGAGCTAAAGGTGCAAATTCTAAGCTTATTGGATTATCGTCTGAAATTATAAATAATGAATTTCAAACATATCCATCTTGGAGTTTAGACTATTCAATAAATAAAGTAATAGTAGGAGCAACCAAACCAACAACTGGTATTGTTAAAAGCGAAGATTGGTCATCATCTAAAGATAATTCTGTTAAAGCTTATATTGTAAAGAGTGGAACTAAATATAATTTGTTGATAGCAGCTGAAGATCCAAGAACGATAATTAATTTACCAAGCGATTCAAGTTATTTATTTGCGGATCTGTTTGCTGATTCTATAACATTTAATAGTAATGTTAATTCTAAAAATGTCACCAATATGGCATATATGTTCAGTTTTTCTGCTTCAAATATTAATTTAAAAAATCTTAATACATCAAATGTGACCAATATGTCAGGTATGTTTTCTTTATTATTTCCAGCTAATTCGCATTTTTGGCCGGAAGTGTTAATAGAAGATAAAGATATTGAAAAATTCTTTCATCAAATAGAACCTTATGTTATGACAACTATTCAAGGAATTGAAAGCTTAAATATTTCTAAAGTAAAAGATATGTCATATATGTTTACAGGCCAATGGTTTAATAGTTTGGATTTATCAAAATGGAATACTGAAAACGTTACTGACATGTCATATATGTTTGCCGGAATAAACGCTAATAAACTTGATTTAAGTAATTTTAAAATGACAAAAGTGCAATATGATGAAAATATGTTTGGATATAATGAATCCACTAGTTCTGACAATTTTAAAAATTGTGATGGTAGTCTTGCCTTTTATAGCACAAAGATTAGCACGATAGTTAATAAAAATTCAGATTTAACAGATGCACGTATTAAAGAATTAATTACTAAATTTAGTTGCTCTTCGAGAACGTAAGTATAAGAGATCAAAGAAAAAACTTTGATTTTTTTCTTTTGATATTTACATTATTCATCTGTTAAAATATAATTAGGTAAGGTGATTTAAATGAAAAAAATTGTTTCTTGGATTTTAGTAGGTGTATGGATGATCTTTATTTTTGTTCTATCAAACATGAATAGCACTGCTTCTGGTAGCAAAAGCCAAAATATTGTCAAAAAGACTGTTGATGTAACAACAACTGTCGGAAGTAATGTTGGTGTAGTAAAAAAACCTAGTGAAGAAAAAATAGAGAAAATATCTACTGATTTAAATCCAATATTTAGAAAATTTTCTCATGCTTTTGTTTATCTCATTTTAGCAATTTTAGTTGCTAATGCTTTAAATGTATCCAAAGTAAAAAAAGTTTTTATTTTTACTATTCTTATTTGTATTTTATATGCTGCAAGTGATGAAATTCATCAACTTTATATTCCGGGTCGCTCAGGTGAAGTTAGAGATGTTATGATTGACACTTTTGGTGCTTTAATTGGTTATTCTTTTTATAAATTAATGTTTATATTATTTAATAAAAAAAGAAAGTATGCTAAAATAGAAATATAAAATATTAGGAGGTGAAAATATGAATTATAATTATGGATATGAGTATTACAATGAGTTAGATCCAGCAACATTTACAGCAGTTGTAATTATTAGTTTAATTGCTGCTATTTGGTATATTGTTTGTTTAGCTAAAATATATATGAAAGCTGGAAAACCTTGGTGGGCAGCAATTGTTCCTGTTTACAATCTTATTACTTTAATAGAAATTGTTGACTTACCAACATGGAATGTAGCTTTATTCTTTATTCCTTTTGCTAATATTTATATAACTTTTAAAGTTTATATAGAATTAGCTAAAAAATTTGGAAAAAGTAGTGGTTACGGTGTAGGATTAGCTTTCCTTTTTCCAATATTAGGAGCTGTTTTAGCTTTTGATAACTCTAAATATGAAGTAAGCAATAATTATCAAAATAATATGGGTCAAAATAATATGAGTCAAAATCCTCAAGCTATTCAGCAAGAAAATTATTGTCCAAATTGCGGTGCTAAGTCATCAGCATCAAATACTTTCTGTCCTTATTGTGGTAGTAGAAAATAAACACAAACACAACAAATGTTGCTTTTTAGACGATATGTCTTTAAACGTTCTTTAAATTGTTTAAAAAATGGTATACTATGTAATGTAGTAAAGGAGAGAAAATATGATTAAAAATTATATTAAAAATTATGTTAAGAAAACTGAAACTTATGCAATTATTATTTCACTTTTAATGCTAGTGTTATCAGTATTTCTAATTTTAAAACCATTTAAATCATTAGAAGTATTTGTAATTCTATTTAGTGCCATTATAATAGTAAATGGAATAGGAAGCATCGTTTCATATTTTTCAACAATACTTGAGAACCGTTTGTTTAATTTAGGACTTTTATATGGTTTATTAACTATTTTAGCAGGAGTATTATTATTTATTTACCGTATTGATGTAATAAATGTTTTACCAATTATCCTTGGAATTTGGATTATTTTAAGTAATTTATTTAAAATGCAAATTTCCATTAATTTAAGTGCTTTAGATTATACAGGATGGATTTGGTTATTATTAGTTTCAATTTTAATGATGGTAGTTGGAGTACTATTAATTGTTAATCCATTTACTACAACTTTAGCAATTACAACAATAGCTGGTATTATGTTATTAATCTCTGAAATAGTTAATTTAGTTGAAAGTATTTACGTCTTAATTAAAATAAAAAAATTATAAATACATAAAAAGTGTTTCAGACTATTGACAAAGTAAAATTTGTTAATAGTCTTTTTATTTGAAGAAAATGATTACTCATTTGTTAATTATCAAGAATGATCCTAAATAAGGATCATTTTTTAGGTCAAAAAAATAAGAAAATATTGCATTAACTTTCTGTAAAATGCACTGAATATATATATATATATATAATGGTATTAAAGTAGGTAAAATTAACAAAATAAACGTAATAAGAACGTTACAAGATCAGTGGTAGTGAATGGTTTTCAGTTGATATAGTGATATTGGCTTTTTTAATGATGTTAAAAAAAGGAGGTAAAAAATGGCAACCCAAAATAAACAATCTTTGTTTAGATTTGATGTTTTAATGTTAACTATGTTAATTGCTATTTTTTGTTCTCCTAAAAGTAATAGTAGTTATAACGATGTTAAAAAAGGAACAGGCGTTTTTAATACAGCTGAATACCAAATTAAATTAAATAATAGTACTAGTTTATCCCAGGTTATTAATTTAGAAGATACAATAACATCTAATAATTATTCAAATCAATATGTTGCACCAGGTAGTACAGGTGATATAAAACTAGTTTTAGATTTCTCTAATGTAGATGTTTCTACTAATTATACAATAAATCTAGGCACTTATGATTTACCAGCAAATTTAAAATTATATTCTGATTCTACTTATACTACAGAATTTTCATCAATAAGTGGATCTTTTCTTATAAATTCAACACCAATCCATACTTATCATATTTATTGGAAGTGGATCTATGCAATTGATGACGTGAGTAATGCTAATGATAATTTATATATGAATCATAGTTTATCAGTTTTATTAAATATTAGCACTACACAAAGATTTGAAGGTGGTAGTAAATGAAAAGAAGAATATTGTTATTAATACTAGCAACATTATTTCTTATTTTTATTAGTGTCAGAAAAACATATTCTGAGTATAAAAAAGATATGGATGTAAAAATAAATTCAACAGCAGCAGATTTTATATGTGATGCTGAAATTGATAATCCTGGTACTTATATTTCAAATGAAGGCTGGGCATATTTTAAAGTAATTATTAAAAACTATGATAACAACGATAATATAACTAAAGTTCCAGTTCAATATAATTTAAGCATTTCAAATCAACAAACTTCAAAAGCACTTTATAGATATTTAGATGCATCAGGAAATTCAAATAATTTTGTAGATACATTTACAACTAGAAACTATACATTTTCAACGGATGCTAAACAAAGTCAAGTTATAAATGTTGAAGTAAGAACCGATTCCATGACGAGTGAAAATATAGATTTTAAAGTTGATTTAAATTGTTATCAAATATCAAAATAGGAGGAATTAAAATTGAAAGATAAAAGTTATATTATATTAGGTATAGTTATATTTACTTTATTCTCATTAAACATTGCAAATACATATGGAAGATATACTAAAACAGTTACCAAAACTGGTACGATCGCAACGGCAGAGGTTGGTTATTGTAAAAGTAAGAATATTACATCTTTTAAGGAATGTCTAATAAGAAATGATAGTCAACAAGAATTAAATGATGCCTTGAACACAATATCATTAAGATCAAATTCTGTTAATTTTACTAATGTTGAACCGATTGGAGTTTATATTCCTAAGACAACTTATACTAATATAGAAAATAAAACTAATATGACATATATTATATCTACTACTGGTAATAGATTTACTTATGTAATAGAAAATAAATTGATAACTAATTTTGATGTAGATGATACGGATATAACTAAAATAAAATTTAACACATCTACAGGTTTTTATACTTATACTAATTATCAAATAGGTAATATAAATGACTTAATAACAACAGCAGAAGATATGGAAAATGGAAAATATAAATATACATGTTTAAATGACACATCAAATGGTAATTGTACATCACTATATTTATTTACAGAAGAACCTTATTTGATATCTAATGCTTACAGATTTAAACAAGGATATAAATATTCTTATCAAGTTGTAGGAACATCGAGTTCTAATCCGGGAATATATAAAGGTGAAGATGATTATACAATATATGAAGATAATACAGCCAAAGATAATTTTACCTATTACTATCGAGGTGACGTACAAAACAATTGGGTCTCATTTGGTAATTTCTTATGGAGAATTATTAGAATCAATGGTGATGGAAGTATTAGAATGATTTATTCTGGATTAAAAAGTGCAACTAATCATACAGGAAGTAATGCTCAAATTGGAACAGCAAAATTTGGAGATACATCAACAAAAACAACAACTACGAAAGACGTAACTGGACTTACAAATGATACGATTACAACGACATATTCAAATGGGATGTATGGAAATACATATGTAGGATATATGTATAATCCTGCAAAAGAAATAGCAACATATCCTAATATAAGTGTTGGTTCGAGTAATACAGATATCGGTGGGTGGAAATTAAATTATTTTCCTACATTTTTAAGTATCAATAATACGATAAATTATTATTTTTTCAAAAATTTTGATCCAAGTATAGATTGTTTTACCGGTAATGATGATGACGATAGTGGAGCATGTACATTAAAATGCAAGAGTTTAGGAAATGATGGGGACAGTGGCATTGATTGTGTTCAAAGTAATTGGTATGCTTTAGCAACAACATCGGGTAATTATAGTACTACTGATCCAGGTGCTGATTCGAATCGATACGTATATAAAAGTGATTATAAATATACATGTTGGTCATATGGAACTCCTGTTTTACATGATAATAGTGATGGTACAACTAGTGTATATGTTACATGTCCAATTGTTTCTGAAATTGTTGGTACAGTAAAAGATCAACCAACTTATGCCAAAGTAAAATATCATGGTTTATTTTCAAAAGATGCAACCACAGCGAATACAAATGTTAAAGATAGTAATATAAAAACTCAAGTTGATAAATGGTATGCAAGTAATATTTATGGAAAATATGATGGTAATAGCAATTTGTTGGAAAGTTATTTATCAGACGAAATATTTTGTAATGATAGAACATCAAATAGTAATACTTTTCCACTGGCATCTATGAATAGTTCATATTTATATGGACCTTATACAAGAAATGTAACCAATAAAAATCCTAGTTTTAAATGCCCAAATTTAAGTAATGATGGTTTTACTTTAAAAGCAAGTGAAGCAATAAGTGTAGTAAAAGCAAGTGGCGATGGCAATAATATATTAACTTATCCAATAGGATTAATTACAGCAGACGAAGTAACTTTTGCTGGTGGTTCAGGTAGTTCATTAAATCAAAAGTATTATTTATGTATAGAAACTCCGTATTGGATAATGTCACCAAATAAAACTAATTCAAGTGCATATTCAGTAATATTGTTAGTCCATGCCAGTGGTAATCTATCTAGTTATGGTGCGACACACGGAAATCTAGGTATTAGACCTGTCATTAATTTAAAATCAGATGTTTTATATGCAAGTGGAATAGGAACAGAAAATGATCCGTATATTATTACAATAAATAATTGAATATTTGAATATACTTTTTTGTAGTAATTTGAAACACCTTTTAGGTGTTTTTTTATGATTATCTAAGTTTTGTCAAATTACAAAATTTGTGATATTATAATCACAACAAAAAGAACTGAGTTTCC
>CAKPHY010000016.1 GCA_934162285.1 uncultured Bacilli bacterium
CACTATCCTTGATCTTATTACATTTATTTTGTGAATTTTACCTACTTTAATACCATTATATATATATATATATATATATATTCAGTGTATTTTACAAAAAGTTAGTGCAATATTTTCTCATTTTCTTTGATCTAAAAAATAGATTTTAAACAAAAAAAGATCCTTATTTAGGATCATTCTTGATAATTAACAAATGAGCAATCATTTTCTTCAAATAAAAAACTATTAACAATTTTTATTTTGTCAATAGTCTGAATAATATCCATTTTTAAGGATATTTTTTAATTACTTATCTTTTTTATTAACTTTTCTTGGCAATAACAAAGTAGTTAAATAAGAAGCAAATTCAGGTTCAATTTTTCTGACAAATTTAATGATTTTAGTAATATTAGTAAGATTTATTTCAAAAGTAGAATCATAATTTAAATCAAAAATTTGAAAAAGAGCTTCAACAGTTGCTTTTACTTTTTGATTATCAAGTTTTGCTAACTCTATTGAAGTACTTTTATGAACATTGGAACTTACCATTGATAGTTTTCCTGGAACAAAAAATTCTCCAAAAATATTCCAATTAATAGGATAATGTTCATTTATAGCAATATCTTTACTTTTTATTACTTGATATTTAGTATTATTTAAAAGGACTCCCACTAAAGAACCTGTAGGTAAAATGTTTTCTAAGATCGGTTCAATTTTTTTAAATTTTTCGCTGGTAAATTCTTTTTCTCTAAAACCTGGTCCATCAAAGTTATAAATTTTTTTAATCTTTTTAAATTGACGTGGTGGTAATTCCATAACACTAGCCATAGCTAGATTACCACCCTTACTGTGACCAACGACAAACACATTTTGATCTTGAAATTTAATATTTCTTTTTAAATAAGCGATCGCTAACTCTTGGGTATAAGTTGGATATTCATATATTATTCGTAGATTTTCAACCCAACCAATAAAAGCCCCATCACTTCCTTTAAAACTGACTATAGTCTTATTTTTAACTCTAAATGTTGCAGCTCCAAACTGAGTTTTTTCATCAAGAATGATATCAAAATTAGATATTTTTAAATTTTTATATCTTTTTGAGTCTTTAATCATTTCTAGAATTTGAAAGCAATATGGTGTTAGTATTTCCTTAGTTGGTTTATCATATTCTTTAGCATAATTATAAAAATCTAATAAAGCTTTTTCTTTTTTAAAAGGTTTTATAGGCAAATAAACTAAAAGAGCACATAATAGATTATCAATTCTATTCCAATGATTTTCTTCTAAAGAGCAATCTTTATAATATTTTAAATAATCAATTATATTGTACATACAAATCTTCCTTTTCTCTAGAACATTTTAACACAATCAATAAAAAAAAGATAGTTTTCACTATCTTAAATTGTAACAATTATTCCTGTTACTAAAATAAGTACTAAGAATATTTTAGCAATAAATTTCAACCATTTTGAATAATCAATTTCAAAATATGATAAACCAGCTATTAAAATATAACTTGTTGGTAAAACCATCATGGCTAAACCGGTTGTCATTTGCATTGCTAAAGCAGCACTTGCTAAAGTTGAACTATTAGTTGAAAGCGTTTTTAAATAAGTAGTTAAAGAATTAGCAAGGAAAATAGGATTATTTAAAAGAACATTTTCAACTGGTGTTGCGAAAGCTGTCTTAAATACTAAAGAATCATTAGAACCACCAAAGATTTTATAAACTAAAGTATCAATAAAATTATAACCATTTTTACTATTATAATAATACATAAATATTAAAGAGCAAAGTGTTGTATAAAAGGCCACTTTTAACATTGGCTTAGCTCCACCTTTAAAAGCTTCAATTAAATCTTTAATTTTGATTTTATAAGCTAAACCTGTAACTAAAATAATAATTATAATCATTATAGCTAATTCTTTAGTTCCCCAGTTACCTAAAGATGAAAAACCATTTAAAATTTTAATATTTGCTAAAACATTATTAGATATGTTAGCAAATGTCTTTATATTTAAACATTCACTCCAATTGTATAAACCAATTCCAGCAATAGCAATAAATAATAAAAATATAGCAATTAAAGGAAATGATGATTTAGTTGTTTCTAAAGTTGGTTCTAATTTATTAACGTTTTCTTCTTTAGAATCAGGCTTCTTTTCTTTTAAAATGAAAGTAACTCCTATTATTACAATAGTTATTAAGAATAGTAAGCATCTTACCTTAATTAGACTTAATGAATTTATTCCTAATAAGTAGTTAATAACTGAACCTAGTCCTATTAAAGATGCAAATGTTGCAAGAATAATGGATCCAACTGTTGCTAACATTGTTTTATATTTATTAAAGCCTAGTTTAAAAAGAACGCTAGCAAAAAATGGAACAAATACAAATGAAAATGCTGCTGAACCCATAATTGCTTCAATTGTTAAGAAAAAAATGCTTGTCAAAATTATAAATAAGACTTTTTTATTAGCAAATTTAGAAGCAAAATTATCAACTACTCTTTTGTAAACTCCTGTTTCATTAAAAACACCATACATACCACCGATTAAAATAAATATTAAGCCATATTCAGCAAATAAATAAAACGATTGATATGGTAAAGAAATAATATCACCTATTCCTAAAGCAGTACTAGTATCAGCTTTATAGTATTCACCATTATATATAAGGCCACCTTTAATAAACCAAGATAATAATGCAAATATAAAAAGCGTAATTAAAATTGTTTTAAATAAATTATATTTTTTCATATAATCTCCTTTCTTATCTCCCATTTAATTATAGTTAAAATTTATAATTTTTACAATATTTTTTTAAAATATGATATTATATAGATTATGAAGGAATGATTTTATGATTTATCGTAATAATAAAAGATATTATACTTTAGATAATTTTTATTTTGAAAAATTTGGTTCTAAAGTAGCTAAAATAAGTTTAGATGCTAGTTTTACCTGTCCTAATATTGATGGAAAATTTGGAACTGGTGGTTGTATTTATTGTTCTAGTAAAGGCTCAGGTGATTATGCGGGACATGGTGATGATCTAGTTAAACAATTCTACGAAATAAAAGAAATAATGGATAAAAAATGGCCAAATAGCCAATATATTGGTTACTTTCAAGCTCACACTAATACTTATGCTCCTGTAAGTGTTTTAAAAGAAAAATACGAAAGTATATTAAATATTCCTGGAGTAGTTGGCTTAAACATTGCTACCCGTGCAGATGCTATAAGTGATGAATGTTTAGATTACCTAGAAGAATTAAGTAAAAAAACTTATCTTACAATTGAGCTTGGATTACAAACAATTCATGAAAAAACATCTATTTTAATTAATAGATGTCATACTCTAAAATGTTTTACTGATATGGTTAAACGTTTAAGAGAAAGAAATATTAATGTTGTTGTTCATATTATTAATGGGTTACCATATGAAACTAAAGAAATGATGCTTGAAACAGCAGAATTTTTAAATACTTTAGATATTCAAGGAGTTAAAATTCATATGCTACATATTTTAAAAAATACCAAAATAGCTAAAATGTATGAAGATGAAAAATTTCATGTATTAACAAAAGAAGAATATATCGATATTGCCTGTGATCAACTAGAAATTTTAGATCCAAACATCGTTATTAATCGTATTACTGGTGATCCTAAGGTTGATGATCTAGTAGAACCAACTTGGTTAATTAAAAAATTTACAGTTTTAAATGATATTGACAAAGAACTAAGAAGAAGAGATTCATATCAAGGTATAAAAAAAATCCAAGATATCGGTTCCTAGTGATAAAAAACCTGGTATCCCAGGTGGGCATCACATTACTAACTTCAGGATTCTTAAGAGTATGTTAAGCGTTCAACACCATTAGTAAATTAGATTCCCTATTATTATCATTTAGTGGTTTTTTTCAAAGTAGGTTCCCGTCTATCCTAGACAATTATATTATAGCAAATAAATTTCTACTTGTCTAATGTTTAGTGATTATATTACCTTTTTTGATTTTTATAAAGAAACAATTACATCATCATTAATAGGTAAAATAGTATTTTGCTTACTTTTTTGCTCACCTATTATTTCATTTAATTTATTTAAATTCCGTCATTCTCATTTTTGGTTTAAATTATATCTTCAAAAGGGCTATTTATTAATTTTTTTATATGGTTTTATAATTAATAAACCATTCACTCAAATTTTATAATTATAATAATCTTCTTTAATTATTGAATAAGCTTCTAATCCCATAGGTTTGTTACTTATTTTATCAATCATTCTATTACGTAATGTTCCTTCAAATTTCATTCCTGCTTTTTTCATAACTTTACCGCTTGCAATATTCGAGCTTAAATGATTCGCATAAATAGTTTCTACTCCAACTTCTTCAAAAAAGAATTTTATAACTCTTTTTAAAGTTTCCGTAGCAAAGCCTTTATTCCACCATCGAGAACCAAAACAATATCCTACTGCTATTGTTTTGTTAACATCATCTACTTTTACAGCCGTAATAGATCCCACAACAGTTTGTGAATATTTTTCTATAACTAACCATTTATAAGAATTATTTTTTTTGTAGCTTTCTTGCCATTTTTCCATTAATTTAATTGCATCATCTACACTTTGATGTTGATTCCATACTACATATTTTGACACTAACGGATCTTTACCATAATTTTCATACACTTGAGTAGCATCATCTAAGGTACCTTTTCGTAATAATAATCTTTCAGTTTCTAAAATAGTTGTTCCTACATTATTCATATTTTTTAACCTCTTTTTCTAATATACTTTTAGATATTTTGTAAAATTAATTTAATGCATCATTACTACCATTTTACCATTTAATTTCTTATAAATTAATATTAATTGTAACATTTTTATATAAATTTAAATGAGATATTACCTCTAAAATAAAAAAATGTTAACAAATTTATTCTGCTAACAATTTGAATAGAAAGTCAAATAACTTTCTATTTTTTTAAAGAGATTTTTAGTATATATCTGTTCCACGATCTTCTAAAATCACATTTTTTGATTTTTATAAAGAAATAATTACATCTTCATTAATAGGTAAAATAGTATTTTGTTTACTTTTTTGCTCACCTATTATTTCATTTAATTTGTATAATAATTTTTTATAAGTAATCTCTTCATCTTGATCATTATAAATAACAAAATTGTTATTTTTTTCTTCTACGAAATATTTTATAATTAAACTAAGATATAATTCTTTACGATTAACATCATCAGTAATAAAGTATTCTTCAAAATATTTAGCAATAACATATAATTTCATTTTATCAGTGTCTAATCCTGAAATTATATTTGGTAAAACATTAGTTATACGAATATATTTTAAAAATGATTCTAAAGAATCTAGATATTTTTCTAATAATTTAGCACTTTTTAAAGAAAAACTAACAACATCAGATGATATTGAATATCTATTTAATATTTTTTCTTGTTCATTACATCTATTAATTTTATTTATTGAAACTTTTGATAAGTTACTTAAATTCATATAGTATTCATCCAATAAACTTTTGCCTTTTAAAAATCTTACATACAATAAAGGAAATTTTTTAGATAATTCATTTTCTTTTTTAATATTTTTTAATTCTTCAACTTTTGAAGTTAATTCTAGATCAGTATTAGCATTATATATTAAACGCATTTTTTTCTTTAATTCTATTCTATTAAAAGTTATTTTATCAATCGTATTTTTAGAATTACCATATATTACTAAGCTATCACTAAAAGTTTCACCTAAAATATTATAAGACCAATAAGACTCTTGAATATTCATGTAGGATTTGATTAAAGAATTAAAGTCGATTTTAACTCTTCTAGGTAGTTTAGAACATTGTTCTAAAAAATTTTTAGTATTAACACTTGTTAATAAAAAACTGCGCATTTTATTATCCCCCTTTTGCTTAAAGTATTTTATCACATAAAAATAGAAAGTCAAACAACTTTCTATTTTTTAAAAGGATTTTTAGCATATATATCCGTTCCACGACCTTCTAAAAGATGCGTTTTAGCAAAGCTGAAGGCTTCTTCTAAATTAGGACGATATTCTATAGGATACATAGCTAAAATTTGATCTAAAAGTTCACTTTCTTTTATAACTTCTAAATTACTTGTAAAACTAATTTGTCCCAAGAACTGAAGTAAACGCCACCACATACCCATTATTGGGTTAAAATCATATCTTTTATTTATTTCTTGTAAATCTATTTGCTCTAAATTAAAGAATTTTTCTTTTAAATCATCGGGCATTTTAAATAGTTGAGGATCAACCATACTTGGTGCTAAAGCTAAACGTGTTACCTTGCTTGCTTGTTCATAAGTTAAACCATTGTAATTTAAAATATCTTCAATGGAAACACCCCAACGTTTACTGAATTCTTCTAAACTTTGATTTTCAATTATTTCAGTGCCATTATAATTTCTTAAAGCTTTATTAAAGAAAATAGTTGGTCTAATTACAGGATATTCACCCGTTAAATGTTGATACAAGATATCAATACAATCAACATCTTTAATTAATTGGGTTAAAACTGCATATATTTGGGTTTCAACTTCATTAAAGCCTTCAATATCTCTTAAAGCATCATTAATGTTACACTTTAAAATATGTTCATCGATACGATTATTTTTAGGATTAAACTCACCTATCAATTTACAATCTTGATGATGAAGAACTGCTTGAGCAATTACTTTAGCGAAACCAAATTTTTCATTATAAGTTTTAAGTACGCCTTTTTTGGTAAGTAAAATATGCCCGGCTTCTGAATGATTATGGGCCGGAATAGGAACGCTTAACTCTTGAAATCTTTTAGAATATTTAAAGAAGTCTCTTCCTATTTGGTTACGATATCCTGATTCACTATAAGCATCATTCCAGGTGGCGTATTCAAATCTACCAATATCGTGAAGCAAAGCAACAATACGCACAATTTTAGTAAAATCAGCGTTTAAACCAATATTTTTACTTACTTTAAGAATATTTTCGACTACTCTTGATGTATGATTAACTTTAACATCAATTAATTGTTGCCTTTTTACTCTAATAGCTTCAATATCTGATACATTTAATAAATTAAGTTCTCTTTTTATTGGTTTAGCACCAGGAATACTTCCTTTTAAAGAAGCTTCAAGCACCAAGGAATTAATTGCATCACGGCAATAATTAACATAAGAATTGAATTCATCGTTTAAGTTATTCAGATAACTATCTATATTCATTTATCCTCCTCATATACGTCTTTAAAATTATATTCGCATCCTTTAGATTTATATGCAATAATAGTATCTAAATTGACATTACTTAATGATTTAAAAATATTTAAATCAGCTATATCGTATATGTTTTTCAAATCATTTGTGAGATTTTTTATAATTTTTCTTTTGCCTATATTCTTTTTTGTTACTTTACATGCACAATCAATAAATTCTAAATTATTGTAGTTTTTAAATTTAATAATATCTTCTTCTTTTATTAAATATAATGGTCTTATCAATTCTAAACCTTCAAAATTTTCACTTTTTAGTTTGGGCATCATACCTGAATATTGACCATTAAAAATTAAATTCATTAAAATAGTTTCTATAACATCATTCATATGATGTCCAAGAGCAATTTTATTACATCCAAGCTCTTTGGCTTTACTATATAAAGCTCCTCTTCGCATACGAGCACATAAATAACAAGGATTCTCTGCTAGTTTACTTGAAACATCAAAAATTTTAGTTTCAAATATGTGAGCTTTAATATTAAATAATTCTAAATTTTCTTTTATTTTATTTAAGTTTTCTTCATTATAACCCGGATTCATTACTATAAATTCTAAGTCAAAATGAAATTGACCATGATTACATAACTCTTGCATACAAAGGGCAAGTAAGAAAGAATCTTTACCGCCCGAGATGCAAACAGCTATTTTATCATTAGGTTTTATTAATTCGTATTCTTTTACAGCCTTAACAAATTTTGACCATATTTCTTTACGAAATCTTTTTAAAATTGATCTTTTTAATTCTTTTTCTTTCATTTCTTTAACCTTTTTATTAATTCTTCGGCTTCTGGTTTATAAATAATTTCTTCAGAAATACCTTGATCAAGCATATCTACAACATGATCTATTTCTGGAGCTATCATATCATTTAATAAGCCTTTAAGGGCACGAGCACCAGTTTCTAGTTTTATTGCTTCGTGAGTCAAAAATCTTAAAGCTGATTCGGGTATTTCTAAAGTTATTCCTTTAGATTTCAAGAGACTTTTATAAATAACTAAATCAGAGCTAGCACTTGTTGTAATGATTTTATATAAATCTTCTTCTGTTAATTTATTTAACTTTATTAATTTAGACAAACGCCCGATAAATTCAACTGGAATACCATATTTAATAAATTCAGCCGGTGTATATTCTCTTTTAGAAGAAACAGATGTTGAACCAAAACCAATTTTAGATTCTTCTTTTTTAAAAGTATTTTCCATACCTGCAAAAGATCCTGAGCAAACAATTATCAAGTTTTTAGTATTATATTTTATCGGTTTTGAATCTTGTCTTACTTTAAAATTAACTTCAGATCCCGGTTCTAAAACAGCAAGTAATTCATTATAAACTTGACTTTTTACGTCTGTACCTTTTTCAGAAAAAATTAATTTATCTATTTCTTCTAAATGAAGGAATGCCCCTCTTTCTAATTTTTTTAAATCAGAATTGGCTGCTAAATACAAGTTTACAAAAAGATCTTCAACACTTTCACCTACATAGCCAGAAGCTGAAAAACTAGCAACATTAGCTTTGTAATAAGGAAAATCAAGAAATTTAGCGAGCCTTTCTGTTATCATTGATTTACCACAACCAGAAGGACCATAGAGCAAAATATTTTGTTTTAGATCGGAAGAACCTAAAGCAATAGGATTATATACAGCAGAAACAACTTTAGATACAACTTCGTCTTGAGATAAAACATATTTTTTTATTTCATCAATCAAGCCAACACGTGTCAACTTTATTTTTGGTTCTTCTACTACTTCTTCCTTTTTTTCTTCTTCAACAGAATTAGGATTACATTGTTTAATCAATCCATGTTCTAAATCGATTTTAACATCATACTCTTCTTCGAACATTGAAACATCATCAACATTTAAAGTCATTAAAATATCATCTAAATCAATAAAAAATATCATTTCATCTAATTCTGATTCATAACCTGACTTAGCCAAAGCTAAAATTTCTTCTTCGGTTAATTGACGACGACTAGATTTAATCATGCGTCTACCATATTCTAACATATTTTCTAAAGAAACAGCTCTTGAATAACCATAATCTTTATTTTCTTTAAAAGCTTCAGTTACTTCCAAATATTCATTACCAGATCCATCAATAAATTTATCATCAATAATATTGCCTTCTAAAACTTCAACCGGAAATAAAACTAACAAGTCATCTCCTAATTCATTTTTTAATTCACAATATTTAAATGTTGTTACTATACTTTTCATAACCAATCCCCCTATTTATATTTTATGGATTTAATCTTGTTGGACCTCTAAAAATGAACATACCTTCTTTAATTGTTGGTACATTTAATAATAGCATGGTCAAACGATCAACTCCAATAGCAAAGCCACCATGTGGAGGACAGCCATATTTAAAGAAGTCTAAATAAAATTTAACATCTTCACCTAAGCCTTTTTCTTTAGCATTTTTACAAATCTCTTCATAACGATGCTCTCTTTGAGCACCAGTAGTTATTTCAATACCTTTCCAAATTAAATCATAGCCTTGTAAAACGCCATTTAGATCACGCATATGATAGAAAGCTCTTTTTTCAGCAGGATATTCTGTTATAAACATGAATTCATGATTGAATTTATCACGAGCAAGTTTTTTACATAATCTCTCAGCTTCTGTTGTTAAGTCAACTTTTTCTTCTTCTCTAACTTTATAACCATAACGAGCTTCTAATTCGGCATAAACCTCTTTTAAAGGCATTGTTGGAAATGGTAGTTTTGGTACTTCGACTTTTTCACCAAATACTTTCTCGATCTTATCACCATACTCTTCTTTTATTTTGCCTAAGGCATATGTAAGCATTTCAGCTTCTAAATTCATAACATCATTAAAAGAATTGATATAACTAAATTCAACATCAAAGCTCGTAAATTCAGTAGCATGTTTACTAGTGTTAGAATTCTCAGCACGGAAACATGGCGCTACTTCAAATACACGTGAGAACCCACTAGCCATAGCCATTTGTTTATAAAATTGAGGACTTTGAGCTAAATAAGCTTTACGATCAAAATATTTTACTTCAAAAACTTCAGAACCAGATTCACTTGCTGCACCAATTAGTTTTGGTGTATGAATTTCAGTGAAATTATTGTTATATAAATATTCACGCATATATCTAACTAAATTACTTTGAATTTGAAATGTTAGCATATTTTTTTCATTTCTTAAATCGATCATACGATAATCTAAACGTGTATCTAAGTTAACATTATCAAGATCGTGATAATTAAATGGTAATTCTTCACTGCTTACACTTGTTACTTTAACTTCACTAGGAATAAGTTCCATACCATTTAATTTTACTTTAGGATTTTCCATTACTGTTCCTTTTACTGTAATAGTACTTTCTAAAGTTAATGTTTTAAATAATTCAATCATTTCTTTATTTTTTTCTTCACTCTTTTCAAGAGTTAATTGGATTTTACCTGTTGAATCTTTTAAAATAACAAATTGAACATATTGTAGATCACGAATATTTTCTACAAATCCGCCAATTTCTATTTCTTCATTAAAATGATCTTTTAAATCTTTTATTAAAATCTTATTCATGTTCGTCTCCTAACTTTTCATCTAAAAATTCAATTATTTTATCTAAATCCACTTTATATTCTTCATGAGTATTATTATCTTTAACTGTTAATTTTTGATTTTTAATTTCATCAGATCCAACAATAATAACAAAATTAGCATTAAAGCGATCAGCTTGTTTAAAATTGCTTTTAAAAGCCCTATTTAAATAATCAGTATCACATTTAAAACCATTTAATCTTAAAGTTTGAACTAAAGGAACTGTATAATCTTTACAAGAACTATCCATTGGAATAACATAAACATCCAAACTTGGTTTTGTTTCTAAATCAATTCCTTCAATTTCTAAAACAGATATTAAACGTTCCATACCTAAAGCAAATCCAACACCAGGTACATCAACATCTCCAATAGTTTTTACTAACCCATTATATCTTCCACCAGCACATAAAACATTTTGATTACCAAGTTTATCTGATAAGGTTTCAACTTCAAAAACTGTATGTGTATAATAGTCTAATCCTCTTACAACATTAGGATCAACTTCATATTCAATTTCTAATTCATCTAAACGTTTTAATACTTCAGCAAAGTATTTTTTACTATCATCATTCAAGTAATCCAAAATTTTAGGGGCATTTTTTAAAATATCTGAATCTTTATCAACTTTGCAATCTAAAATGCGCATAGGATTTTTTAAATATCTAGCTTTACAATCATCACATAAATCATCAATATATGGTTTAAAATATTCAAGTAAAGCTTCACGATATTTAAGTCTTGATTCAGTATCACCCAAACTATTAATTTTAACTCTTATACCTTTTAAACCAAGCATTTTATATAAATTAACAGGAATACTTATTACTTCAGCATCAATACTAGGATCGTTAGAATTAAATACTTCAACACCTAATTGATAAAACTCACGAAAACGCCCAGCTTGAGGTTTTTCATAACGATACATTGGTCCGTAATACCAAGTTTTAGTAGGTTGATTAGCATCACCATAATACTTATTTTCAACATAAGCTCTAACAATACCTGCTGTTCCTTCAGGACGAAGGGTCATGTTACGATCACCACGATCTAAGAAATCATAAGTTTCTTTAGTAACAATATCTGTTGTTTCTCCTACACCACGATGAAAAAGTTCACTAGCCTCAAAAATAGGTGTACGCCAATATTCATAATTATATTTATCAAGAATCGTACGTGCTAAATTTAAAATATGAATAGTTTTTCTACCTAACTCTCCATTTACATCATAGGTTCCTTTTGGTTTTTGCATATTATCCTCCTTTTAACAAAAAAACTCGTCAGATATAAGGACGAATTATCGTGGTACCACCTTATTTCATAACGAAGTTATGCACTTAATTCTTTAACGCAGAAATACGTATGTTTTAATGTTTAATGTCTTTCTTTTAAATCAAATAAATGTTTTCACCTACCACATTTTCTCTAAAAAATAATTTAAAATACTCTTTCAAACAACACTAACAATATTTTATTATTTTTTACTTTAGAAGTCAATACAAACTTAAGGTAGTATTTTACTTAATAATAGATAATAATAAATTAGTTAGTTCTTGTTCAGTTATTTTAGAAGTTTCAATATCAAAATTAGAGTCATTAAATTTAAATTCTGTAAAATAAGTATTTTCAAATTTATAAATGGCAAAGGAAAATCTAAATCACTAGTTATTTTTTTACATCAGCTAAATTACATAAACCACATTGCTTATAAATAATCGTGTACTCTTCTTCGTCTCTTCCTTTAATAAATTCTGTTTTCCAATTAAATTTACTATTACTTGCTTGGTTATCACGATTAACAGATTTTTCTTTTTTAATTTGGGCTTTTTTAGTAAATGGATTTTTCGCTTTGAATGCTTTTACTATTAATGGTGACTCCATTGCTGATTTTACCATTTCTCCAAATTCTTCTTCCGTTATTTTTTCTTCACATGTTTCATAAAACGCTAACCAAAGTGCCCCACCACTTAAACAGATCCTTAATGAATTTTTGGTTAAACTTCCAATATCAGGCAGTTCTGTTACTATTTGTTTATAACGTTTTTTAGCATTATTTTTTAATAATTTAATATTCCAATTAGGATGTTTTTTACTGAAAAAATCTAAAATAGTTTTATGCATTGCAAACCATATTATCTTTTCACAATAAGTATACTTCATTTAAATTAAACTTCCTTTCAAAACTTTCTTTTTTAATTATACCATGAACTAATTAAAATTCACTTGAGTTCTTATTTATTCTTAAAATTATAATTTTAATTCTTATAATTAGTAATAAATAAAAATCAGATGATATTAATCACCTGATTATTCTATAGTTCACCTTTATAAAAATATATTTTCATTGCATTTTCTGAATACTTTGGTTTAGATACATCAATATCTAATATTTTACCGATATAATAGATTATAAATTGGGAAGCAATAAGTAAATCAAATTCTGCTAATATGCCATCATATTTGCTTTCAATCAGCAAACAATTAGGTTTTAAATAATTTAATAGTTCTACTTCGTAACTAGTTGTTGAATGTTGTTTAAAATATATTGAAAAGTTATTTCCTAAATTTTCATAATTAATAAATCTTCCGTGAGAGAAATTCTTTTTTTCATGAACAATACAGTTAAATACTCCTGATTCAGTAATTTTACTTTCTAAATCGTAGCTGGCTGTGTCAGCATAATCTCCTCTAAAAATATTTATCAAATTATGTTTTTTCATTTCTTCGATCATATTATTATCAATTAATTTTTCAATTTGATCATTCCAATAAATAATCGCATTTTCTATAAAATCATTAATATTTATATTAGAATTTGTCTTATCTAAATAGTATTTTAAGAAGATTGCAGCTGGCGCAACAGCACCTTCAAATGATAAAAAACCTCTCTCTTTTCCCTTATTTGAAGAAGATCTATAACTCAATATGTTTTTCTTCAATATTCCTGTTTTCAAAACAATACTTTGTAATTCTCCTTTGGTAATTGCATAAATTTTTTCTTTATCAAAATCTTTAACACTATTAATAATGTCATTAGTTGTGCCAGAGTAAGAAAATAAAATAACTTTATCGATCTTATTATTATTTCTATATAAGACATCTCTAGGGTATAATGAATAAGTATTACTTCCATACAAGGTATTTATTATTTTTGATGAAAAATACGATCCGGCATAAGAGCCACCTGTGCCTATAAATAGATAATTGCCATTACTATTAAAGTCTATTTCATCTAGTTTAATAGTTGCAGAGGAATTTATGGCATTAATGACTCTTTTTTCTAAATTATTAATATTAATGTTACATCTTTTTATTTTCTTTCTTTCATGATATGCAAATTTATCACATGTACAGAGATCATCAATTTTCTTAATTTTAAATAATGAATTAATATGCCCTCTTGCTCCCATTTTAGAAACAACTTTAGAAGTGAGTTTATTAGAATTTTCATACCATTTTTCTAATTTACTACCTTCATATTTAAAATCATTTTGAATGCTATCTTTAATTATACTTGAAAGAAATGCATCGCCTGCTCCTGTTGAATCAACTACATTTCCTTTGACGAGCAACTTAAAATTATATACATTATTTTCAACTATAAATGTTGCTCCATTTTCTCCTCTAGTAATCGTCATCAAATTAGGTTTTATAATATTATATAACTCAATATCGTTCTTCAAATTGAATCTATTTAAAAGATATTTAGTAACTCTTTCATTAAAGTTTATTATCTCTAATTTATTCTCTAACTTTTTTATTATTTCATCATCAGACATTTTTTCAAGTTCAAAATATTGTCCTAAATCAATTATTTTTTTATTTTTAGTATTATCAATGATTAATTGATTTTTTTCATTCAAATTATCAAAAACTAAAATATCATCTTCTTTAATGTTTGAAAGAATAAAATCAGTATCTAATAAACTTTCATCATACCACTTCTTATTATTACAGAAAGGACATCTTTTCTTTGAAGTAAAAGATAATTTCCCATTATCTGTATAATAAGAGACATGAAAACATCTTGTTCTAACATTTTCAATGATTTTAATATTTTCTACGTCAACATTAATTTTTTCTAAACTATTAATAGCAATTTTGCCTTGAATATCATTACCACAACAAGCAAATGTTGAAGTTTTTATCCCCATTTTTGCTAAGTTTGCAATTATGTTATGTGATGTCACACCTCCATTTGCGCCTATTAATTTACCATCTTCATAATAATAATCTGTTACAAGATCACCTATACTTACTACTCTCATCTTAATAATCTCCTTTTATAAATATCAATACTATTAACTAAATTATACTAAATTTTAAAGGTATTGACATTATTTTTAAAATAAAAATCAAAGAAAGTTTTTAGCAATCTTTGATTTTCATTTTGTTCAAATTATTTATTCATAAAAAGTTGAATTTCTTTAATAATATGTCCAATATTACCTTCGCCGGCATATTTTTTCATATCAAAGAAATTTTCATTAATTGGTACCCATTCAAGTTCATTTACTTCCTCAATTAATTTTACTTCTTTATTTAATATTCCGAAGTATACTTCTAACGATTTATTCATTGCAACATATTCAATATTCATAAAATGAGTTAAATTGATATCATCTTCCGATATATTAGTTTCCTCTCTTAATTCTCTATAAGCTTCATTTAAACCATCATGTTCTTTTTCTATTTTTCCACCAACTAAATTATACATTCCTAAATATGGTTCTTTAGCTCTTTTACACATTAAAGTTTTTTTCATTTCACAATCAAATACTACTATTACATTATACTTTTTCATTATACCCTCCTATTATTTTTTAAATCATTTTATAACTTTTTTATGTTGACGAGCATTCTCGTATGATATCCTTGACTTTTATAAAAGTTAATAGCACTTTTATTATAAGCAAAACATTCTAATAAAATGTATTCACAATTAATTGATTTAAAATATTCTTCCAATTTATTAATAAGTTGCTTGCCGATTCCTTTACTTCTAACCTTTTCAGATACAATAAACTCAGAAATCACTCCACTTTTGGGGCACTTGTAATCTAAATAATCAAATTCATCATAAACTCTAACATATCCCATAATTAGTCCAATAACCATATTATTTTGAATAGCTAAATAACATTTACCATTATTATCTTTAATAGTTTTTAAATCTAAAAGAGCCATTTTATCTTTATATTCGCTATGAAGTTGATCTAGCCCATCTTCATCAATTTTAATAATGTATTCTTCTAATTCTACTAATAAATTTTTCACATCGTCTAAAAATCTATCTTCATATTCAATTATTTGCATCTACTAAAGGTCCTTTCTTTATTAATTTTAAAATAATCTTTTAAAGGACAATTCATTGGATCATGTTTATTGCAAAAATAACGTTTGAAATAAATAAGAACTAAATGACAAAACCAAGTCGCATTGTCATAAAACTTTATATTAAGGGATTCATAACCATTCTTTTTTATTATGTCACGCATATCATTATCTTTTACTAAATTTTCTAGTTCTTTCCTTAAAATATCATGTCCGATAGCTGTTTTATATCTAAAAAATCCTAAACATGGAAGTTCTATGTCTTTCATTCCACTATCTACCGGCATTACTCCTGAATAATATCCTCTTAAATATAAAACACAACATTGAGCTACTTTATAAGAAGCACCATCAACATTAGAAGCAATAAGTTCTATCAATTCATCATTTGCTAAGGTTTTTATTTCATTATCATATTTTTCTATAAAATTAATCATTGATGCCAAGTATTTATATCTTGAATTAAATAAACCTAGTCGCCCTATTATATTGGTAAGTTTTTCTTTAGACATATTTTTAATTTCATCATAAGAATAACTATTTAATTCATTTATTACACTTCTATAAGTATTTATCATATTATAAGATATTCTAGTAGAAAGACCAGCAATCAGTAATCTTTTTCTATAATCTTCTACTTCTAATGGCCACCACAAGTTATTATCATGGTTATTTAAAACAGCAATTTTCACTTTTTCTTGTTTACTACATATATCAATGATATTTTTAAATTCTTCTTTCGTCATACTTTACTCCTACTTCTTTTAAATAACTACTTTTATTATAACAAACTATTAAATTATTTAAATATTCTTTAATTATTTATATAAAAAAATTATAGCCGAATTTGCTATAGCTTTATACATGTTTAATGTTCATATAACCAAAACAAGAAACAAATCCAACTATATATTTATTTCAAATACATTAATATAAATCTTCGCGTGTTACTCTTGAAATAGTTGTATCATTTTCGTATTCTATAGCACTTAATCTCACATTATTATCAAAAAAATATTTAGAAAGTGATACGTATATAGGATTTACTTCATTTAATTTATTAATAGTTTCTTGATTTAAATGTTTTAACAAATCATTGATAATTATTTCTTCATTCCCTATATCAAAATTTTCAAAGCCATTTCCATTATTATTAATTTTAACATTGTAACTAAATTTTATAATATTAGGCGTTCCGAACAAATTAATATTTCTTTTTATAATATACTTCATAATTACACTTCTCTCAGGACAATTATACACACATTTTGTTAATATATCAAACTCATTTAAATTATACTTTGGCAAATTTATTTGTTCTATCATCTTTATCAACTTTTTACTAAATAATCTTGTTATCAATATAAAATTATTAAAATTGTCAACAAAAAAGAAGAACTAAATTCTTCTTAATCTAAGTCTTGACGACTAAGTATTTGAGCAGGAGTTTTTCTTAATACTTTAAATACAGGTAATAATCCTACTAATAAATTAAAAATATAAATAAATATAATTGCTAAAAGAGTAATTGTTATATTCATTTTAAAATTCATAAATGGCAAATCTTTAATAGCTTCTATTATGTAATACATAAATATTACTCCAGGAACACTTACTAAAGTTGTTATCGCGATTATTTCTCCACTGAACATACGATAAATATCGGATTTTTTAACACCAATTGCTCTAAAAATACCAATTTCCTTTACACGTGATAAAAATGAAGATCTAACAATCAAGAAAATCTCAATAAGCGAAATTGCCAAAATAACTCCAGAAACAGTTAAAGAACTTATAATACTATTTCTTACTTCTTTTTTGTATTCTTCCCTACTATTAGTATAAGAATCTTTAATATTTAATTTTAATTCATGAAATTCATCAATTGTTTTATTTTTATCATTAGAAACAATAACTAAATCAGATGATTTGGTTATCAAATCATATTTAACTGTATTGCTATTTGTTATTAATGCATCACTATCACCTTTAAAATACCCTACTACTTTTAAATTTTGATCATTTACTTTATTATCAATTTTTTTATTTAATTTATATAAATCTTTATATTTTTCATTGACGATTACTTCATAATCATTATCTGGTAAATTACCTTTTGTTAAAGTAATTTTATCTTTAAAAATGTTATAATCTAAAAGTTTATTAGGATCAATTTCAGAATTAGTTGGATAACCATACCCAGCTTCATAAAATTCTACTTCAGCATTAGAAATAATAGTAATTAGCATTTCTTTATTAGCATAAATTGAAGGTGAATCTAAATTAACTATTCCAACAATTTTAAATTTATCAAGATTATCATTTAAATTAAGTTCACGACCTAAATAATCAGTATAATTTAAAATTCCTACTTGTTTGGGTATATTAAAAGTACTTTTAGCACCTATGGCATCTAGAGCCATTTGATCAACAACTAATTCATAATTATTTTCAGGCATTCTTCCCCATAATATATCTTCACTTTTAATCAAGTCTAAACTTGTTAAAGAGCCATTTAATGCTTGACTAGCATTAGTAGTTTGATAATAGTCATTAAAAATAAATCTAAAGCCAACGATACTACTACCAGGTAATATATAATTGATTGAATCTAATTTTTCATAATTTAGATAATCTTTAACGTTTAATTTAGTAATATTTACATCTAAATAAGAACGATTTTTAGTTACAAAATCTTCATCTTTAATCTCAGTTAATCCAAGAATATTACTAATTGAAAGTAAAATAAACATTCCTGCCATAAAGAAACCCCCAAGAAGAATTTTCTTCAAAACGGAATAATCAAAGATCTTTTTAAAACCATTTATTACTAACGTAAAAGGATTTAAAATTGAAGAATATTTTTTCTTTGTGTTATTATTAATAATTTCTTCAAAATCAAAATTCTTGTTTTTATATTCACTTTTACTTAACTTTTTATAATGATCATCAATTAATTCAATATTACTATTATTATCAATTACTTCAATTTTTTCATTAGAATTACTTTTAATATAAATATTTCCATTATTAACAACAATAGTCAAATTTAAGTCTTTTATTTCATTAGTATAATAATTTAAATTAATATTTTTTTCTTTAATTTCTTCATGATTATTAAAATCTTTTAAGTAAAATTTGCTTTCAACTTGATAATCAAGATCGCCACTCTGAGAGTTTTCATAATCTTTAACAATTTTACCATCTTCAATTTCAATAATTCGCGTTGCATAAAAATGAGCTAAAGTTGTTTCGTGAGTTACTAAAATAACTAATTTTTTAATAGAAATTGCTTTAATTATATTCATTATTTCTAAAGAATTTTTGCTATCTAAATTCCCCGTTGGTTCATCAGCAATAATAATATCCGGATTTTTAACTAAAGCACGAGCAATACCTACTCTTTGACGTTCACCTCCAGATAAAGCTGAAACTGGACGTTTACGGTAACGGTACATTCCTACTTGTTCTAAGATATAGTCAACACGTTTACTTATTTCTTTCTTGTCTTTAATTCCTATCATTTTTAAAACTAAAGCAACATTGTCATAAACACTCATATTTTCTACAAGTTTATAATCTTGAAAAATATAACCAATATTTAGATTTCTTATTTTATCTATTTTATAAGTAGTTCTTTTAGTTATTCTTTCACCATTAACGTATATTTCACCTTTAGATATTTTATCTAAGCCACCAATAGCATTAAGTAAAGTTGTTTTACCAGAACCACTAGCACCTAAAATAGCAACTAAGCCTTTATCTAACTTTAATGAGACATCATTAATAACATGAATTTCATTCTTTTTATGTTTATTAAAATACTTATTAACATTTCTAAGTTCTATCATGTTATACCTCCTCATAATATGTCTTTACAGCTGATTCTTTAAATAACTTTTTAGCAAATTTTAAAGATAAAATGTAAGACATTGTTACTAAAATTATATAAAGAACTATATAATCTTTAATTTCTAAATAAGTTATAAGTTCTTTCAAATATTCTAAATTTAATATATTATTTTTAGTTAATATAATTAGAATTAAAAAAGCAAAATAAGTTAAATTAGAAATATTTATTAATTCAATATTTAAAATATTTTTACATACACTCTTAGAAGCTCCAAGAATTCTTAAAGTTGTAAAATAAACATTTCTTGATTTTAAAATAATTTTAATTACAAAATAAGCAACAAAGAATAATACAATAACGACAATTATAATAGCAACAAATTTGATAACTTTAAAAATTTTCATATATTCATTACTTACTAAAGTATCTGATACTACTAATGTTTTATAACCTAATTCTTCTAAAGATGATGTTGTTTTTCTTATGTTTTTAACATCTTTTACAAATATAGAACTTTGATAAATTTCTTTTGAGAATAATTTTTGATAATCTCTTTCACTGATAAATATTACTTGACTATAATCATTAATATAGTTGTCATAATTTAAATTAGTTTTTTTCTTAAAGTTTTTCTTATTATAGAAGTCTTTAATTTTTAAATCTAATTGATTTTCAAAATAAATATTTTTAAGATCAACAATTAAATCTGTATTTTTACAATTAAAGTTTTTACATTCATAATTTAAATCTTCACTTACTAAAACCATTCCTTCTTCTAAATTAGCTAAAGGAATAACACGATAATAAGAAGTTGATTTATCATTGAATTTTACTGTAATTGTACTCATTTCTTCATCAGTTATTTTTTGAATTTTTTCTAATGCTTCGTCCGTTGCATAAAATTTAAAATCATAAGCACTACTTTCGTCATAAGTAATACCAACAACTTTAAATTTAATATTGATATATGATTCGCTTTCTAAAGTTAATTCTTTACCAATAATATCTTCATTTAAATAATAATTATCTTTAGAACCAGATAAAATTATTTCATTATCTGCTGTTGGTTTAACACCTTTAACTAATTTCCCTTCAAAATTATTGACATTTGTAAAAGTTCCATATAAATATAAAAGATCATTTACTAAGCTAAAATCTCTATCTAGTAAGATATCATTTTTAACAACATAATCAACATTATTAAGTTTATTTAACTTATCAAAATCACTATCTGATATAGCTGTTTTATCACTTTTTTTAATAATTATTCTTTTATCAGAAACTTCACGAAAGTAATTATTATTACCACTCATTAAATAATTGTATTCTTCAGATTTATTAGATGAGTATTCAAAAAATAATGCCATTGTCACAAAAAAGTAAACTAAGAAAAGTAAAACAAACTTAGGAAAAATATTAAAAGTATTACGAATACCTAAACGCATTTTATTAAAGAATGAAACATTCTTATAATCATTAAGTTCTACTTTTTTAACTTCTTCATGTGGTTTCAAAACTTTATCTTCTAAAATTTTTCCATCGTGCATAGTTATTTTTCTTGTTGCATATTTACTTACTTGTTCATAATTATGAGTAACGATAACCACTAATTTAGAAGCTGATATTTCACTTAAAAGTTTTAAAACACTATTAGCAGCTGCTGTATCTAAATTCCCTGTTGGTTCATCAGCTACGATGATAGGAGCATTTTTAGCTAAAGCGCGAGCAATAGCTACTCTTTGTTTTTGACCACCACTTAGTTTAGAAACTTTAGTATTTCTAAATTTATAAAGATCAACCTTTCTTATTAATTCTAATACTTTCTTTTTTACATCGCGTTTTTTAGCACCATTTATTAATAATACTAATTCAATATTTTGATATACAGTGTAACTATTTATCAAATAGAAATATTGAAAAATATTACCGATATATTTTTTTCGGTACTCTTCTAATTCTTTTTCGCCATAATGACTAGTTTCTTCACCATTAATGTACATTTCGCCTTCTTCATATGTATCAAGGCCAGAAATTACATTTAATAAAGTTGATTTTCCAGAACCGGATTCTCCTGTTATGACAACAAATTCACCCATATTTAATTCTAAATTGACTTTGGAAAATCCACTGGCTATTACACCTTTATTATAATAAAATTTAGAAACATTTTTTAATTTAATCATATTAGCCCTCCTCAAAGTAATTATATCATAACTCCTCAATAATAATATACAAGATAAATTAAATTTTTCCTTTAAAAAAACTTTAAAGATTTTTCTTTAAAGTTAATTTTTAGAATCTAAAATTATTGTAAATGGGCCATCATTTTTAATATTAACTAGCATATCAGCTCCAAATATTCCAGTCGCAATTTTTAAATTTGATTCTTTCAATTTATCAATAAAAATATTATAAAGTTCGATTGCTTCGGTATTTTTTAAGGCTTCAATATAACTAGGTCGACGACCTTTTTTAGCATTAGCATATAGTGTAAATTGAGAAATTGCAAGAATTTCACCATTTAAATCTTTAACTGATAATTCAGGAGTACCATCAAAGATACGTAAATTAATAATTTTATCTACAATATATTCTATATCTTTAATGGTATCATCTTGAGTAAAGCCTACTAAAACAACTAAACCACTTTTGATAGAACCCACCATTTTACCATCAACGGTAACACTTGATTCTTGACTTCTTTGAACTATTGCTCTCATTTTAAATCTCTTTCTACTTCAATAACTGTACTTATATTTTTTATATCATTCATAAATTTTTCTAAATGTTCTTTATTTTCAACTAAGACAGTTATTTCATATAAATATTCTTCATCTTCAGAAACAGTATTAATATTTTGAATAGTAGCTACATTATTAACTGTTTTAGAAACAATATCAACTAAAATATTTTTATCTTTTAATGCTCTTACTAAAATGTCAGTTTCGTATTTTTTATTGATTTTATCTTGCCATTTTGCAGCAATTATCCTCTCTTCAAGTTCACTTACATTAGGGCAACAAGAGCGATGAATATTAATACCATAGCCCTTAGAAATATAACCAATGATAGAATCTCCTGGAATTGGTTTACAACAACCAGCAATATTAACTTTTATTTCATCGATTCCTTCAATGGAAACATCGCATTTACTAGAAATATTTTTGTCATTGCGAATATTTTTTAAAACTAATTCTTCTTTAGTTGGATTTGATCCTGTTAAAAAGTTAATTATCTGTATTGGAGTTATTTGGTTATTATCAATTCCTATATAAAGGTCATCTAAAGAGTTATAAGAAAATTCTTGTAAAATTTTATCAAGATTTTCTTCAAATAAATTTATACTTACTTTTTTCTTACGTAATTCTTTAGTTAAGGTTTCACTTCCGTTTTTAATGGCTTCAGTTTTATCAATTTTATTATAAAAACTTTTAATTTTATTTTTAGCATGAGTTGTAAATGCCATTTTGATCCATTCTTTAGAAGGACCAGTTGAATTTTTATTAGTATTGATTTTAACAATATCATTTTCTTTTAATTTATAGTTTAAAGGAACAATTTGATCATTAACAATCGCTCCTACCATTTGATCACCTATCTTTGAGTGAACACGATAAGCAAAATCAATCGGGGTTGATCCTAAAGGTAATTCAATAACATCACCTTTTGGTGTATATACATAAATGCTATCTTTTAAAACATCATTCATAACCGCATTCATGAATTCTGTAGACTTATTTTCTTCTTCGGTTAATTCCATTATTGATCTAAAGAATTGAAGTTTTTGTTCCATGGCATTTTGCATAGACTTTCCGCCTTCTTTATAAGACCAATGGGATGCAATACCTTTTTCTGCAATTAAATCCATTTCATAAGTTCTAATCTGAATTTCAAATAAATTACCATTAACACCAAAAACTGTTGTATGTAAACTTTGATACATATTAGGTTTAGGCATCGCGATATAATCTTTAAAACGTTTAGGCATTGGTTTATATTTAGAATGAATAATACCTAATGCTTGATAACAATCTTCTTTAGTATCAACAAAAACACGAAGTGCAAGTAGATCATATATTTCATTGAATTTTTTACCTTTATTTAATTTGTTATAAATACTATAAACTGATTTAGCTCGACCTTTTATTTCATGTTTAATGTTATGTTCATTTAAAATTTCACTTATATCATGCATCATTGATGAAACTAATGCTTCTCTTTCAACCTTAGTTTTATTTAATTTCTCTACAATATCAAAATAAACATTTGGTTTATAATATCTAAGAGATAAATCTTCAAGTTCACTTTTTATTTCACTCATACCTAAGCGATGAGCAATAGGTGTTAAAATATCTAAGGTTTCTTTGGCTTTAACTTTAGCACGATCTTCTGGTAAAGCCCATAATGTACGCATATTATGAAGGCGATCAGCTAATTTGATAATGATAACACGAACATCTTCTGATAAACCAACAATAATTTTACGATGATTTTGAATCATAGCTTCAGAATCACTCTTAAAAGATAGTTTATTAATTTTGGTAACACCTTTTACTAAATTTAATACTTCCGAACCAAAATTATCTTCAATTTCTTTTTCTTCAACATTACAATCTTCTAAAACATCATGAAGTAAAGCTGCGATTAAAGTTGGTAAATCGGCATTAATAGAAGTCAAAATATAAGCAACATTTAAAGGGTGAATAATATAATCTTCACCACTTTTTCTTTTAACACCAAAATGTTTCTCGTAAGCATACATATATGCTTTTCTTAAACTAGATAATTCTTCCTCAGGAATATATGTTTTTGCATAATCATATAGTTCATCAAATGTTTTTATTTCTTTTGCTCGTTTCATACTTCTTTTAAATTTACCTTTCTTTTAAAGTCAACTGATTTATCTTTAAAATAATTATCAAATATTAACTTATCTGTATTTAAAATATCATCAACCATATCAGCTAAACCTAAATTAGCTGATTTAGACCATTTTGTTTCTTTCAGACAATTCCAAATGTCTTCTTCTTTGATATAGTCAAAGCCTATTCTTTTTAATTCATTAGCTTTAGTTCTAAGAGCAGGTTTTAATCTTTCATAAAGTTCTTTTAAATTTCTAAATTCAAAATTCATGGATTACCTCCTGTATTAATTAAATATCATATACATAATATTATATATGAAAAGTTAGTATTTATAAAGGAGAAAACGTGAAAAAAAATAAATTTATTACTTCAACAATTATCTTAATAATTGGTAGTATTTTAACGAAATTTATCAACATGGGAATACGCATTTTAGTCTCAAGAGTCATCGGATCTGTTGGAATGGGTGTTTATATGTTGGTAGTACCTATCTTTTCCCTTTTCATTTCTTTATCCCAAATGGGACTTCCTGTTGCTATTTCAAAATTAGTAAGTGAAAAGCGAAATAACAATAAAAATATTATAGCCAGTGCTACAATTACTATCATGGTTTTTAATGTTTTTCTTTTAGCAATCATTTTTTTAACAGCATCTTATATTTCTAATTATTTACTTCAAGATGAAAGAACTTATAAAGCAATTATTTCTATGGCTTTAGTATTACCATTTATTTCTATTTCTTCTATTTTAAGAGGATATTATTTTGGAAAGCAAAGAATGTTTCCTCATGTTTTTTCTAATACTATCGAAGATATTATTCGAATGATCCTAATATTCATAGGGTTACCTATCGCTTATAAAAGTGGGCTTGAAAGTGCAATTAGTTTTATTATATTAACTAACATCGCAAGCGAAAGTGTTTCTATTATAATTTTACTGTTATTTGCACCTAAAGGCTCTAAGTTTAAAGTTGAAGATCTAAAACCTAATAAAGAAAATATTAAAAATATCTTTAAAATCGGGATCCCGACAACGGGTAGCCGATTAATAAGCAGTATTGGTGGATGCCTCGAATCAATAATTTTAACTTTTGTTCTTTTAAAAATGGGTTACTCTAATAATTATATTTTAAGTGAATATGGGATTATTAATGGTTTCATTTTACCAATAGTTTTACTTCCAAGTTTTTTTAGTGGAGCTATTGCATCATCTTTATTACCAATAGTTTCAGAAGCTTATGTAAATAAAAAATATGACTATATAAAATCTAAATTGAAGCAAGCTTTAAGTTTTTCTTTCGTTATTGGATTAGTATTTGTAATATTTATTTTAATATTTGGAGATCAAGTTTTATTAATACTTTATAAAACTAAAAGTTCATACTTAAAATTAGTAGCTCCTTTTTTTATCATTTATTATTTACAAGCTCCATTAAGTGGTTTTATGCAAGCAATTGGTTTATCTAAAGAAGGGATGTTAGATAATTTAGTTGGAATAATAATAAAATTAAGTTTATTATTTATTCTTGGTTTCTTAAAAATAGGTCTTTATAATTTAATAATTGCATTAATTGCTGATATAACAATCGTTACATTTCTTCATTTTTATCACATAAAAAAAGATTTAAAAAATAAATCTTTTTAATAATGTTCTATTTTCATATCTGGATAAGCTTGAGTATATTTTTTAATAATATCTAAAGCTGTTAAGCTTGGATCACTATTAGCCATCTCTTCGGCTTTATTAGGACACATTATGCTATCACTTGTATAGTTATTGCAAACATAGTACCCTACACTTGCTAAAGTGCCATCGCCCTTTTTAATAACTAAGCCTCTGGTCTCATCGATTGCACGTTTTAAAAGTTCTAATTTAGCACCGGTTGCTGGGCGTTTATAAACCGAAACATTACGTTTATTATAACCAACAGATGACATTGATGAAGGCCATGCTGAATTATTAACATGATATGTTTCTTGAGTTACATTTTTAGTACCAGGAAAAGTCGTTACACGGTTAGCACATGTATCAGCATCATAATATGGTTTATCACCAGCTTTTTTAACTTTACTAAGCGAGTATTCAATACATAAATCAAACATTCTTTGAGTTTGATATCGATAGCAACCTTTTTCATAATCACACCAGTTTTGATCACTAGAACATGTTTTTAAAGAAAGTGTTGTGCCTTGAGTCCAACCACCTCTTCTAAGAGAATAAGTTCGAGCAAATATTACAAATGCTTTAACATATTCAAAGCTGTCCGATGAAGAAGGATCTTCTTCTGCTAATAGCACTCCCATTAAATAATCTTCTAATTCTTTAGTTGTGATTTGATTATCGCCAAAACATTCTTTAATGCTTACTGTATATCGTGAATTTCCAGTACTTGGAGTTGGTAACGTATCATTTTTAACAATTGAGCAAGTAAGTGTAGTTTGATTACTTGCAACATCTTCAACAAGAACTTTAACACTTTCACCCTTAACAGTTGCATTAAAATAATTATCAGTAATTAATCCACTCTCTTTACCATTAATGATATAATTATAACCTTTAATACCTTTGTTATCACTAGCATTTACTTCAACTTTAGTACTACTAACATTTATTGTTGCTGTACATGTTCCTGTTGGTGGTGTGTTATCAATATTATTTATTTCAACTTCTTTAATAAATTCATTACCATAAATATCATAGATTTTAATGGTATAAGTACCATTATTACTTGCTTTAAATGTAATAGTTTTAAATACTGATTTTTCACCAGTTGGTAAAATTAAATAATTAAATTCATTTCCCACTACTGTTATAGTTACAACCGTTTCTTTATTAATATCCTGATTAGCAACACTAACATCTATACTTAAATCAGCTTTTCTAGCTACAACTTTGACTGTTCTAACAACACTTATCGAACGACCACGAGTATTAGTTACTTTATAAGTAATTGTATATGTTCCTACCTTAGTAGTATCAACTTTTCCAGTAACTTCCACATTTCTACTGATTTTGCCATCTTTATAATCGACAGCTTTATAACCTGGTTCTTTATATTTTTCATTTAAATAAATAACCATGTTTTTGTCACCCAAAAGAGTAATTGTTGGTACATCTACAGATTCAATACCACTAATACTAAGAGTTTTATCGTTTTTGGTTACAATAATCTTGCGATATAAAGTTTCTTTTAATTCTTCTCCAACATAAGCTTTATAAGTTTTAGTATAGATACCAGGTTCTGTTCCAACTTCACCACTTATTACAACACCGGCATCTTTTTTCAAGATATAAAGAGGATCATTAAAAACTTCTCCTGCCGTAATTATAACAACAGCATCACCTTTTAATTCAATATATTTTTCTTTATTGCTTACAACATTACTTTTGTAATCCGGACACTCTAAATAAGCTTTTGCTTCTAATTTACCATTAGTATTACTAACTATTACCCCACTAGCCTTACTACATAGTTCAATTCCATCAAGATCGCCCATTATTTTATTGATTTCAACGAATGTTTCCCCAGCTACGACTACGTTATTATTTTTTACATAAGCTAAAGCATTTTTTTCAAGCTCTGATTCAATATTTTTATATGGTGATCCTGTATTTTTAAATACAATTACCAATATAATAATTATAGGAATAACTAAGAAACCATACTTTAAATACTTTCTATATTTATCTAATTTATCTTGAAAATCAAATGAATTCATCCTATCACTTACCTTACATCAATTATAACAATTTTTTCTATTGAAGTAAATAATAGAAGTTTCATTTCGATTTTAATGAAAATCAAAAAAATAAATTTAATTTTGATCCTCTTTGATTTTTTATACTAATAAATTCAACTTTAAAATTAAGTTTTATCTGAGATTAGTAGTAATATTATAAATTTATATATCGTTTTATTTTGTTTTCATTTCTAAGTTTATCTACCATTTCTTTATGAATTCGATCTTTGATTTCTATATATACTGGATTAAAATAATTGTCTAGTTCATTAAATATATCGTATTTTACTTCTAAATCTATTTCTATTTTTTGAAGTTTTTCCAACTCTTCAATTGTAGGCAATTTATTTTCTGATTTTTGTAACTTATCAAAAAAATATTTAACTTTATACTCATCATTGCCAAAATCAAATTCATTCATAGAAGTTGTTAAAAATAGTAACAAATTATCTAAATTTTTATGAAGCATTTATTCTCCTTCTTTTGAAAAAAATTGTATATCTACATTATGTAATTGTCAATATTCAAATTAATGAATAATAATTATGTTTATCTTATGATAATACCTTAAGTGTTATCTTCTGAAGTGGAAAAATTGATGAAAATAAATAAAAAAGAAAAATATGAAATTATCAAATAATTAGTTGATCCCTATGGTAATAAAAAACGAGTTAGTAAAAAACTCGCATTAAATATACTATCTAATTTGTTATTAAACTTCCTAAATCTGCACCATGTGCTATATCAATTATATCTAATAAATTATTCATTTTAAAAATTCTGATAGGAATATTAGCATTTTTACATATCATAAAAGCTTCTAAATCCATTATTTCTAACTTTTTTTCAATTACTTCATCAAAAGTAATTTTATTAATTTTTAAAGCATCTTTAACTTTAAAAGGATCAGCATTATATAAGCCATCAGTCTTAGACATTTTCAAAAGTAAATCAGCATTAATATCACGAGCTGATGAAGCAGCTCCCGAATCGGTTGAATGAGCAGGAAGACCAATACCGCCACCAACAATAACAATATTATCAGCAATTGCTTCTTTAACTTTTACTTCATCATAAAGTTCAGCACAAGGAATATTAAATCTTGTAAAAACTCTAGCATTACAATTTACTTGTTTTAAAGCTTCATAAAGAACTAAAGCATTCATTTCAGTACCAAGCATTCCAATATAATCACTTGTATCCGCAGTCATATAAGTATTTGAGCGTCCACGCCAAAAGTTACCACCACCAATTACTATCAATAGTCTTATTTTTTCATCATAAACTTTTTTTAAAGACTTAGCTATTTCTAAAGCTTTATTAAAATCTATTCCTTGATTATTATCACCAGCTAAAGATTCACCACTTAGTTTTAAAACTATTTTCATATCCTACCTCTTTTCATTTTAATAATAGCATAATCAAGTATTTTTAACAATATAAAAATTGTTATCTAAATAAACTGCATAAAAAATATCTTCTAACTTTAAATGTTTTTCATTTAATATTTTCATTAAAGAAATAATATTTTTATCAGTTTTATTTAAAGCATTATAATCGATTTTTCCTTTAGATATAATTACACTTGGTTTATTAGAAATTATTTTTAATTTATTATTAAATAAATAAGCTCTTTTTATTTCTTTAAAAGAATTTATATCATTTAATTCTAAGTCTTTAATTAAATCTTTTATTCCATAATTAGCATTCAAATTTTTAAAAATTACTTGATTATTTTCAATAATAGTTTTTTTATTTTTTAAATAATATTTATAAGATATATAAAGCAAAACAACTAAAATTAAAATATAGATCATTTTATCACCAATTTATATTGATCAAATACATATTTTATTATGCAATGAATATATATTAAATGGGATGATTATGAAATATATAGAAAAAATACCTTATGTTCTAAGAAGTGTTTTAATTTTTGCTTTAGGAGTTATTTTATTAACTCTATTTAACTTTATTGATTTTTTTGGTAATACTTTAACTAATATTTTAATCTACATTTTATTCTTTATTCTACTCACACTAAATTGTATTAAATTAGCCAAAAAAAGTAAAAATAAAGGTTTAATTGTTGGCATTAAAGTTAGTTCACTTGTCCTTGGAATTTGGATAATTTTTAAACTTATTTTAAAAATTAATTTTAATAGTTTTAGTTTTGCTTTTATCATCTTAACTCTTTTAACATCTATTATTGGTGGAATTATGGGTGCTAATATGAAAAAAAGTTCTAATGTTTAGAACTATATTTTTCCATAAATGATTCTTTAAATTCAAGTAAAGAATCATTTTTTATGGCTTCTCTTAAATCCTCAGTTAATTTTACTAAGAAACGAATATTGTGAATTGATAAAAGACGACCACCATTAGTTTCATTACAAGTTATTAAATGTCTAATATAAGCTTTAGTAAAATGCTTACAAGTATAACAATCACAATCCTCTTCAATCGGACTAAAATCTTCTTTATATTTAGCATTTTTTAAGTTTATTTTGCCATGTCTTGTAAAAGCATTTCCATGACGAGCAAGACGAGTTGGGTGAACACAATCAAACATATCTACACCACGAATAACACCTTCAATGATATCTATTGGATCGCCTACACCCATTAAATATCTAGGTTTATCTAAAGGCAAATAATTAGTTGCATAAGTGATCATTTTATACATTGTATCTTTATCTTCACCAACAGATGTACCACCTATGCTATAACCATCAAAACCCATTTTAACAGTTTCTAAAGCACTATATTTTCTTAAATCTTCAAATTCACCACCTTGAACAATTCCAAATAATGATTGTTCAGGATTTTTATGAACATTCTTACCTCTTTGATGCCATCTCAAAGTTCTTTCAATAGAATTTTTCATATATTCATGCGTAACTGGATATGGTGGACACTCATCAAAATTCATCGCGATATCACTATCTAAATCATTTTGTACTTTAATAGATATCTCCGGTGTTAAAAATAAAGATGAGCCATCAATATGACTTTTAAACTTTACTCCTTCTTCACTTATATCTTTAGGTTTAGCAAGAGAAAAAACTTGAAAACCACCACAATCAGTTAAAATAGGGCCATCATAATTCATAAATTTATGTAATCCACCCGCTTTTTTTATAGTTTCAGAACCTGGTCTTAGCCATAAATGATAAGTATTAGCAAGAATTACTCCACATTTATCAGCTTTTAGTTCTTCAGGCATTAAAGTTTTTACGTTAGCAAGCGTCCCTACTGGCATAAACATTGGAGTTTCAAATTCACCATGATTAGTTTTTAAGATTCCATAACGAGCTTTAGTATTTTTTTCTTCTTTTAATAATTCATATTTTATTTTCAATTTAATCACATCCGCAAGTATTATAGCAAATTTTAAAGATAAATAAAAGATTAAAAAACTAGTGTTTATTTAAAATAATATTTAACTATTTTATTGTAATAATATACGGATCATTTTCCGTTCCTGTACCACTTGCATATAAAACATTAGGCTTTAAATTAATGACAGGTCTAATGCCATGATTACCATTGTAAGCAGTCCAGTTACCATCGTTATCGATGATCCATGTTCGAGCAACTGCATTATAGTTACTGAAAACACATGGAGACATTGTCCAATATGTTGTTCCTGTATATAAATAATATTTTGGATTTATTAAACTATTCTTTCCACCAGCATAAGCAGCTTCATCTATTGTAATTAATCCTATTGGATAAATTAGCACATTATTGCCAGAGCCACTTGCTTTTACTATACTTGTTGCCCCACTCATTTTTAAAGTAAAACCATCATTACTTAAATTAAGACATTTAAAACTAGGATTTTTATTGGTTACATTTCTTGTATAAGATCCATAGTTGTATGAATTATTTCCAGACGCTAATGGAAAAGTACTACTATTCGATGTTCTATCATTACAAAATATTTCATCTGATAAATAACTCTCAAGTAAGTTATTATTAGCATCAGTTTTATTTAAAATATTACTTGCATACCATGTATCAACTTGAGTTTTTATATTACTATCTTTTACATTTGTATTCGCTGTGGTTGCATCTTTCGAAAATAAACCATGATATTTTACTTTGGCATTAGTTGGCTGATCTTTTACTGTACCAACAATTTCAGAAACAATCGGACATGTAACATATACACTCGTGGTACCATCACTATTATTATGTAAAACAGGAGTTCCATATGACCAACATGTATATTTATAATTACTTTTATAGACGTATTGGTCCAAATAAACTCCCGGATCACTAGTACTGTAATTGCCAGATGTCGTTGCTAAAGTATTCCAATTGCTCTGAACACAATCAATACCACTATCTCCATCATTTCCAAGAGCTTTACACTTCAATGTACATGCTCCACTATCATCATCACTACCAGTAAAACAATCTGTACTTGGATCAAAATTTTTAAAAAAATAATAATTTATCGCATTACTGATATTTGAAAATGTAGGAAAATAATTTAATTTCCATCCACCAGCATCTGTATTACTTGAACCAACACTTATATTAGGATATGTAGCTATTTCTTTTTCAGGATTATACATATATCCTACATATGTATTTCCATACATACTATTTGTATATGTGGTAGTTATGATATCATTCGTTAACCCTGTTACATCTGCTGTAGTAGCTGTTTTTGATGATGTATCTCCAAACGTTGTTTTTCCTATTTGGGCATTAGACCCTGTATGATTAGTTGCACTTTTTAAGCCAGAATAAATCATTCTAATACTACCATCACCATTTATTCTAATAATTCTCCATAAAAAATTACCAAATGAGACCCAATTGTTTTGTACATCACCTCGATAATAATAAGTAAAATTATCTTTTGCCACATTATCTTCATATGTTGTATAATCATCTTCACCTTTATATATTCCAGGATTAGAACTTGATGTCCCTACAACTTGATATGAGTATACATATCCTTGTTTAAATCTGTAATAATTATACAATAAGTAAGGTTCTTCTGTAAACAAGTATAGATTTGTACAGTTTCCTATTTCCTTTTCATTTAAACATGTATATTTATATATTCCATTTTCCATATCTGCTGCCGTTGTTATTAAGTCATTCATATTACCTACTTGGGAATCAGTATAGGTATAATATCCTGTCGATGTATTAAATTTTATTTTAGTTATATCCGTATCATCTACATCAAATTCAGTTATCAATTTATTTTCTATTACATAAGTGAATCTATTTATATTAGTATATGTGATAGATGTTGCATTAGTTTTATTTTCTATATTAGTATAAGTTGTCTTAGGAATATAAACTCCAATTGGTTCAACGTTAGCAAAATTAACAGAATTTGATCTTAATGATATTGTGTTCAAGGCATCATTTAATTCTTGTTGACTATCATTTCTTATTAGACATTCCTTAAAAGATGTAATATTTTTACTTTTACAATAACCAACCTCTGCCGTTGCGATCGTACCAATTTTGGTAACTGTTTTAGTATATCTTCCATATGTATTTGCTATGTTTAATGAGAACAAAGTAAATATAACTATACCTAATATAATATAACTTCTATCTTTCAATCTTAATCCCTCCTATTTTGATATTTGATAGCAATTTAAATCAACTTTAAAATCTACATTTTCACTGGTCATAGAATCGGTTCTTACTTCAACATTAATGACTTGGCTTTGTTTAGCATCCGTTGAAAATGTATAATTTCGGGTTGTAAATGTATCTACAAAATTATTTGAATTTCCTGATGCATCTAAGTATCTATAAAGTGCTTTTGAAGTTTGTTGATTTGAAATGCTTAAATTGTATTGAACTGGAACTTTAG
>CAKPHY010000017.1 GCA_934162285.1 uncultured Bacilli bacterium
TATATATATATATATATATATTCAGTGTATTTTACAGAAAGTTAATGCGATATTTTCTTATTTTTTTCGATCTAAAAAATAGATTTTAAGTCAAAAAAAGATCCTTATTTAGGATCATTCTTGATTGTTAGCAAATAAGCAATTCACTTCATTTTCTTCAAATAAAAAACTATTAACAATTTTTATTTTGTTAATAGTCTCACTAATGTTTTTTTAAAAATCACAGTTACCTGGAGTTCTTGGGTATGGAATAACATCACGAATGTTTTCAACACCAGTAATATATATTAATAATCTTTCAAAGCCCATTCCAAATCCTGAATGAACACAACCACCGTATTTTCTTAAGTTCAAGTACCAATCTAAAGAATCTTTTTCCATTCCTAATTCATCCATACGGCGAACAAGTTTGTCATAATTTTCTTCTCTTTGGGAACCACCCATTAATTCACCAGCACCTGGTACTTCTAAATCAACAGCAGCGACAGTTTTACCATCATCATTTTGTTTCATGTAGAATGCTTTAATATCTTTTGGCCAATTTGTTACAAAAACAGGACCGTTAAAATATTCAGTTATATATTTTTCATGTTCTTTTGCAATATCTTCACCTTGAACTGGTTCAAATTCCCATTTTACAGGAGCTTTTCTTAATATTTCAATTACATCATGATGAGTTATTCTTGTAAATTTAGAATTTACTAATTTATTTAGTTTTTCTAATAATCCTTTTTCTACAAATTGATCAAAGAAATTCATTTCATCTGGGCATTTATCTAAAACATATTTTACAATATACTTTAGCATATCCTCCATAATATCCATATCACCTTCTAAATCGCAGAAAGCGATTTCTGGTTCAATCATCCAAAATTCGTTAGCATGAGTTTTCGTATTAGAATTTTCAGCCCTAAAAGTTGGACCAAACGTGTAAGTCTTTTTATAAGCTAAAGCAAAGGTTTCAGCTTGTAATTGACCAGATACAGTTAAAGCAGTTGGTTTACCAAAGAAGTCTTTAGTATAATCAAGTTTTCCAGTTTTAGCAACACGATCTAAATCAAGAGTTGTAACTTGGAACATTTCGCCTGCTCCTTCACAATCAGAAGCTGTTATTAATGGTGCGTGAAAATAAACATAGCCACGATCTTGAAAGTAAGTATGAATAGCTTGAGCTGCAACACTTCGAACACGGAATACTGCTTGGAATAAGTTTACTCTTGGACGCAAGTAACCTTGTTCTCTTAAAAATTCACGAGTATGACGCTTTGGTTGCATTGGATAATCAAGTGGACAATCACCTAATAATTCAATTGTTTTAACACGCATTTCATATGCTTGACCAGCTCCAACAGAGGCAACTATTTCACCGGTTGCTTTAATAGCTGATCCGATATGAATTTTAGTTATTTCTTCAAATGTAGGTAAAGTACTTTCATATACAAGTTGAATATGTTTAAAACAAGTACCATCTGAAAAATCGATAAAGCCGAAGTCTTTTTGTTTACGGTGGTTTTTAACCCAACCTTCTAAGACAACATCTTTTCCTATATAATCTTCAATTTTTTCTAATAATTCTTTTACATCCATATTTTTCTCTCCTTTCACAAAAAAAGTTAATGATGAAAAGGCGCATAAGCACGGTACCACTTTTCTTATCATTAACTGATATCTCTAAAAAATAACGGTTTTAGCCGGTTTTATTTACTTTGTTCAATAAAACACTCTATGGTGTTATTCATAGTAAACTTATTTGTTAGCTTTCACCGACCTAACTCGCTTTTAAATAGTAATTACTATTACTTCTCCACTTCATCGATTTCTGACTTAATATTAACACGGATATTTTCTTTTGTCAATTATTTAAAAAGGCATTTTCATATTTCCATTAGAAAAAGTCTTCATCATTTGTTTCATTTGGTCAAATTGATTAAGTAAACGATTAACTTCACTTACTTCACGACCACAGCCTTTAGCAATTCTTTGCTTACGACTAGCTTTTAATACTTCTGGGTGTTTACGTTCATATGGAGTCATTGATAAAACTATAGCTTCAACATGAGCCATATCTTTAGGATCAATTTTGACATCATTTAAACCCATTTTTTTAGCACCAGGAATAAGTTTTATTAAATTTTCTAAAGGTCCAAGTTTTTTAATCTGTTTTAAATTAACTAAAAAGTCATTTAAATCATAACTACCCTTTTTCATCTTTTTAGATAGATCCATGGCTTCTTCTTCATTGATAACACTTTCAGCTTTTTCAAGCATTGTCATAATGTCACCCATACCAAGAATACGTGTTGCCATTCTTTCAGGATAGAATTCTTCTAAACCATCCATCTTTTCACTGACACCAATCATTTTAATTGGTACATTAGTTAAATGACGAACCGATAAAGCAACGCCACCTCTAGTATCTCCATCTAATTTAGTTAAAATTGCTCCTGTTAAAGGAAGTGAATCATTAAATCCATTTATAACATTAATGGCATCTTGACCCATCATACTATCAATTACAAGCAAAATTTCATCAAACTTGAAATTAGCATTTAATCTCTGTAATTCTTCCATTAATTCAGAATCAATATGTAAACGTCCGGCGGTATCAACTAAAACATAGTTAAAGCCTTTTTCTTTAGCATATGCAATAGCATCTTTAACGATTATTGTTGGATCTTGTTTTCCTTCTTCAAAAACTTCAATATTAAGTTCACGACCAATTTGCTTTAACTGATCAATAGCTGCTGGTCTATAAATATCACAAGCAACTAAAAGCGGTTTCTTATTATATTTTTTACGCAATAAATTAGCAAGTTTACCTAAAGTAGTAGTTTTTCCACTACCTTGTAAACCTACAAGCATCAACATATTAAAAGTGCCATCAGTTATTAAAGGAGCTTTATCGCCACCTAATAATTCTACAAGTTCATCTTTAACAATTTTAACAAATTGCTCGCTTGGTTTTAAACTTTTTTGAACTTCTTCACCTAAAGCTTTTTCTTTAACTGCATTAGTAAATTCTTTTACTACAGTATAGTTAACATCGGCTTCAAGTAAAGCTAATCTAATTTCACGAACAATTTCACTGATATTGTCTTCAGTTATTTTTCCATAACCTTTTATTTTACTTACAACTGATTGTAAGCGATCACCTAATGATTCAAACATTTTTATCACCTCTTTAATTATAACTAAAAAACACAAAAAAAATCAATATTTTATTGATTTTTTTGAACTCCTACAACATTTACTTTAAAAGTAATGTTTTTTTCGGCAGCGGAATTGTCATTAGTGATTGATGAAGCATCACCATATGGCCACTTCCAATACCATGTTTTAGTGATAGAACTATCTGCAGCAAGCGTTCCTGTTAAACTATAAGTTGAAGAAGTTATATCAGCAACAGTTGCGAATGTTGAATCACTATAAAATTTTAAATTGCTTGGAATATTAGTAAAATCACTAAAAGTTAAAGTATAATCAACACCAAGAAGCGTCGCCTCATTTGTCAAAACGACTGAAAAGGATCCAGATGTACCTGGAGCGATTTTGCTATTGGCGGTTATTGATTGAGTTGGCTTAAGAGTAATATTAAAAGTCGACGTTGCATTATTAGCTTTAAAGCTCCAATTAGCAATAGTTCCACTAATTGTTCCTGTAATAGTAGTTGTATAAAATGCATATGAGCCAATAATAATCATTATAGCACCTAAAAGGAGTAAAATAAGAGCAATAAGAATGCTGCGACGTCTTTTTTTCTCACGTTCAAAACGCATATCTGCATTTTTCTTTGCCATTCCCTCACTCCCTTCATATTCTATTATTCCTATTCTCATATTAATTATACTCTAATTAAGACTTTCTTTCAACTCCAAACTGTAAAAAAAAACTAAGTCATGTAAACTTAGATTTGCATTAACTCAGTTTCTTTATTTTTAGCTTTTTCGTCAACTATTTTATTATATTTATCAATTAAAGCTTGAACATCTTCATTGCCACTTTTCTTTTCGTCTTCAGTTATTTCTAATTTTTTAATATCATTATTAGCATCTTGACGAATGTTTCTTAAAGCAATTTTTGTTTCTTCAGCCATACCTTTAACTTGCTTTACATATTCTTTTCTAGTATCTTCTGTTAAAGGTGGGATATTTAAAATAATTATTTCACCATTATTATTAGGTGTTAACCCAATATTAGCTTCATAAATACCCTTTTCAATTGCATTTAGACAAGAACGATCATAAGGTTTAATACAAATTTGACGAGCTTCTGGAATAGATATTGTTGCAAGTTGCATAAGTGGTGTGTCAACTCCATAATATGAAACTTTTACATCGTTTACAATTGAAGCACTAGCACGACCTGCTCTTACATTAGAAAATCTTTTTTCCATATTTTCAATAGAAGATTCCATTTTCATTTCTGCTTCCATTAAAATTTCATTCATATTCTTTCTCCTCCAATAGTATTATATTATATTTCTTAGTAGTTTTCAATATTAATTATAGTCTTTTAAACTAATTCTCGCTCCTAAAAAATCTAAACTTGGTATAAATAAATTAGCAAGCAAAATACTCAAAAATATTCCATATGGTAAGGCTAATAATAGCTCAAAAATTACACTTAAAAAGCCGACTATAATACCATATAAAACTTCAGAAACAGGAGTTGTTGGACTATTATAAGTTTCACTTACGATGAATACCCCTATATAAATTATGTTATAAATTAATAATTTTATTAAAGAAAGACTAAAATCTTCACCTTTAACAAAACCAATAAAAGTAATAATTAAAAATAAAGTTAATAAATAACTAATAGTAACACGCCATTTTACTGATTTTTTGCATATTAAATAGATAAAACCTACTAATACTAAAGCTGAACTTACTCCTAAAGCTGTAGGAACATTTCCAACAAAATAATCACTTAATTCTCCTATTTTGCTTAACTCTTCACTTGATCCTTTTAAAACTAAATTAAAAGGATCATTTTTAATATTATTTTTTTCATAATTATTTAAAAAATTAATTCCTGATGTAAAGTTTAAAATCAAAAAAATAATAAATAATGCTAAAGCAATAGGATTAAAAAGTTGTGTATTAACTTTTTTACTCAAAATATTTTTTATAAAAATAACTACAAATATAACCACAATAGGAATATAAACAGGAATATTTACAGGTAACATTAAAGAAACAATTAAACCTGTAAGAAAAGAACTTTTTTCTTTAATGTCGATTAAAATATTTTTACTTTCTTTACGTCCACTAATATATTCACTTATTATAGATACTAATGATGATGTAATAATTAAAACAATCGGTTTAAATAAATCATTTATATTTTTGGTATTTTGATATACAACAATACCATTCTTATATATAGCATAAATTATTAAAGGAATTAAAGCTATAAAAATATTTCTAAAAATATTTTTAGTTTTAAGACTACTTTTAATAAATGGACCTTCTTTTAAATGAATTTCTTTCATTTTATCACCTCTTTATTCTTAGCAAGTTTTACACATTCACGTAAGTTCAAATTGGCAGGACATATAAATGAACACATTCCACATTCAATACACTTAGAAGGTTTTAATTGTTTTAACTTGTTAGGTTTTAATAAATTGTTTTTAATTAAAACTGGTGATAATTTGGCAGGACAAACTTGAACACATTTACCACAATTAATGCATGAAGTTACTTTACCATCATCTTTTTTCTTTAAAACTAATACACAATTTAAGTTAGGTGTAACAACCAAATCATCACTTGGTAAAGATGTACCCATAAGAGGTCCACCTGCTATAAAATTAATATCTTTACTACGTTTATACCCCTCAATAGCATCGATTACTTCTTTAACCGGTGTTCCTATTTTAACAATGATATTTTGAGGAATTTTCAACATATTACCAGCAAAAGTAATTGTTCTTTCAGTTAAACATTCATTATACTTTAATGCTTTATAAATAGCATATATTGTTGATACATTATTAACAACTATACCCAATTCAAGAGGATAATTATCATAATCTTCATTAGTTATATTATTAACAATTTTGCGTTCCCAACCCGAAGAAAAATCATCTTCCATTAAGTAAAGTTTTATTTTTAAAAATGTACCCAAGTGCTCTGTTAATTTACTTATTAAATCAGAATTACTCTTTTTAACTACTATGAAAGCATTTTCCATTTCATTAATGCTAACTATAGCATCAATAGTTTCTAATATTTCATCAATATACGTCTCGAATAATTTTTGATCACACGTTACATAAGGTTCACTTTCTGTAGCATTTACAATTAAGGTTTTTAATTTATTTTTAGTTTCATATTTAGCATAAGTAGGAAAACCACTTCCACCCATACCAACTATGCCTGCTTCTTTTATTAGCTCTATAAATTCTTTTTTAGTATAATCAAACATTTTTTTGTTTGTTGCCTCATTAATGTTTGTTTCTTTCATGTCATTTTCAATCTTAACACATTTTACTAAAGAGCCGTCATAGCATAAATGTTCTTCAAAACCTACAACTACACCACTAACACTTGAAACAATAGGAATTTTAAAAGGATTCTTTCTTCTAGCAATAACAGTTCCTTTTTTTACATATTCACCCTTTTGTGCTAAAAGAGTAATGTTAGTGTCCCCACCATTTATTAATGGTATATATACAAATTTAGGGCGTAAATATTTAGTTAAGGCATGATCTAAGCTTTCTTTCTTGTGTCCTATCAAATGTAATGCCATAAAGCCAACTCCATTCTATAACAATTATAAACTATTTTACACAATTTTTAAAGAAAAAAATGACAAGGTGGAGTGTAATCTTGTCATTTTATGATAAAGGTAATTCCCTTTTTTTCATTTCTAACACTTACTTCATAATTAATAAGTGCTAAAGATTTTTTAACTATTGAAAGGCCAAGACCAAATTGACCTTTGATTCCTTTAGTATAGGGATTAAAAATATTATTAACGATATTTTCATCGATGTTTTCACCATCGTTGTATAAATAAATTTTGCGATTTTTGATTGTTATTTTTATTTCAGAAACTGCATAACGCATGAAATTATTGAGTAAATTATCAAGGATTGTTTCCCATAACTCATAATCACCATTAAATTTGGTTGACTTATCACTAAATGTTATTTCCCATTTAATTTCTGGTCTTTGCAATTGAAATTTTTTAACAACATCTTTGATTACATCTTGTAAATCAACTTTTTCGTTAGTTCTTTTTTGGTCTTTTAAATAATTTAATTTATTGAGATATAAAAGTGAATTAACTTTATTTTCAAGTTTTCCTACTTCTTCTTTTATAATTGGAATACCATCTTCTGGGTTAGTAACATGATCTTCAATTCCTTCAACGTAGGATTTTATAACAGCAATAGGAGTTTTAAAATCGTGGGAGATGTTTTGATACATTTGATTTTTATATTCTTCTTGCTCTTGTAAAGCTAATTTCATATTATCGATTGCTTTAGATAAAACCATAAATTCATCATCTATTTCAAATAAATAGTTATCTTTATAATTTTCATTATCTAAATTATCAATTTTTTCTTTAAGATGCTCAATTTTATTTATTAAAATTCTATTCCAGAGATAGATAACAGTTATGATTAGGAGTACTATAATTACTAAAACAGGAATTAGAACACTTAAAACATCTTTTCTAATTGCTAAAACATAGTTGTTACTTGCCAAAGCAACTTTGTAATAATTTACATCTCGATATGTATTATAATAATAAGTTTTATTTTTATATCTAAATTTTCCGTATTCATCTTGGATCAAAGATACAATATCCCTCGTATCTAGATCAATTATGTCAGTTATGTTTGACGATACATAAATTACACTATTGTAAACATATAAATAGGCAATTTCCGTTTTATCAGCATTATTTATATCATTTCTTGAAACAATTAAAGCCTGTTTCAAAGTTTGATACATATTATCTTCATATATAGGTAATAGTCGGCTTGGGAGAATAAGCGCCAATATAATAAATATTATGGCAACAATTATTAAAATGATTGCTAATAATTGTTTATATAAAGTTAGTTTGGTATGTTTCATGATAAACGGTACCCGAATCCATATAGCGTATTAATGTTAAGTTTTGGAAGTTTTTTACGAACACGCCTTATTAAATCATCAACTACACGATCATTTCCAAAATAATCAGTTCCCCAAACATTTTTAAGGATTTCTTCGCGACCAAATGATTTATTTTTATTATTAATAAAGAATAATACCAAATCATATTCTAAAGTCGTAAGAGGAATTTCCTGATTATTTTCTAATATAATTCTTCTTTCTGTATCTATTTCATATGTCTCATAATAAGTTTTAGTTGTGACTTTCGTGTAAACTCTTTTAATTATATTATTTACTCTTAATACTAGTTCCTTGGGAGAATAAGGTTTTGTAACATAATCATCACTGCCAAGTTCTAAACCAATTATTTTATCTAATTCTTGATCGCGGGCAGATGTAAAAATAACAGGAGTTTGATCATTATTTTCACGCATTTTTTTGATTATATCATATCCGCTCACATCGTCACCTAACATTATATCTAAAATCCATAAATTTACTTCATTTCCAATATAAGCTAAAGCACTTTTACCATCGTAAAACGGAATAACTTCATAACCAGCATTTTCTAAGTAAGTTTTGACAATATTGTTTAAATTAACCTCGTCTTCAACTAAACATATTTTGTACATAACCAACACCTCAATTTATATTATAACATATTTCTTCTTATATCATCACCTCTATTTTGAGTTAGTTTTTATTATTAGGAGTGTATATTTTTTATAGATAGTATTTTTTTTATTCTTTGTATTTTTACTTATGGTTCATTTATCACCTTTCCTTTCAACAATTTCATTATAGAAAATAAATACGGCAAGATTACCAATGAATAATGGGAAATTATGTAAAAGAAAAAAGACTTTTAATAAAGTCTTAATAAAGTTTAGCACCAGCTGGGATATGATCATCAACCATTAATAAATGTAGTTTTTCTTTTCCTTCTTCTGAATGAACAGCACTTATTAACATTCCACATGAATCAATTCCCATCATTGTTCTTGGTGGTAAATTAGTAATAGCAATACATGTTTTACCAACAAGTTCTTCTGGTTCATAATATTCATGAATACCACTTAAGATTATTCTATTTTCACCAGTTCCATCATTTAAAGTAAATTGTAATAACTTTTTAGATTTTGGTACGGCTTCACAAGCAATAACCTTTACAGCACGGAAGTCCGATTTACTAAATGTTTCAAAATCAACATAATCTTTAAATAATGGTTCGATTTCTACTTTAGAAAAATCAATCTTTTCTACTTCTTTAGCTTCAGTTTTAATTGTTTTAGCTACTTCATTAGTTGGACGCATTAATGGGAATAAAACAACATCTCTTATTGAAGGAACATCATATATCAACATAAGTAAACGATCAATACCAAAACCTAAACCTGATATTGGTGGCATACCTTGTTCCATAGCTCCCATGAAACCTTCATCAATTTCCATAGTTTCATCATCACCTTGAGCTTTAGCTACTAATTGATCTTCAAAAGCTTTTCTTTGAATAACAGGATCAACTAACTCAGAATAAGCTTTGCAAAGTTCAGTTCCACCAGCTACTACTTGGAAAACATCAATAATTCTTTGATCTTTATCATTTCTTCTGGCTAAAGGAATTAAAACAGCTGGATAGTTATAAATAACTGTTGGTTTTACTATATTAGCACGAATTGTTCTTTTATAAACAAAATCAATTATTTGACTTAAAGAATGATATTCTTCTAAATCAGTTTTAGTAAATAAACCAGTTGCTATTACTTTTTCTTTTAATTCATTAGGATCTTCAATACTTAAAAAATCAAATCCTAATATTTCTGTTAATTTTTCAACATAATTAATTCGAGTAAAGCCACAACCAAAATCTAAAGTATTACCTTGATATGTAATAGTTGTTGTTCCTACTAATTCTAATAATAAATTTCTAACAAAATTTTGATAAAATTTTAAATTATCTTCAAAATTCCAATAAGATGCATACCATTCTACTTGAGTAAACTCTTGTAAATGTTCACTATCCATACCTTCATTTCTAAAACACTTAGCAAGTTCATAAACACGATCATAACCAGCAGCTATACATTGTTTTAAATATGTTTCGGGTGCGATTCTTAAATTCAAATCAATATCTAAAGTATTATGATGAGTATAAAAAGGTCTAGCAGCTGCTCCACATACCGCATTTTGTAAGATTGGTGTTTCAACTTCTAAGAAACCATTTTCACTTAAATAACGATGTAAAAATGAATATAATTTACTTCTACCTAAAAATACTCTTCTTGAATCTTCATTAGAAATTAAATCAACATATCTTTGGCGATACTTTTCTTCTATATCTGTTAAACCATGGAATTTTTCTGGTAATGGTTTTAAAGCTTTACCTAAGAAAGTAAAATCATCAGCACGAACTGTCTTTTCACCAGTTTGTGTTGTAAATGTTTCACCAACAACCCCAATAAAATCACCAACATCTACCATTGATTTAAAAAATTGATATTTTTCTTCGCCAACTAAATCAATTTTGATAGAAACTTGAATTTCGCCTTCTAAATCTCTAAGCTTTAAAAAACTTAATTTTCCCATTTTACGCATAAAAACAATACGACCGGCAATTCTTACATTAGAAACTCCATCTGCTAATTTAGACGCTTCACAAAGTTTATGAGTAACTTCAAATCTTTCAGGATAAGGATTACAAACCTTCCTTATTTCTGACACTTTTTCTCTTCTAACAATCTCTTGTTCACTTAATTCTCTCATCTTTTCACCTCTATAATTTTTGTTTTTGTTAAATAATCAACTAACGATTTCTTTTTTATAATTAATATTATAGCAGATATTAACCAAAAAAGTAATTGTAAAGCCATTAAAATTAATGTAATATTAAAATACCAAAAAGCATTACAAATGTAAACAAAAAATGGTAATAAAATAATTATGAATAATCCTGTATTTAATAATGCTCTATAAGTTAAGGTATTATAGTTTACTTCACTTATATCCTCATTAACTAATTTTATTTTACGGAAATATTTTCCTAAAGTTTTACCTTTTAAATATTTAGGTATAAATATAAAATAAACAATCATCACTAACGCTATAATAACATATGAATATGTTGTTTCACGATCAAGTGAATATGCTAGATCAATAGCTTGATTTCTTTCCTCGCCTTTTAAAGAGAAAAGATCTTTTTCCAAATATGTGTTTAATTCTTTACTAATATTCTCAGCATTTTTAGATTGAGGAATAATACTAATTATTGAAAAAATAATTATTAAAACTAGTAAAAAATCAAAAATATTGGCAGTCAATCTTCTTAACATGTTAAATCCTCCAATTCTTTTAAAAGTTCTAAAACTTCTTTTTCTGTTTTAGCTTGTTGTAAACTAACTCTTATTTTGCTACTATTGGCAATTCCTTTTAAATACCAAGCAAAGTGACTACGCATCTCTAAGATTGCCAGTTTTTCCCCTTTTTGTTCAATCAATAAATGCATGTGTTTTTTAATCATTTCAATTTTTTCTTTTATAGAAACACTTTCAGGTGGTAAACATTCTTCTAAATAATTAACACAATCGCGAATTAACCAAGGATTTCCTAGAACTCCACGACCAATCATAACAGCATCGCATCCAGTATAATCAAGCATTTTTTTAGCATCATAACAAGATCTAATATCGCCATTACCAATTACAGGAATACTAACACTTTCTTTAACAGCTTTGATAATATCTAAATCAACACTACCAGTATAACCTTGACTTCGAGTGCGGCCATGAATGGCTATAGCTTTAGCTCCCGCTTCTTCACATATTTTAGCTATTATAGGAGCATTAATACTATTCATATCCCAACCACTACGAATTTTCACAGTTACTGGAATCGGAACAGCTGCCACTACCGCTTTAACGATTTCTCGTACTCGATCAGGATTTTTTAATAAAGCACTTCCCGCTTGGGCTCTTAAAGCAACTTTAGGAACAGGACAGCCCATATTTATATCAATTATATCAGGCTTCATATTTTCATAAATAAACTTAGCTGCTGTTACGAAAGAATCAACATCATAACCAAATATTTGTTGACTAATAGGACGTTCTGAATCTTCCATATAAAGCATATCGATCGTTTTTTGATTTCCATAACTTATTGCTTTATCACTTACCATTTCTGCATATATAAGACCACAACCAAAACTTTTAATAATTCGCCTAAAGCTACTATTACTAATTCCCGCCATCGGGGCTAAAACTACTTGATTAGCAATTGGTACATTTCCAATCTTCCATTGCATAAAATCATCTCCATAAAGCAAAAATCTCTAGTTAATTATAATATAAATAGCTATTTTTGACAACAATATTCTATTTGGTATAATGGTTTTAGGAGGACTTTATGGAAAAAAGAGATTTATATGATGCTAATTTTCATTTAATTGGAAAAACAATTGAAAAAAATGAAGAAATACCTAAAGATACTTATATTTTAATCGTTGCTGTTTTTATTCAAAACGATAAAGGTGAATTTTTAATTCAAAAGCGATCTCTTAATAAAGATGGCAAATGGGCAACAACCGGTGGACACCCCAAAGCTGGAGAAACTAGTTTAGAAGGAATACTAACAGAAGTCAAAGAAGAACTGGGAATTACGATTAATGAACCAACTTTATTTAAAAGAGTTCATGACGATAAATGCTTTTGTGATCTATATTATATTAAAGAAAATGTTGATATTTCTAAGGTTCATTTACAAACTGAAGAAGTCAGTGATGTTAAATGGGCTACTACTGATGAAATAGAAGATCTTAATAAAACTGGTGAATTTAAAAAAAGTCATTACTTAATGTTCAAAGATTGTTTAGAATACCTAAAAGAAAAAAATGCTTAAGTTAGCATTTTTTCTTTTACCTATTTAATTAATATGCATATATTATACTAGGTGATATGTATGCCAAATGGATTTAATCGCAACTGGTGGTATGGTCGTGGCAAATGGTTTTGTTTTCTTTTCATATTTTCAATTTTAATTATTTATCAATCTTTTTTAGCTTTTTTTGTTTTAACTAAATTTAGCATTTTTATGATATTTTTATTTTTATTAGTTATTTTCTTCTCCATTTTCAAAATTCTCTGGTAAAATTATTTTATCTTTTAAATATAAAAGTTCAATTTTTTCACTTAATTCTTTACATAATTCATAATTATTGTCTTTAAATTCAATTTTAGGAGGCATAGAAATTAAAATATAAAATAGTTGCTTTTCATCATCTTTTAAAGGATAAATAGCTTCATATATAGCAAGTTTCTCTTTAAAATCATATTTTATTCCATATCTATTAAAGATCTTAACTAAATCAAAAATCGGCTTGGCTATCTTTGATTTACGCCATGAAATCAAATAAGAGTCTTTATTATAAATAAAATGATCTAAATCTAAATTATTATGAATTACTGCAACACGTTCACTCGTGTTTTTTTCAATTGATTTATACCAATTTTCTAAAGCATTTTCAGCATAAGCTAAAGAATCCATTATTTTGGAAAAATTTCTAGAAACTAAATATTCTGCAGGACTAAAGAATTCTTTACTATCAATTAAAGCTATTATATCTTCATAATAGCTTTTTAAATACAAAATATTATTAGTAAGCGTTTCATAGATCTCTTTATTATCGGCCAAGTCATTTTTTTGATAATAAGTCGTTTTACTATGTAATAAAGCCGTAATTTTAAGCATTTCTTCTAATTTTTGTTCTTCCGGAATATTTAATTCACTTTTAAACTCACTTAATTCAAAAGGATCTGATCTTTGATTTAAAATTTTAGGATAATAATCAAAACTACGACTATTTAAATAATCATAAATGTCAGGATTTTTAATATTTTCTTTAATAGCAAATTTATTTTCTTTAGTTTCAATAATTAAAGATTTCCCACGTTTAACATAACTTATTGGTTTAATATGATATTTTTCTAATACTTCTCTATACTTTTTCATCTATAGTTGTTGGAATAATAATTTTTAAACCAACTGTTATATTAGAAATATCATTATATGCTTCAAGATCTTCTTTAGTAACTTGAAAACGTTCTAAAATACTATTTAAAGTATCACCTTCACGAATAATATAAACTTTATAAGTTCGATATGCTTCGGTTACATTTAAATTATTTAAAAAATTCTCACGAACTTCATCTTTAGTTTCTAAAGGAACTTCTTTCTTTTCTTCGACTTTTACTTCTTTTTTAACTTCTGGCTCTATAACTGTTCGCACCTCTTCTTTTTCTTCTAAATTATCTAATAAAACATCAATATTTACAGCCATTTTATTACCTTTTAATTCATAATAAAAATCATCAATATCAATTGTTAAATTAGAAGTATCATATTTTTTATCAATACTAATTTCAAATGGTAATTCAAAATCAAATTTTTCAGTATTAACACTGATATCAACTATTTTATATTCACCATTTAACATGAAATTTCCACTTATATAATTGTCTCCAACTTTTTGCAAAGTATGTTCTAAAGATATTGAAGCAATTTCGGCCACTTCGGTTTTAAATTCTAATTCTTTTTTATAAGGAACAATTTTTTTCATATTTTCCACCTTTCACAATTAGTATATTAAATTTATTTTCAAATATGAAAAAAAGTTACTGATGTAACTTTATTTTTCATAACAATAATACATATTATTATATCCCGTTGTAAAAGCTAATAATCCTTGCTTTTTAGAATCTTTATATATTAAAGCAATTTCAAAATCTGAGTAAAATTCTTGATCTGATGGCTCACCATCACGAATATAGTCTTCCTTATTTCCTCGCATTTCTACTGAGAAAAATTTAAAACCATTATCATTTTTCTTTGTTAAAGGTTGATAAGTATAAGTTCCTTTAGCATAATTTTTTTCCATTCTATTGTAAGGTCCATATAAAAAAGTATTATTATCATACAAATATAAACTTATTAAATATTGATCCGTATAACTATCATAACCAGTACAATCATATTTACCAGCAATAAAATTTTCAGATTCACGATATTTCCATTCTGTATAAAACTTTTCCATTTCTTCTTTAAAAGATTCCGATTTAAAGAAATTAGAATTGAAGAAAAGTGCTATAAGTAAAATTTCAACAATTACTACTACAATTGCAAATATGTTTAATACAATACCAGCAATTTTTTTACCTTTTGTTGCTTTATTAACTATTCCTAAAATTAAACCCAAAAAGGCTAATGGCAAAATGGTAAAATTGAAGAAAATGGCAAGAGTTAAAGATATTATTCCTATAATTAAAGACGCTACAGCTAATGGTTCTTTTTTAGGACCATTTTGGGGATTATTATTATAATTGTTATTATAATTATAATTATTGTTTGAATAATTACCATTAACAGAATATCCACAAGCTTTACAGAATTTATCTGTATTTGTTAAATTCGCACCGCAATTTGTACAATGCATAAAACCACTCCTATACTATAATTATATAGTAACACATTATAAAAACTATTACTATCTAAATTAATATTAAAGTGTAAAATAAAAAGAAGATTTTACTCTTCTTTGATCAAACTTTTTTTAGTTTTAAATAATTTTTTTATTATTTCTTCATAATTATCAACTGGTATAAATTTAATGTTTTTAAGTACTTCACTTGGTACATCTTCTAAATCAACTATATTTTCAGTTGGAATAAAAATTTTCTTGATATGATTACGATCAGCACCAATTGCTTTTTCTTTTAAGCCGCCGATCGGAAGAATGCGTCCACTCAAAGTCATTTCACCAGTCATAGCAATTTTAGAATCAACACTTTTATTAGTGAAAGCACTTATAAGAGCTGTTGTTAAAGTTATACCAGCACTTGGACCATCTTTAGGAATTGCTCCCGCTGGAACGTGAACATGAATATCTTTACTAGTAAATAAACTTTCTTTTATTCCTAAGTATTCAGCATGATTTTTGACATAACTTAAAGCAATGCTAGCACTTTCTTTCATGACATCACCTAAAGAACCAGTTAATTTTAATTCTCCTGTTCCTTTATAAAGAGTAACTTCAATATCTAAGGTATCACCACCGACAGTTGTATAAGCAAGTCCTGTTACAACTCCTGGAATATGTTCTAATGGTTTAGCATCTTTAAACTTAGGTTTACCTAGATACTTTTCTAAAAGTGTTTCATTTATTTTTACTTCTTTAGGTTTAACATTTTCTAATACATTTTCAGTAACAATTTTTCTTACTAAAGTATCGATCATTCTTTTTAATTCACGAACTCCCGCTTCTTTAGTATAACAACTAATGATTTGCAAAATCATTTTATCATCTATCTTTAGAAGTCGCGAATTTAATCCATTATTTTCACATGATTCTTTAATAATATAATTACGGCAAATATTTAATTTTTCAAACTCAGTATAACCACTAAGTTCAATTATTTCCAAGCGATCACGAAGAGGTTCTTTAATATCTTCTAGATTATTAGCTGTTAAAATAAACATAACTTTTGATAAATCAAATTCTTCTTCAATATAATTATCAATAAAGTGACAATTTTGTTCCGGATCTAATATTTCTAATAAAGCACTCGCAGGATCTCCTTTGATATCCTTAGTCATTTTATCAATTTCGTCAATTAAGAAGACTGGATTAGAGCTTCCAGCTCGTTTCATTGATTGAATTATTCTTCCCGGTTCAGCTCCCATATATGAGCGACGATGACCAAGAATTTCTGCCGGATCATTAAAGCCACCTACGGATAATTTAACAAAATTTCTTTTCATAGCTTTAGCAATTGATGATGCAAGAGATGTTTTTCCTACTCCTGGTGGCCCAACAAGACAAATAACTTCACCACTATTTTTCTTAGTAACTTTTAAAACAGCTAAATATTCAATAATTCGTTCTTTTATTTTTTCCAAACCAGCATGGCTTTCATCTAAAACTTTCTTAACATTTTTAAAATTACTATTATCTTTAGTTTCATTTTCCCAAGGTAGATCTAACATACATTCAATATAACTTCTGATAATGCTTAATTCCGGTGACATTGAATTTAATAATTCATAACGTTTTAATTCTTTATTTAATCTTTCTTTGATCTTTTTAGGAGCTTTTAGTTTTTCAATTCTTTCTTGCAAATTTATAGTGTCATCGTCTTTAGAACTTATTTCACCTAATTCTTCTTTGATTGTCTTTATTTTTTCTCTTAAAATGTATTCTTTTTGAGAATTATCAATATTTTTATGAACTTTAGCATCTAAAGATCTTTCAATTTGATAGATCTCACTTTCTTTATAAATAACTTCTAATAACATTTCAGCTCTTTTAACAGAACTAACTGTAATTAGAAATTTAAATTTTTCATTTAAACTTAAAGGTAAAAATGGTACTACTAAATCAGTATATTTTTCTAGTGATTTTTCAGATTTTATCGTGGAAACAAAACTATTACCTACATTAGAAACAGAATCAATATATTTACCAAGTTCTAAGTTAAGTTTACGAATTAATATTTCTTCTGATTTTTCGTCTATTTCATCTTTAGGAGCAGTTGAAGCAATCGATTCTAAAACATGTGATGAATTATTCATATTTAAATATTCATGCACTAGTGCACGTTCTTTAGCAATAATAACAACACGCGTTTTATTATTAGGTAACTCCATTTTATGAGCTATTTCACAGATAACTCCTACTTTAGGTAAATCGTCAATACTTGGTTCTTCTTCAAGATGATTTTCTTGGCAAACAATTAAAAGTCTACTATCATGAAAAAGTTCTGCAACTTCAATTATGTCTTTATTGGTATTATTATCAAATTCTAATCTTATTTCATTATATGGAAGCAAAACAATACCACGAAGTAACATAACTGGTAAGTTAGTTTTAATCACGATTACACCTCCAACTAAATTGCTTTTTATTATAGTATAAAAATCAAGAAAAGTCTATAAGAATACTAAAAAAAGTAGTCGCCTACTTTATTTCTTCACTTATAAATTTATCTAAGGAAACGATTTTATAACCACGACTTAAAATATATTTAATATATATGTCTAAATATGTTTGATCTTTTATTTCTAAAATATTACCTTTTATATTATCTTTTAGATCACTAAAACTTTTAACTATTTTTGTTGCTTCAATACTATATTGATTATCTTTATTACAATTTTCTACTATATTTGAATAACAATAGTAATTTATTTCTTTCAATTTATTTTTTAAAATTTTATAATCATTTAAAAAGCCAATGTTATTTTCTTTACTTAATAATAATTCAATACTTTCTAAATTATTATTATAAAAAGTATTATCTATAAAAAACGTTGCTTTTATATCATTTTGATCTAATATTTTTATTATTTTATCAATATCAGTGGGATTTTTAAAAATAAGCGAAACTTCATTTTTACTATTAGCTTTAATAATTTTATTACGGTTTTTCTTTAAAGATATTTGGGGTTCAATATTTTTATAAACTAACAGATTTTCATTAAAATAACCGATTTTTTTTAACTTTTGATATGATTTATCTATATCAACTTCTAAACCATTTAAACCAAGTTTTATATATTTATCATCAACCATTCCATCAATTTCAGCAATTTTATAATCTTCAGCAACATTTCTTAAGTTAATCATCAAACTATCTTTTTCTTTGACAACTTCAATAGTATTATCAGTTATTAAAAAGCTGAAGCACGCCAAGCCTAGTATTCCAATATCCTTTAAAAATTTTTTCATTTAACCACCTAGTAAAATATATGAGAATATTTTATTTTTTTTCACTAGAAAGGTGATTTTTCATAAAATAAAATAGAAAGGAAGATTTTATGTATAATTATCCAAATAGATATATGAACCAAGACAATCGCTTTGGTGGTTTTCTAGGACCTTTTATTCTAGGTGGTATTACAGGTGGTGTTGTTGCTCCTTACTTCTGGGGTGGCGTTAGACCAAACAATTATCAACAAATGCCATATTACCCACCAAATAACTACTATTATTATGGAGGATACTACCGTTAAAACAAGAAATTTTCTTGTTTTTTTTGAATAAACTTTAATGAGGTGAAATATGTTTAAAAAAATTATTCATTTTCTTTTTAAGGATTTATTCATATTAGTAGCAGCTTATCAAAATAATGTATTCCCTGATCCTTTAGAAAAAGAAGAGGAAGAAAAACTGATTGCTTTAATGTTAAAAGGTGATCAAAATGCTAGAAATAAGTTAATAGAACATAACTTAAGACTTGTAGCTCATATTGTTAAGAAATATGAACACACCAAAGATGATGCTGATGATTTAATAAGTATTGGCGTTATTGGTTTAATTAAAGGAGTTGACTCTTACTCTTATAAACATGGAACAAGAATAACAACTTATTGTGCAAGGTGTATTGAAAATGAAATTTTAATGCACTTTAGAAATGATAAGAAAAATAGTAAAAATGTTAGTTTAAATGATTCTTTGGGTTATGATAAAGATGGTAATGAAATAACGCTTTTAGAGGTTTTAAAAACGCCTACTCCTGATTTTGTTTCCGATATTCATGAACAAGACAATTTAAAATTACTTGTTAAATATTATGAAGTATTAAATGAACGTGAAAAAGAAATTATTGAAAAAAGATATGGTTTAAATGGTAATGATGAATTGACCCAAAAAGAAATAGCTGAATATATGAATATTTCTAGAAGTTATGTTTCAAGAATTGAAAAAAGAGCCTTAACTAAATTATTAAGAGAATTTATAAAAAATAAAAGAAATAGCTAGTCGCTATTCCTTTTTTGATACTTTAATTCACCCATTTGACTTGTAGGAACAAATCCTGGTCTAGCATCAAGAACATCTTTAATACGATTGACAACTGATGCACAAGTTAACTCTACTGTATTTGGTCTTGTAACAACAAATGTTGTATCAGGATTACCAAAAACTGTCCATTCATTTTTGTCACAATCTTCTTTAGAATAAACTTTACCTATACATTCACTTTCAATAGTTATTCCTTCTATCGTTTCAGTTGTTACAACAGCACTCATACCTGTTGCCATACCTTTTTTAACAGTCATATTTAAAGTTTCACTTACAATGTCTTCATTTGAAGTTTGAGGAACACATTTTTGGGTTTGACTTAATACATGTAAACCTAATTTATCACATAACCAGCCATTAGTATTCCACATATAACTTGGTAAATAAGTCCCACCATTAATTAAAGAATTTCTTTCTTCATCACTCATACGATCAACACTAGCAATATCACGATCAAATTCTTCTAATGTTAAACCTGCCCCATGAGCTTTTGCTAAAGCGATACCATAATCTTCAACATTATATGAAGAAGATCCTTTTATTTTAGTAATATTATGAGTTGCTCCTGCTAATGTTGTTACTAAATTTCCCCAGAAAGCATCTTGATAACCACTTCCTGTAATAGTACAACTAGTTTCTTTAGCAAGTTTATCAATTAATTCCGTAACATTAGGATTAGAATTTGCAGGATAAAAAGCTTCTTCACAAGTAGTAATTGCATTTACACCACACTTAGCACATGTAACTAAAACATCTTTTACATCATTAATTAAACTCATAGTCGTTACAATAGCAATGTCTGGTTTTAAAGAACGTAACATTCCTTCTAAATCATCTAGTTTTGATACTTTAACGCCTACAGGATCTGTGTTCATGATTTCTCCAACATCTAATCCGATAACATTAGGATTAATATCAACAGCTCCGACAATTTCGTAGCCATCTTCGATAGCAAAACGCATCGTATAAACACTCATTTTGCCACAACCAATTTGAACAAATTTTATTTTTTCCATTTCATCTACCCTCCTATTTTATTATAACAATTATTTGTTAAAAAATAAATATTTTAGTAGTCTTTGAAAAATAAAATTTTACTCATAAATTTTTAAATTAATAATATTCAAGAATATTTTCACATTATTCCGGTTTAAAAGTTAAAACATTTCCTAAGATTTCTAATTCCTTAGTATCTCTATTATAAATCATAGCACCATCATCAAAAATAGCATATACATTCTTTTGTTTACTATTAGCAACTTTTTGTAATTTGGATAAATATTTTTTATTATTTATCGAATGAACATCTATATAAAAAGGGATCATCTAAAACTCCAAAACCATCATAAAAAGCAAAATATTTATAATAATTATTTTTAGCTGTAATAAAATATCTCTTTAATTGCAAATCTGCTCCAGCACTAAAACCAATAATTATTCCTTTATAATGTTTTATATTATATAAAATTTCTGTTTCCTGAGTTACTTTACTATATAACATTTCAGGATTACCACCAGTTATTACTAAGATATCACTATCATCTATTATTGCTTTAAATTTTTCAAAATTTTCTCTATCATAACAATTTAAAATAGTTATATTTTCTTTTTTGATGCCTAATTTTATTAAGGAACCAACATATTTATTATATCGTCTTCCACCTAATGGAAACCATTCTTCATCAAATGTTTTCTTATCTATTTCTGTTGGAAAAGTCCAAGCAATAATTACAACTTTTTGTGTAGGATTAATCAATTTTTTTAACTTGGTTTCAACTAGGTTCATACCTTTTTCATATTCACTTAATAATACGTTATACATAAACTACCTCTCTTTGGCTTTATTAATAATAAAATTATTCAATATATTCATTTATTTAATATTTTGTTATTAAATATAAACACGTTTTCGTTTTTATCATTTTTAACTTCATAATTTCCATTTGTATATTCAGATATAACTTTTTTCCCAAAAATTATATGCTCCAGGATTATTTTCCATTGGCTGCACTTCCCAATTTCCAGGATATTGTTCAAATGAAAGAATAGCTGCTTTTTTACCAATATGATGTCTTCTAAAATTTGGAATTATTAAAAACTCGGCAATTGTTTTTCCTGTTTGATTAAATTTATTATTTTCATTAATCAAAACAAATCCCACTAATTTTTCCTCAAATTTTATAAAATACTTATCACGAGTTGAATCAGTAAAATAATCATCAAAATATTTATATTCAAATATTCCATATTCATTTAATTCATTATTAATATAAAAACTTCCATCATATAAAGCAAATTGTAATAACCTATATAAGATATCCTTTTCATCAGCTTTTACTTGCACTAGCTTAACATTCATATAATTAGCTTCTTTAAATTTAACATACTAAAATTTTTTTACATAAAATTTTTATTATTTATTTAATTTTAACAATCAATATTCATTTCTGTTTCTATTAAGTTTTTTCTTATCTCGAAACTTTCCATAGTTGAAGAATCAAAATGATTATTATCCATTATATAATCAATCCATTTTAATGCACATTCTTTAAGATATGGCATTTCTTTTTTTCTAAGTTCTTCGGTATCATAGTATTCATTTAAAAAAGCTTTAAGTCCTTCAATATCTACACCTCTTGACTTAGAAAAATATAATAAAGATATAGCAATAGCAACATCAACTATCGCTGGGCCATATTTAGCATCATCAAAGTCAATAAAACCAATCTGTGATTGCCAATTTTCATTATAAAAAATATTGCACCTAGTTAGATCAAAATGTAACACTGAATATCTATCAAATATTTCGTCAATTTTAAATGGTAACAGTGGCAAATTATATTTATTATTACCATTTGTTATTTGATGAATTTTTTTTATTTCTTTAGCTATTTTAATAGAAATATCCTTATTTATATTTTTAAATAAGTTTCCAATTTCTTCACCATTTAAAAATGAATATATTACACAATATTTACCATCTTCCAATAAAGAATATTCTTGATTTTCTTTATTTAATATTATCTCTGGAACATTAATTCCACCGTTTTTTAAATATTCATGAATATTAACCATAGAAATAGTATGTTTTTTACTATCATATAATTTGGCTATATATTTATTAGAATGATTAATAAGAATATACACATTTCCATCGGTTGAATCTTCATTTTTAATGATCTCTTCTATTTCTATATTATATTTATTATTTATTTGATCTTTCATTAAATAAATTCACTCCTTTTATAAATAAAATATTTAAGTTTTTAGTAAATTTTCAATTTTTTTTGAGTTTTCATGTTATTATCAAAATAACAATCTCTAGTTAATTTATACTTAGAAAAAAGCAAAATTCCCTCATAAAAAGTATATGGTGATTCTTCTGATATTTCACCAATTTTATTAAAACCCAGTTTTTCAAATATTCTACATGATGCTATATTGTCTTTTACTGCACCAGAGAAAATAGCATTTATTTCAACAGCATTAAACATATAATCAATCATTGCTAAAGCCGCTTCCGTTGCATAACCTTTTCCTTGATAACCTGGATCCATATACCAACCTACATCACGAATTGTAATATCTTCTCCGCTTTCTTGAGCAGAAACCTGCCCAATTACTTCTTCATATCCACTATTTGTATATTTAGGCTTTAAAAATATGCTCCACACAAATACATCATTATTTTTAGATTTTTCAACTTTAGATTTATAAAATTTTTCTTGTGCTTCCCAAGTCCAATGACTAGGATTATTAGCATGCTTTTTAGCACCAACTAAATACCACTTGTTTACTTCTGGTATCATTAATATTTTCCATAATCTTTTTTGTTCTTCCATCTTCGAACTTTTTAAAATTAATCTTTCTGTTTCGATAGTCTTACTGCCTATTAAGTTCATATTAAACACTCCTTATTTTTAACAGTTTTTGCCTTTTTTCTTTGATATTCTTTTTATTATTTTACCAATCATTTCTATTAAAATTTATTATACATTAATTTAATGCTAAATCAATAATTTAACATTAATAAATAAAAAATTAACAAAAAAAATGGATTATCTAATCCACTTTTAAAGTCTTAATTATTACTGATATATTTTTTAGCTAAATATATTTTTATATTCATAAATTCTAGTTTAAATATAACATTATTGTTGAACCTTCTTGTAAACTTAAACCCGCAGTTGGAGATTGATAAATTATTTTATCGCCTGTTCCTTTTACTTCAATTTTAAAGTTTTTTAATTTTTTCCTGGCTTCTGTTAAAGACATATTAGTTACATCTGGTACACTAGCATATTTAATATCATACCAATTATATTCTTTTGTTAAATAATCGCTTCGTGGTGAAAGATCAAATATATCAATTGCTGATAACATAACATTTCTAACTAAAGGTGCTGCAACTGTACCACCATATTGAGTAACTCCTTTGGGATTATCAACAGCTATATAAATAACAACTTGAGGATCGTCAGCAGGCATAAACCCAATAAATGAAACAATATAGTTATTTACTAAATAAGAACCATTAACAGCCTTTTGAGCTGTCCCCGTTTTCCCTCCAACACGAAAACCTTCTATATAAGCGTTACGACCTGTTCCTTTAGCAACAACACTTTCTAAAGCATAGCGCACTTTATCACTTGTTTCTTTACTAATAACTTTTCTAACAACTTGAGGATTATTTTTTAAAATTACAGCATTAGTTTCTGGTTCATTAATGCTTTTAACAATGTATGGTTTATATAGTGTTCCCCCATTTATGGCTGCAGATACTGCCATTACTTGTTGTATAGCAGTTACAGATACACCTTGACCAAAAGCTGTGGTTGCTGTATTCAAAATACTCATAGTATTGGGATTAAATAAAATTCCGGAAGCTTCCCCATTAAGATCAACACCAGTTTTTACACCAAAACCAAAATTTTTAATATAACTATTAAGTTTTTCTGTACCAAGTTTTAAACCAAGATTAACAAATCCTGGATTGCTTGGTGTTACTATCGGAACATAAAAGAGCGTTTTTTCTTTTATTTTCAAGGCTTCCACATTCAATTTCAATGTTCCTGTATTAATTGTTTTGAATCTCTGTGCCAATATGAGAATATATTTTTGGATAAAAATTTGATAACTCAAATTTTTTTCTTTTGTTATCAATTTCTAATTCTCTGTATATTGTATCAGCATTAAAATTGAAATAAATAATAAGTCTTACATGTTTTCTATTCCCATTTAGTTTTTCAACTTCAACTCTTTCTATTAATATTCTTATCAAATTAGCAAGTTGACTCTGTAAATCAACTGTTGAAATAATTATATTCCTAACTTCTGCTAATTTTTTCTTTAATTTTATAAGTTCGGAATCGAGATTATTGTGTACATCAAGTTTTAATTTTAATAAACTAATTTCATTATTAAGCTTATCATTTCTTTTCTTAAACTCTAAATCATCAATCAATCCTTTAATAATCAAATCTAATAGTTTATCCTTTTGCTTTTCTATTTTTATAATTTGATTGTTTATACTTCCAATATCATTAGAACTCTTATTACTGCTTATAATATTCTCATATTCATTTATTACTTGATTTAAATATTCTTTTTTAGTATCTATAAAATCACTAAATATTTGTATAAATATTTTATCTAAATAATCTTCTCTTAAGATTGGTGAAGCACAGGCACTAACCCCTTCAATCTTATATTTTTTGCAAGACCATGTAGGGTTATTTGCTCTATTACTTCCACCTGCCCTTATAAATATATTTCCACAATCCTTACAATATAATAGACAGCTATATTTTGAATTTTCTAATGATTTTTCAGAGTTTAGAATATGTCTTGCAGATAACTTTTTTCTCATCTCATATAATTCATTTGCTTTATTCCATAACTCTTCGGATACAATTGCTGGAACTCTTTCATCCTTTTCAATTATTTGTCTTTCTTTTGGAACTTTTTTCTTTTTATGTGTCTTATAATTTTCAACCTCAGTTAGCCTAGCAGTATAATATCCTTTATATCTATGATTAGTTAAAATCTTTGCCATTGTTGTTTGTGAATAAGGTTCACCTTTTGAATTTAGATAACCAATTTTTGCAAGATCTTGTCCTATCTTTTTAAGACTTGCTTTACCTGATGCATAAGTTTCAAAAAGATATGTAATTATTGGTGCTTCTGCTGGATTAATTTCATATCTTCCATCTTTTTTGAAATATCCAGTTAAATTACCACCAATAAGTTTTCTATCTTTAATCATTCTGTTAACACCAAATTTAACTCTTTCTGATAGTTTTCTAACTTCATCTTGAGCCAAACTTGACATAATTGTAAGCCTAAACTCTGAATCTTCTTGAATTGTATTAAGATTATCAGATAGAAAATACACAATAACTCCCCGCTTTAATAAATACTCTGTATATTTTATACTATCAACAGTATTTCTTGAAAATCTTGATATTTCTTTTGTAACCACCATATCTATTTTTCCAAGAGTAGCATCCTCAATCATTTTTAGAAATTGATCTCTATTCTTTACAGCTGTTCCACTAATCCCTTCATCTATATAACCACCACAGAATACCCAGTTTTTATTTTCTGTTATCATTTCTTCAAAATAGTTTTGTTGATTTTCCAAACTATTTAACTGATCATCCTTATCTGTTGAAACACGAGCATAATATACTACTCTAAGTGGCATATCATATATCGTTTTTCCCTTTCTTAAATCTTCTCTTGCTCTTTTTATATCCATTACTCGCTTCCCTCCTTTGTCTTAAAAAGCAAGATAACTAATTACCATGATTTTTTTCTATTGCTAAACCATAACTAATCTTGTCTTTATATTCATTTTTTATTTTTGTCATTCTTCCCAGTATTGATTGCTCCATTAAACTAAAAACTTTTAAGTCAATTACTTTATTCTCATATAATTCTCTATTCAAAATTAGACGCCATTCTAATAACTTATATTCTAAAGGCAAGTGTTTGGTACTACACTTTATTTCAATTTCATCTGTATTATACATGTTATATCATCCTCATCAAACTATATGAGATAAAGATATAAATAATACTAAATAAAAAAAATCGACATTATTTATTCTTTTCCTAGTTGCTATTTATGATTAAATATATTTCTTAAATGAATTTCAATAACATTTCTACTATTGTCATTATTACTAATTTCAATGTGATAAATTTTATTATCTATGTTCTATTATTTTAAGTTACTTTAATAAATAAACCTTTCTATCAATTTTACCTTCTTCATAACAAGAAAATTATACATAACAATATTTCTAAAAATTGAATAATTGTGTTTTTCAACTGCATATACTATTTTATAATCACCTTAATGTAATCATATCATTAAAAAAAATGTAGGAAAATCGGCATTTAAATTTAACGATTTCCTACATTTCATTTTACCATTTACATATTGGATTTATGGGCATACATATAAATTTTCTTTATAAATAACTCCTTTTAAATTAAAATCGCACTCTTCAAGTAAAACACATCCCATTTTTTTATAAAAATTATTAGATAAATTTCCTTTTATGCAACTTACTATATTATTTTTGTATGTTTCTTTTAATAAATTATTCGCTGCTATAAATAGTTGTTTACCTATTCCTTTTTTTACCTCTTCATTTTTCACATATAGTGCTATAATTTCACCATAATTCTCATAATTTTCTTTTGTTGATTTTTCTATTTTGCAAAAACCAACTACTTCGTTATTAAACTCTGCTACTAAATAATTACTATCTTTTATGATTTCTTGTATGCGTTGCTTTTCTTATATTTACTTCCATTATATCATTACCTTATTTAAATTCAATCGTATATTATATCTTTTATTCTTAATGCAATTATTTAATTTACTGCTAAACTGATCAATTGCACAAATAATTGTTTCTGTTTTACCATATGCATGATAACTTCGTTGTCTCCTATTATTAATGTTAATGGTATTTTTTTAGTTTGACTTTCACGCACTTCCTATTCAAATTTTTCATTCTTATCATCTTGTTTACTCTAATCTTGTTATCAATGATGCTCATTATTGACTAGTATTATTTCAACTTGTACTGGGGATAGTATAATGGATTCAATATAAATAATTACTTATTATTAATAGATATTCCAAGATCATATAATTGATTTGAAGATACACTATTGGGAGCTTCACACATTAAATCAGTAGCTGATGCAGTTTTTGGAAAAGCAATTACATCACGAATATTATCAGTTCCTGAAAGTAACATTGTTAGTCTATCTAATCCTAGTGCAAAGCCACCATGTGGAGGACAACCATATTTTAAGGCATCAACAAAGAAACCAAATTTTTCTCTTATTTCTTCATCGGATAATTCTAAAGCTTTAAACATTATTTCTTGAACTTTTTCATCATGAATACGAATTGAACCACCACCGGCTTCATAGCCATTTATAACTATATCATAAGCTTTACTATAACAATTTGCTTTATCTGTTAGAAGCTTGTCAACATCTTCATCTTTTGGCATAGTAAATGGATGGTGACAGGCAACATATCTATTTTCCTCTTCACTCCATTCAAATGATGGGAAATCAACAACCCATAAAAGTTTAAATTCATTTTTATCTATTAAATTTAAATCTTTAGCAAGTTTACATCTCAAAGCACCTAAAGATGTTTTAACAACTTTATATTTTCCTGAAACAACAAGAACTAAATCATTAAAATCAATATTTAATTGTTCTTTTAAACTACTAAGTTCAACATCATTTAAAAATTTAGCTATACTTCCACTTACTTCATCATTAAATTTTAAATATGCTAACCCTTCTGCTTTGTATGTTTTTACAAAATCAGTCAATTTATCTATATCTTTTCTACTATAAATATTTGCAACATTTTTAACAACTATAGCATTTATAATGCCATTATTTAATAAAACATTTTTAAATACAGAAAATTCAGTATCCTTAAAAATTTTCGTCAAATCGTGAATTTCCATTTTAAATCTTAAATCAGGCTTATCTGAACCATATAATGAAATTGCATCGTTATATTTCATCCTTTGAAGTGGGATTTTAATATCTATATTTTTTGTTTCCTTAAAAATACTAGCAACAAGTTGTTCTCCTAAAGCCATTATATCGTCTTCACCTACAAATGATGCTTCAACATCAATTTGAGTAAATTCAGGTTGCCTATCTGCTCTTAAATCTTCATCTCTAAAACATTTGGCAATTTGAAAATATCTTTCAAAACCAGCTACCATAAGTAATTGCTTGTATATTTGGGGTGATTGAGGCAAAGCATAAAATTTCCCCTTATTAACTCTTGATGGTACTAAATAATCTCTTGCTCCTTCAGGTGTACTTTTACATAACACAGGAGTTTCGACTTCAAGAAAATCTAAGTTATTTAAAAACTTTCTAGCAGCAAAAGTAATTTTGTTTCTTAATATAAAATTATTTTGCAACACTTCTCTTCTTAAATCTAAATATCTATATTTTAGTCTGGTATCTTCCAACGAATTAGTATCGTTTTCAATTTGAAAAGGTACTTCTTTTGATTTATTAATTAATTCTAAAGTTTCAACATTTATTTCAATTTCACCAGATAATAATTTTTTATTTTTATTAACTCGTTCAACAATAGTACCATATACCTTAATTACATACTCTGATTTTAATGTATTAGCTAATTCATAATATTTACTATCAGGATTAACAACAACTTGTACAATTCCCACTCTATTTCTTAAGTCTATAAAAATAACGCCACCTAAGTTCCTTACTTTACTTACCCAGCCATTAATTGTTACTTTTTCACCAACATTTTTTATGGTAAAATTTTCATATTTTTCCATTTCCATTTTCCTTTCTTAAAATTCTATAACTATTTTATAATGTAAGACTTTAAATCATTTTATCATATAATGTTTAAATATGTATAATTATTCAACCCTAGAACGTCTATTTTTCCCTTCATAAATTATATTTATTGGTTCTAATCTATCTGTATATTTTTCGATTAATTTTTGAATTTTATTATAATCATATTTTCCATCAAATAAACAATCTAAATCTTTAAAGTCATTCCCCATGGCAGATTTTAATTGTGATAACCAATTTTTAGGTGATGAAGGAAAAACATGATATTTTCCTAACAAAAAAGATATAAAAGGATAAACAAGAGCTGAACATAACATTCTATTGCTATATTCATGATTCGTATTGTTAATTTTTTCAAAAGAAATCTGGACTCTATATGTATATAATAATTCATCCAATTTATATAAAGAATAATTATTCTTTATTTTTAAACATTGATTAAATATTCTATCATATAATCGTTTATTTCCACAATAAAAATCTAACATACTTGCATAATTAATTCCTAAAGCATCAATTGTTTTAATTTTATAATTAGTATTTTCTAGAGAATCAATGAAAATTTCAATCCACCTTCCATTTACATCATAATAACAATGAGTTTCAGAACCATGCCCTTTTACGACACAATATATGTCAATATCATGACTAGAAATTCCACAATTACTATTTATAAAATATACATCATCAAAATTTACAAATTTAGACACTTCCTTTTTAACATCTACAAAATCAATTTCTAAACATTTCATTATATTTTCATCGCTTAATTTTGAAGAATCGTTGACAAAATAACAATCCCTTAAATAAGAAATTTCTTTTGCTTTCGATAATATTTCAGTTTTAGATAAATCAAAATAAGAATATAGTAATGCATTTGAAGAAGATTTATTTATATTAAAATAGACATTTTCAAATATCTTAACTAACTCAACTATAGAATTTAAATTTGATTTTTTACTTATATAATTATTTAATTCTAAAATTTCACTATTTTTCAAGCCTTCAAGACAAGTAAAATAATTTCTAGCAATTAGCAATATTGACTCACCATGAAGAATTTTAGGATTCAATGAGGAAATAGCATGTCCTAGAGAATGCAATGATATACAGCTAGACATATTTTCAACATCAGCAGAAAATTTACTTAGTTTCACTATATCTGAATTGGATACATGCTTTAAATCACTTATATTTTTAAGAATTAAATCAATTCCATGTAAGCTAATATCCTTACTTTCTACATTACTTTTATTAGAAATATAACATTCAATTATATGCATAAAACAATCAAACAACCCTAAAATTTTTTGAGATAATGATAACGAATTCAATACTCTATCTTCTACATATACCATATTTGGTATTATTAAATTTGAAGAAATAGATCTTTTTTCGCGTTTATGTGTAATAACACAGTATTTATTGTATTCACTACCAGTAGCAAAAGTTGTTGGTATTGCAATTAAATCAATTGAATGCTTTATATTATCAAGATTTTTTAATTTATTAAAATACAACCATATATCTTTATTAGGTATATCATAAAAAATTGAAATTGCTTTCGCTACATCTATTACACTACCACCACCTAATGCTATAATTTTTTTACAATTTTTATTATTTAGAATTTTTTTTGCATCAATTATCATATTAAGCGTTGGATTTGGTTTAACCTGACTATATATATAAATATTCTTTACATTATTTTTAATAAAATCTAAAATTTCTGTATTTTGTTCAACAAAGTATTTACTAGTAATTAGTAAAACATTTTCATCTATAAAATTCATATTACATAATTTATTCATTTGTTCACTCCTTCAAATAATTTTTTATAATTGCATATCTTTAAAGATTTTGCAATCATTCGTTGTAGATAATCCTAATAAAATTTTTATTAAAGCATCTATAGATATAGAAAAACCACCATGATTAATTTTATCGTTTAAAATGTCAATATAAGCACTATATTTATCTATATAATTATTACTTAAATAAAGATTTTGCTCTATTTCTGCTTTATTTGTTAATCTTTGCCCTCCTGATGCAAAACATAGATTTTCATAATATGCTTTAAACATATTTACATTATTTTTTTCATCTATATTATGATAAAATTTTCTAAAATTTATTGGATATTTATTAATAATATAAAATTTAGAATTATATTTTTTATTAATATAATTAGATAAAATCGTTAATTGATTATCATCAAAAATAGAACCATATTTTATATTTTCTATTAAACTGCTATTAATTATATCAAATGCTTCATCATATGATATTTTAATTAATTTATTAAATTGATATTTCAAATTAGATAAAACATTCTTTAACACCTTATCAAATAATATTTCGACATCATTATAGTTTTTATTTTTAAATTCGCAAGAAAACATTTGAAATTCATGCATTGTGTTTATTCCGATGTTTTCATTTTTAAAAACATGTGAAATATTATAAACATGTGAAATATTACTATTTACGAGAATTTGTAATAATAACTGAGACGATTGTGTCAAATAATAAACAGTATTATTAAATGTCATTTTAAAAGCCGTAGTTTCACTTTCAGAAGCAAATTTTAATAAAGTTGGAATATCAACTTCTAAAAATTTATAATTATTCATATTTTTTCTTAAACTCAAATTAATTAAGTTTCGAGTTTCAATTATTCTTCGTGATAATAAATTATTTATTTCATAATTTATAACAATTTGATTGGTAATATTTGATAAAAAGACAGTTATATACTTTAAAATTATATTTTTTGCAGTATTATTTCCTTTTCGTCTTAAAATTTCATTAGACTTACCAATCTCAATGAAATCATTTAATAACATAATTTTTTTACAATTATTAATATTATTTAATTCAGAAAGTATGCTTGGGCTAGAAATGTCATAAACATTAATAAATTTATCACAAATAGTTTTTACAATATTAATTGTTGATAAATTATTTTCCAACGCAATAATACAATTAAAATTTTTTTCAGAACATAACTCAGAGTAGTTTTTAAATTTGATATTTTTTTCATTGAGTAAATTTTCATTACGAGTATATATTGTAATGTTTATATTATTTTCACTTAAGGCCTTTGCTATTAATTTTCCGGATTTCCCATATCCGAACAAAACAATATCATTTAAGCCATCTCTTACTACACAATCTGCCAAAACTCTTTCTAGAGATACATTGCCATCGCTTATATTAGTGTTTTTTCGAACATCAAGCATAATTTCATTTAATAATTTAACAATATTATCATAATATTTATCATTATTTAATCCATTAATCACTTGAGAATAAACTTGTATATCACCATACACAAGACTATGAATGCCAACAGCAGTTTCTGCCAAATAAATAAGTGATTCTTTTCCATAAAAATTGTTAATTTTATAAATCAAAGGTTGAAATTCCTTCTTTTTTTCATCATCAAGACAATCAATCCATAATTTTTTTAATAAATCATATGCCAAGTTTTTATCAACGTTTTGTGTTTCAGCAATCATTAATGTGCCATTACATTTATTAATAATTGTTGGATGTTCAATACCAGTATATTTATGTTTATGATTATTATAAACATCTTTTAACTTTTCGTATTCAATTTGAATAGTTTTTAAAACATTATTTAAATTTTCCTTATCTTTAGAATTGAGCTTTTCATAAACCAAACTTAAACATATTAAATTCATTTTTACCTACCTCCTATTAAAATCTCTTATTTTCTTTTTAGCTAAACTGGTCTGAGCTTTCTCGACCCACTCCTCTCTTGGTCCAAAAGAATAAACATCTGTAACTATTCTTACTCTATCTTTATTATGTAAAACATAATCAACAGGTTTATAATCATCATTAACAAATACTCCAACCATCGTATTACCTATATCAGTATGTATTTTATATGCAAAATCTATTGCTGTAGCTCCTTTAGGTAATTCAATAATGTCTCCTTTAGTTGTATAAACATAAATTCTATCTGCAAATAATTCATTCTTAACTTGATCGACAAATTGTTGATTATCGCCAAACATAGAATTAATTTCTATTAAAGATTTAAAGAATTGAAATTTTTGTCTTAAATTTTCCTGCATTACATCTCTTGCTCTTCCTTTTTGTTCATCCCAATATGCAGTAAGACCAAAAGATGCTACTCTATCCA
>CAKPHY010000018.1 GCA_934162285.1 uncultured Bacilli bacterium
TTGATTTTCCTAAAATGAAAGTATCCTTTTTATTAAATGCCATATTATCAAAAATCGACTGAGGCAAGAATTTAAAAATAACATTTTGAATACTAAACATTATTTTTGGTACTTTATGAGGAGTGCCAATTAAAACTAATTAATCAGAATATGACATTGTTTTAGGTTTAAAACTATGTCCAGTATTCAAATACTCATTGTATGCAATAATACCTGCTTTTTTTGCTTCGCTTTTTGTTGCGAATCCTGACTTATTTTTAAATTTTCTTTTCCCATCGATTGAAGCAATTTCAAATTTATATTGATATACTTCTCCTCTTTTTTGAACTGTTACATCAGCCATAATAATCTCTCCTCCATTTACAATTGAGTAAATGAAAAAGTTGGCACGAATGCCAACTTTATATTATTTGCAAAAATGTTTGCATAGAGATTTCCTTATTTTATAAGGTTTTGAGTCATTTTGTTTTCAAATTTTTTTGTTTGCAAACAAATTGCAAACATTTTGCCATTTTCAGCACCTTTTTGAATTTTCCAAAATTGCTCAAACCCTTATTTTATGGGTTATTTACCACAACAGTTCTTGTATTTCTTACCAGACCCACATGGACATGGGTCATTTCTACCAACTTTTACAACTTTCTTAGGTTGTTTTTTGGCTTCTTTAGTTTCACGATTCTCAGCTGTTCCTTCAACTACTTTTTTAGCTTCAATATTTTGACGAATTTCAGCTTTTAGTAAATATAAAGTTATTTCTTTATCAATTACTTTAAGCATATCAGTGAACATATCACTACCTTCTTTAGTGTATTCACGAAGAGGATTTTCTTGGCCATAGCCACGTAATTGAATACCTTCCATTAAAATAGACATTGAGTTAATATGTTCCATCCAATGAGTATCAATTACACGAAGTGAAATAGCTTTTTCAAAATCTTTACCAATTTCCTCAGGTAATTCTTCTAATTTGGCTTCATATTCACGAACAATACGTCCATACAATAAATCTTCTAAACCATCTTTATCTAAAGCTGATACTTCATCAAAAGAAATATCTTGTTTTAATAAATTTTCATTAAAATACTCTAATATTTCTTTTTTATCATCATCTGATAAAGAATTAGTTATTAAATAGTGATCTTCTACAACATCTAAAACATGATTTCTAAAAGAATCTAATACAATATCATGAATAGAATCACTATCTAAAATTTTGTTGCGTTTTTCATATATTTCTAAACGTTGTTGATTAATAACATTATCATATTCAAGTAAGTTTTTACGAATATCAAAGTTATTGCCTTCAACGCGTTTTTGAGCTGATTCAATTGTATTTGAAAACATTTTATTACGAATTGCTTGATCATCATCAAAACCTAATCTTTGAAGCATTTCTTTAGTACGATCAGCACCAAAGCGTACCATTAAATCATCTTCAAATGAAATACAAAATTGTGAAGCACCTGGATCTCCTTGACGACCAGAACGTCCACGCAACTGATTATCAATACGACGTGATTCATGTCTTTCAGTACCGATAACAAATAATCCGCCTAAAGCTCTTACCTCATCATTAATCTTAATATCAGTACCACGACCTGCCATATTGGTTGCAATAGTTACAGCACCTTTTTCACCAGCTTTAGCAATAATTTCAGCTTCACGAGCATTATTTTTAGCATTTAAAACTTCATGAGGAATTCCTTCTCTTTTAAGCATTGAACTAATAAGTTCACTTGTTTCTACAGCAATTGTACCAACTAACACTGGTTGGCCTTTACTATGACGTTCTTTTATTTCATTAACTATTGCTTTATATTTTCCTGCTTTTGTTGCATATAATAAATCACCATAATCAATACGAGCTACTGGTTTATTAGTAGGAATAGTAATTACATACATGTTATAAATGTCTCTAAATTCTTCTTCTTCAGTCTTAGCAGTACCAGTCATTCCTGAAAGTTTTTTATACATTCTAAATAAATTCTGAAAAGTTATACTTGCTAAAGTCTTTGTTTCTTCTTGAATCTTAACATTTTCTTTAGCTTCTATTGCTTGATGTAATCCTTCAGAATAATTACGTCCTGGCATTAAACGACCAGTAAAAGGATCGACAATAATAACTTGATCATCTTGAACAACGTAATCAATATCACGATGCATAGCAAAATTAGCTTTCAAAGCCTGAGAAATAAAATGTACTAAAGTTGTATTATTTATATCGTAAAGATTATCAACACTAAAAGCTTTTTCAGCTGCAGCTATTCCCTTTTCATCTAAAGAAACAGCTTTTGTTTTTTCATCATAAATATATCCATCATTTTCTTTTAAAGTTTTAGCAAACATATCAGCTTGTTTATATAAATTTGCAGAATGCATAAAACCACCAGATATAATTAAAGGCGTTCTAGCTTCATCAATTAAAGCCGAGTCTACCTCATCGATAATTGCATAATTTAATCCACGTTGAACACGATCTTCAGCTCGTACAACCATATTATCTCTTAAATAATCAAAACCAATTTCGTTATTTGTTGAATACAAAATATCACAATTATATGCATCTTTTTTTTCTAGTGTACTCATAGCACGAACATTTACACCAACACTAACACCTAGAAAATTATAAATGCCACCCATCCACTCAGCATTTCTTGTTGTTAAATATTCATTAACTGTAATTACATGAACACCTTTACCTTCTAAGGCATTCAAATAAGCCGGAAATATAGTTACTAAAGTCTTTCCTTCACCAGTTTTTAATTCAGCTATATTGCCATAATGAATAGCAATTGCACCTAAGATTTGAGAATAAAAAGCTTTTTCACCTAAAACACGATCACCAACTTCACGTGCTACTGCATAAGCTTCAATTAATAAATCATCTAATGTTTCACCTTTTGCAAGTCTTTCTTTAAATTCTCCGGTTTTAGCTTTTAATTCTTCATCACTTAATTCGTGCATTTTGGAATCTAATGCAAATATAGCATCTGCTTGTTTTTTAAATTTTTCTAATTCTTTATATTCATGATCAAATAATTTTCTAAATATATTCATTCATATCATCTCCAATATAATTTATTGTACCAAAAAAGTATTAAAAATAAAAGGGTTTATCAAAAAAAGATAAGTATTTCTACTTATCTAATTTAACTTTATTATATAGTTTCAATTAAACCATAATCTCCGTCTTTACGACGATACAAAATGCAAATTCCTTCACGTTTAATATCTTTATAAACAAAGAATTCATGACCTAACAATTCCATTTGCATAATTGCTTCTTCTTCAGACATTGGTTTCATTTCAATTTCTTTATGTTTAACAATTTTTCCTTTATTTTCTTCAAGATCTGTTGTTTCAAATTTTAAATTTAAATCAATTAGATTTTCTCTTATTTTTTTCTTATTTAATCTAGATTTATTTTTTCTAATCTGACGTTCTAACTTATCAACAACTAAATCAATAGCTGCATAAAGTTCTTTATTACTTTCCTCCGCACGCAAAATCATTTTAGTAACTGGAATAGTTACTTCAACAATTTGATCAACATCTTTAATTTTAATTAAAACTGTTGCCGTTATTTCGTCAGGATTAGAAAAATACTTATCTAATTTTCCTAATTTCTCCTCAATATAACTTTTAATTGATTTTGTGACTTCGACTTTACGTCCACGAATTATAAATTTCATCCGATCATCCTTTCTTCCATCCCCCAATTATATTATAACATTTATATTAAAATATGTAAATTCAAGCTGTTTTATTTTGGAAATAAAAGAAAAATAATTAGTATATAAATGGGAATATAAAAAATTAAAAAACTGCTATACTAAAGCAGTTTTAATCTCTACTACATTTTTGGCTTGTAAGCCTTTATCAGTTCTAACAAGTTCAAACTCAACGTATTGACCCTCGACTAATGTTTTATAACCTTCAGACAAAATTGCCGAATAATGAACAAAAATGTCTTCGCCCTCCTTATATTCAATAAATCCGAATCCTTTTTCGTTATTGAACCATTTTACTTTACCTCTCATCTAATTTCTCCCTTCTTTTTTACTTCCATACTTAATATACAACATTTTACCACTACGCACAATCTTTTTAAATCGCCTTAATTTGACATTTTTTGCAAATGCCAAAATTAAAAGCGACACCCCCATTGTAATATAAAATGTTAACAAAAAAGAATTTTTTGTCTCAAATATGTTTTTTTTTGCTCGAAGTTCAAAATTTTATCATTTAACTTTAATTTCACAATATTTTTTTAATTCTTTTCTATAAATCTGAGAAAATAAATCAATAACTAAATTATCAGAAAAATAAATTTTATGAGCATTAGTATCCACAACTCTAACTTTTGATTGATTAATTATACAAGAACGATGCGAATATATAAATTCATCTCCTAAAATTTCTTTTATTTCGCTTAAAGGTTTAGAAATCATCGCTTCTAAATAACTTGTTTTAATAAAACATTTTCTTTCAACCTGATCACGAGAAACATAAACAATATCATCAACTGGAATATTATAAAAGAAACCATTTATACTATAGTTTAACATTTTAGATAAATTAAACTTTTTCATACAAATTTGTAAAGATTTAAAAAGTTTACTATCCAAGTCATAAGTTTTATTTATAAACGATAAAAAAGGAAATTCTTTTTGTAATAGAAATTGTCCATATTTATCATCACTTGCTAAAAATATAATAACACTTTGATAATCATTATTTCTAATTGTTTTAGCAACATCAATTCCAGAAATATTAGATGTTTCAATATCTAAAATATAAATCTTGTTAGACATAGGTTTATTAATAATTAAATTAAACTCATCATCATATTTATAAAACGTATGAATTTGATAACATATGTCATTCCTCATCATTTTTTGCTCTATCAGCCTTTTAACTTCTGCGACTACCACCTTATTTGAGTCGCACACAATAAAATTAATCATTTTACACCCTTCCCCGTTTTCTTACTTAGAAATTTACAACTTTATTTTATCATACAATCTTTATTTTTCAAAGAAAAAAAGAGCATTTCTACTCTTTATTTAACAAATGGAATAATTGCCATAAAGCGTGCTTTCTTTACTTCACCAGCAATATGACGTTGATGCTTAGCACAAGCACCTGTTGCACGTCTTGGTAAAATCTTGCCTTTATCAGCACTTACATATTTTTTAATAACATCGGCATCTTTATAATCGATGTTTTTACCAGCACACATTTGACAAACTTTTTTCTTTTTCTTAAAAAATTCTGCCATTTTTATATCTCCTATTCTAGGAAGTTATCATCTATAGAAACACTATCGCCAAAATCTGCAAATGGATCAGTATCGACATTAACACCATTAGATGAATTGTTATCTTGATAATCATAAGGACTAACTTCATCTTGAGCTCTCTTTTGACTAGCTTGTTTACTTTCTAAAAATTGAACACTATCTGCTACTACATCCATTGTATAACGTTTATTTCCATCTTTATCATTGAAACTTCCAGTTTGTATTCTACCTTCTACTGAAACTAAAGATCCTTTATCTAAGAAATTGCAAACATTTTCAGCTTGCTTTCTCCATATTACGATATTAATAAAATCAGTTCCTCTTTCACCTTGTTGGCTATTAAAAGGACGATTTACAGCTAATGAAAATCTTGAATATGGAACATTAGATGGAGTATATCTTAGCTCAGGTTTAGCAGTTAATCTGCCTATTAACATTACTTTATTCATAATTTACCTACCTCTTTCTTAAGCTTCTTTCTTAGTAATTAAGTGGCGAATTATGTCATTATTAATTAATGCTAAACGATCAAATTCTTTAATAGCTTTATCGTTAGAAGCTTGAACATCAATTACATAGTAATAACCAGTTCTAAATTTCTTAATTTCATAAGCTAATTCTCTTTGACCCATTTCTGTAACATTAACTACTTGAGAACCATCAGCATTTAAAACATCATTAAATCTTCTTACTACTGCTGCTAATTCTTCTTCACTTAAAGTTGGACGAACAATGTACATAATTTCATAGTTTTTCATATCTACACCTCCTCATGGTCTATTGGCTTTTCTAAAGAAAAGCAAGGAGTATTCAAATACTCGCAATGATTATAACAAAAAAAAAGACGTTTGTAAACATCTTTTTAACTTTTTATAATTGCAAATTAAACATTAAATCTAAAATAAACTATATCGCCATCTTGCATAATATAATCTTTTCCTTCAATGCGAAGTTTGCCGGCCTCTTGAACTTTTTTCTCATCACCATATTGTTTTAAATCATTAAAGCTCATAACTTCAGCTTTAATAAAACCTCTTTCAATATCTGAATGGATAATACCAGCACATTTTGGTGCCTTAGTACCGGCAACAAATGTCCAAGCTCTTACTTCATCACTTCCAGCAGTAAAGAATGTTTCAAGACCAAGTTTTTTATAAGTTACTTTAATTAATTGTTCCATACCACTTTCTTTAATGCCAAGTTCTGTTAAAAATAAAGCTTTTTCTTCTTCAGTTAGTTCACCAAGTTCTGATTCTATTTTAGCACACATGACAATAACGTCTTCTTTTACATAGGATTTTAATTTTTCAACATAAACATTAGTTCCTACAACTAAATCTTCTTCAGTAACATTAGCAACATAAACAATAGGTTTTATTGTTAACAAATTGTAAGATTTAGCTTTTTTAGTTTCTTCTTCATCTAATTCTAAATTCCTAAGAGCTTTATCATGTTCTAAAGCATCTTTCAATTTATTTAATAAAATACATTCAGCTTTTGTATCTTTATCAGTCGATAACATTGCTTTTTTACCAATCTTATTAATTCTATTTTCTACTACTTCTAAGTCAGCAAGCATTAATTCCATATTTATAATATCAACATCACGAATAGGATCAACTTTACCAGAAACATGAGTTATATTAGAATTTTCAAAACATCTAACAACCTCACATATGGCATCAACTTCACGAATGTGAGACAAGAATTTATTACCAAGTCCTTCGCCCTTAGATGCTCCTTCAACTAAACCTGCTATATCAATAAACTCAAAAGAAGTTGGAACAAAACTTTTTGGTAAATAAAGATTTTTCAAAAATTCCATTCTTTCATCAGGTAATTCAACTACCCCAACATTAGGTTCAATTGTTGCAAATGGATAATTTGCAGCCAAAACATTCTTTTTTGTAATAGCATTAAATAAAGTTGACTTCCCTACATTAGGAAGACCAACAATTCCAGCTTTTAAACTCATTCTATCGCTCCTTTATAAACTTGGTAATACCCCAATACCCATTGGTATTCCAACAACATACCAAGTTATTATAATGACAATCCAGAAAATTGTAAATAGTATTGTTACTGGAGATAACATTTTATATAATCTAAAAAATCCAAAGCTTCCTGTATCAGTATATTTATAAATTAAACCAAATAAGATAGCCGTATACGGGAAAAATATTGAAATACTTTTGCCAATACCATCAGCTGCTGAAAAAATATATTGAGCAAAACTTGCCGTCATATTTGCACGCATAAACAAATGAACTGCAATTGGAGCTATAAATTGCCATTTTGACAACGAATCTGGTATTAAAACAGACACCATTATTATTATAATAAAATAAAATACAATTAAACCCATACCAGTTATTTTTAAAGAACTTAACCAATTAATAAAAACTGAAGATAAAAAGACATCTAAATTTGACCATTTAACTAAAGCAATTAATTGTGATAAGAAAAACATCAACACAAATACAATAGACATTCCTGCAAAAGATCTTGAAAAACCTCTTGTAAAATCGTCAAGATTTTTAAATTTTTTCGATTTAAATCCATAAATTAAACCTGCTATAGATAAAATAAATGTAAAAATAAAAACATAAGATTCTTTAAATGGTGTTCCATCTGCTAATAATTTTTCTAAGTATGAATTGCCTTCTCCCAACAAACTTCCACTAAGTGGTAATCCAGGAATAACAGCATAAAGTACTAAAAATAACATAACAAAGATTGCGATTAAAGAATATTTTAATCCATTATTAGTCATTTCTAATTCTTCAATTTCTTCTTCAGCTTTCAACTTTGGTAGCTTAGGAATTAAATATTTTTGAATTATAAATACACCAATAATTATAAAAGCCACTAATGAAGAAATAACAATATAAATCATTGATGAACTGCTAAATTTGTAACTTTGATCAACCGTTATTTTAGCAGCTAATTCCGTTGTTTTACCTAAGGCTTCATCTAAATACGTTGGTAAAATACCTGTAGCTTGTCCCATCGAAAGAGCAATAAACATTGTTATTACACCAACCAAAGGGTTTTTATTCATATTTTTATATATATAACCAGTTAAAGGTAAAAATATAGCATAACTATATTCACCTAAAAATCCCATTAAACATCCTATTATTAAAGTTATAACTATAATAAATGATAATTTAAATTTTTTACATTTTTTAAATAAAGCTCTAAATAAGCCACTATCATCGGCTAAACCCATACCTAATAAAGCTATAATAAAAACGTATAAAACATTAAAATTTTTAAAATTATCTAAAATAGAAGAAAATAGAAATTTGATTCCATCCCGGGAAACCAAATTATTAACAACAACGTTAGTAGTAGATAATTCATTATTTATTATTTCAGTTTTATTAGTAACAAACCCTATTTTTGAAAAAACAAAACTAAGAACTATTACTAATATATTTAAAATTACAATAGTGAGTATTGGGCCAAGAGTTAGCTTTTTTGTTTTTTTTCTTGCCATATATCCTCCTAATATTTAATTACTTTTTTCAACTTTTTATTGAATTCTACTCTAGGAATCATAATCATGCGATTACATTTCAAACATTTTATTTTTATATCTGCACCAACACGCACAATTTCCCACTCGTTAGTACCACAAGGGTGAGGTTTTTTCATTATAACAATTGAATTCAATTGATAATCTTTATCCATTTAATCACCTTTAACATCCAAAACAGCTAATATTCTATTTAAATCTGCCGTATTTGTAAAGCTAATTATTACTTTATGATCTTTTACTCTTACTTTAGTATCCAATTTTGCACGCATAATATCTTCAACATATTTAAAATCATTATTCTTTTCATCATGACGTTTAATTTTATTAACACGAGTAAAAGTAGGAGCTTCAAGTAATTCTTCAGTGGCACGTACAGTCAAATTATCTTCGACTATCTTGGTTGCGATTTCACGAATTTTCTCAGAATCCTCAAGTTTACTCAAAACACGAGCATGTCCCATTGTTAACTCATGATTTAAAATCATTCTTTGAACATTTTCAGGTAAGCGAAGTAAGCCTAATATATTAGTAACATGGCTACGACTCTTTCCAACTTTCAAAGCTAATTCTTCCTGAGTTAATTTTAATGATGTAAGCATTTTTTGATAAGCAATAGCTTCCTCAATAACGCTCAAATTTTCACGTTGTAAGTTTTCAAGCAAAGCTATTTCCATCATTTGTTCGTCAGTAAAATCACGAATGATTGCTGGAATTGTAGTCTTACCTGCTAATTTGCTTGCTCGATAACGACGTTCACCAGCGATTATTTCATAACCTTTAATACTTTTTTTAACAATAATTGGTTGAAAAACACCATGTTCTTTTATAGAAGCTGCTAATTCATTTAGAGAATCTTCATCAAAAACGCGACGAGGTTGATATGGATTTGCTCTCAATTCCTCAATATTTAACTCAACAATCTCTTCTTTATTTACTGATTCATATATCTTTTGTTCATAGTTATCAATATCTAAATTTTCTGTATTAAATAATTGTTCTAACCCACGACCTAAAGCTCTTTTCTTAGTTTCCATTTCTCTCCATCACTTCCTTAGCTAAATTTAAATATGCTTCTGTCCCTCTACTTTGAGGATCATAAGCAATTATTGGCTTACCATAACTAGGTGCTTCTGATAATCTTACTAACCTTGGAATTATTGTATCATAAACTTTTTCTTTAAAATATCCTTTAATATCTTCAACAACTTCTAATCCCAAATTTGTTCTATTATCTAGCATAGTAAGTAATACTCCTTCTATTTCTAATGAAGGATTCAAACTTCTCTGAGCCATCATAATACTATTTAACAATTGCATAATTCCTTCTAAAGCAAAAAACTCACATTGAACAGGAATTATAACAGAATTAGCAGCAGCTAAAGCATTCTTTGTTAAAAAGCCTAATGAAGGTGGACAATCAATTATAATAAAATCATATTGTTCTACAATTAAGCTCAAATGCTTTTTTAATTGTTCGCCAGGTTTAAAATTAGGATCTTGATGCTTTTTTTCCATTAATTCTATATCTATTCCCGCCAAATTAATTGTTGCTGGAATAATTGACAAATTTCTAAATTTAGTTTTTATAACAACTTCTTCAATCGTAACACGATCCATCAATAAATCATAAATACTAGCCTTGACATCTGCTTTATTTATTCCTAATCCTGTAGTTGCATTACCTTGAGGATCTAAATCTATAAGTAAAACTCGACGCTTCAAAAAGCCTAAAGAGGCCGCTAAATTTATACTGGAAGTTGTTTTTCCAACTCCACCTTTTTGATTAACAAGTGCAATAACTTTTCCCATAACAAACTCACCATTTTTTTCTAATATATATTCAATATATATGATAACATAAAATAAGTAAAAAATCTATTTACTTAAAAAACAATATTAAGAAAACTTAATATTATTTATTCAATTCATTAATATAATCGTGACAACTAGCAATATCGCTTTGACTTCTTCGATATAAATTGGGTTCTTCCTTAGAAAACTTTTCTAAATCATCTTTTACTTCAAACAAGTAATTTTTACCATATTTTTCGATTTTAATTAAAGTATCATCTGCAAAAGGTTTATCTGTAGCAGGATTTTTAAACTCACCATTAGCTGGAGCAATATACTTTGTTACAAGTAATAATTTCAATGTTATAAAACAAACATCGCCGTTATTATTTAAATTACACCAAGTTGGTAAACCATCAGTTTTAACAAAATTTTCAGTTGCAGATTTCATTTCGTTAATTTGTGTTTGATAAGCTTTTTCGCTTCCCCTTTTTATAACACCATCAACAGTAAATATTCCAATTAAACTAACAGCTGATAAAATTACAATAACAGTCAACAATTCAACAAGAGTAAACCCCTCATTTTTCATAGTATCACCTTAAAAATTATATCATAATATCACAAAAAAAGAAAGATTACTTTTCTTTTGCTTTTTTGTCATCTTTCTTTTCTTCAGTTTTTTCTTCGTCTTCTTCAGTATCATCTGGCATTTTTCCATTAGCAACCAAATAATCGATTTGTTCTTTTGTAATTGTTTCATGCTCTAATAAAGCATTAGCAATTAAATCTAAAAGTTCTCGGTTTTCTTTAATTATTTTAGTAGCTTCTTTATATTGATTATCAATTATTTTACGAATTTCTGTATCAATTTCAAATGCTACCTGACTTGAGAAATTACGAGACTTATTATAATCTCTTCCTAAGAAAATACTTTGATCAGGTTGTTCAAATTGAACTGGACCTAAATCACTCATACCATATTCTGTTACCATGGCACGAGCAATTTTTGTGGCTTGTTCAAAATCATTTTGAGCTCCAGTAGTTACTTCATGAAATTCAACCTCTTCAGCAACACGACCACCTAATAATCCAGATATTTGTTCTAATAATTCACGCTTAGTTGCTGTATATCTTTCCTCTTTAGGTAACATCAAATTATAACCACCGGCTGAACCACGAGGTATAATTGTAATTTTTTGAACATCTGAAGCACCTTCTAATTTTATTCCGACAACAGCATGACCAGCTTCGTGATAAGCAACCAAACGTTTTTCTTGTTCAGTATACTTTTTCGATTTTTTAGCAGGACCCATTAATACACGATCATGAGCTTCATCAATTTCAGCCATTGTTATTGCAGGTTTATCACGACGAACTGTCAATAAAGCTGCTTCATTTAATAAGTTTTCTAAATCAGCACCTGAAAAACCAACTGTTCTTTTAGCTATATTAGCCAAATTAACATTTTTAGCAAAAGTTTTACCTTTAGCATGAACTTTTAATATTTCTTCACGACCTTTTACATCAGGTAAATTAACAGTAATTTGACGATCAAAACGACCAGGTCTTAATAATGCTGGATCTAATACATCAGGTCTATTAGTTGCAGCAATGATAATAATACCTTCATTAGCACCAAAACCATCCATCTCAGTTAATAATTGATTCAATGTTTGCTCTCTTTCATCATGTCCACCGCCTAAACCGGCACCACGTTGACGACCAACAGCATCAATTTCATCAATAAAAATTAAACATGGAGCATTATTTTTAGCTTGCTTAAACATGTCACGAACACGAGAAGCACCAACACCTACAAACAATTCTACAAAATCAGAACCACTTATAAAGTAGAATGGAACATTAGCTTCACCAGCAACGGCACGTGCAAGTAATGTTTTACCAGTTCCCGGAGGACCTACTAATAATACACCTTTAGGAATTCTTGCTCCCATTTTTTGAAACTTTTTAGGATTTTTTAAAAAGTCTATTAATTCTTGAACTTCTTCTTTTTCTTCATCTAAACCAGCAACTTGATCAAAAGTAACTTTCTTAGAATCTTCACTTAAACGAGCACGGCTACGACCAAAATCCATTGACTTATTAGCAGAACCCATTTGTTTTGTTAATACATAGAAAGCTCCTCCAACCAATATAACCATTGGAAGCATACTTAATATATATACTAAAATTCCTGAATTAGGATCAGCGATTGTTGTTGTTTTGATATTTAATTCATCAACTTTATTCAAAATACTAGAAATAGTTGTATCTGATAAAGGAATCTTAACAACAAAAATTTCACCATTCTTATAATCTTTCAATTTTCCTTTTATTTCATAAAGCATCGCGTCACTATTTGGAGTTATCTGAATTTCAGTAACTTCACTAGCTTCTAAATGTTTTTTAAATTCGTCATATGTAAAAACATTTCTCTTACCTGTTGAATTGTCTAAAAAATATAAAACACCAATTATAAACAAAGCTAAAAACAAGTAAGGTAATAAATTTTTTTGTTTCTTTTCTCTTTTCATGTTTTCCTCCTTTTAATAGTACTTTAGTATTATATCACACTTTTCATCTTTTTGTTTATTATATTTAGATTTTTTCAAACCCGGAATCCATAAAATAACATCATGACTATCCACTAGAATTGGCCATTGATCTCTTTTTTCTAATGGAATCTTTGCTTCAATAAAAATTTCTTTTAACTTTTTACTACCATTAGTACCTTTTAGTTCAATTTTATCGCCAACATGGCGATTTCTAAAATATAAAGGTAAAGTAATATCTTGAATATCTAATCTACATATATTATTGCCATCTTCTAAAGTATTATCTATTTCTTTAATAATATTTCCATTAATTTCTACTTCTTCATCAAATAACAACATAAAATTATTCTTTTCATTTTCTAAAGTAGTAAAAATAAGTTTATCATATCTCTTAATTACGCGCATTTTTTTCGGTAAAGTTAACTCCATATTAGGTTTATAACTATTAATACAATTTAAAATCATATTTATATGTTTATCATTTAAGTATTTAATATCATCAACATATTCTTCTTTTAATATTTTAGCAATAATCATTTTTTGTAAATAAGGTTTTTCATAACTAAATTTAATTAAGTTTAAACAATTATCAACATACATTTCCTTATATTTAGTTAAAACTAAATCATCAATAAAATCACAAGCCTCATTTAATTTCTCACTAAAATTTAAAAAATTAGAACAAACATGAGGGTTTTCCTTTTTCATTTCTTTTAAAATATGATGACGATAACGATTTCTCGTATAATGATCTTCATTATTAGACTCATCAATAGCGTAAGGAATTTCATTAGTTATAACATAATTTAAAAGTTCATCTTTAGTCATATAAATTAATGGTCTAACTAAAGTATACCAATCATTATCAGTTATTACACTAAAGCCAGCATAACCTTTCAATATAGAACCTCTAGAAATTCTCATTAAAATAGTCTCTGATAAATCATCAATATGATGCGCGGTCATTAAAATATTAGCATTATACTTTTTCAATATTTCAGCAAAAAAATCATAACGCATTTTTCTAGCAACCTCTTGAAAATTACCAGCTTCATAATGTTCAAATTTTTTATATTCAAAAATAACACCATTTTTTAAGCAATAATCTTCAACCATTTGAGCTTCAGAAGCACTGGCTTCACGTTTATTGTGGTTAATATGAGCACAAATTAAAGTTAAATTTTTACTATCTTTAAACTTAATTAAAATATCTAATAATGCCATTGAATCTGGACCGCCAGAAACTGCAACAACAATTTTATTTCCACTTTTTAAATAATTATTCAAAAAATCTAAAGTATTTTTCATTTTACCACTCTATTTCTTTTTCATTATTATCACGTAAAATTTTATTTATTCGCGAAAAAGGTTTAGAACCAAAAAAACCACGGCTTGCTGACAAAGGTGAAGGATGAGCACTTTCAATAATATAATGTTTGTTTTGATCAATCAAAGCTTTTTTAGAACGAGCAGCATTACCCCACAAAACAAATATTACAGGAGAATTTCTTTCATTTAAACGTTCAATTATAGTATCAGTAAAAATTTCCCAACCTTTGTTACTATGAGAAAAAGCTTTATCTTTTTCAACAGTTAAAACACTATTCAAAAGCAAAACACCTTGTAAAGCCCAATCAGTTAAATTATTATTTTCTCTTTTAATTGCTAAATCACTATATAATTCCTTAAAAATATTATCTAATGATGGTGGTCTTCTAACCCCTTCTAAAACAGAAAATGATAAACCATGAGCTTCATTAACACCATGATACGGATCTTGACCTAAAATTACAACCTTTACTTTATCATAATCTGTAAGTCTTAACGCTTTAAAAATATTATTGTAAGCTGGATAAATTGTTTTATTTTTATACTCATTTTTTACAAAAATGCCTAATTTCTTAAAATAATCTTTTTCTAATTCATCTTTTAAAACCAAATCCCATTTTTCATTAAAAATCATAAAATCACTTCTTACTTAAATATATATTTTATCATAAATTACATTTTATAGTTATCATTTTCACGTTTTATTTCATTTCTTAGCTTAAGTAATGCATATATATTAATAATAACTAAACAAGCACACAATAAATCAACTATTCCCCACAATAAAGAAGAAGACGTTAAACAACCAAGAAAAATAACACCAATAATTCCCAATTTTAATAAAAATGTATCTATTTTATTAGTGTTTTTCTTAATACTTTTTAAACATGATTCACTATAATAATAACCAGTTAAAATTGTTGAAAAAGCAAATAAAATAATTGATATAAAGACAATAAAATTACCAACATCACCTAAATGATATTTAAATGCATATTGAGTTATTTCAATACCATTTATATCAAGCAACTTTAAAGTATTATAGTCACTCGTTAAAATTATTATAGCTGTCGCTGTACATATTAACATAGTTGTAATATAGACACCAAGCATTTGCACATAACCTTGTTCAGCTGCATTATTAGTTTCAACAGTTGATGAAGCAATTGCTCCCGTCCCCATACCAGCTTCGTTAGAAAAAATTCCTCTTTGAATACCAACTAGAAAAGTTCCTAAAAAGCCACCAGCTAAAGCTTTAGAATTAAAAGCACTTTGAACAATAGTTAACAAAATACTAGGAATTGCTTTAAAATTCATTACTAAAATTAATAAACCAGTCAAAATATACAATAAAATCATAGCAGGAACTAACTTATCAGTCACTTTTGATATTTTTCTAATACCACCAAAAATAATAAAGAAAATGATAAAAGATAACAACATCGCTATTGTTAAACTATTTATATTAAATAACTCTGTAGAAGATTTAGCAATAGTATTAGCTTGAATTGATAAGAAACCACCAATATAACAAATTAAAATTAAAATAGCATAAATAAAAGCAAGCTTAGGTTTTTTTAGACCTTTTTTAATATAATAACTTGGTCCACCCCTATATATATTACCCTCATCTTTTTCTTTATATTTTATTCCTAAAACTGTTTCACCAAAACAATTAGTTGCTGAAGCTAGTGCTGAAATCCACATCCAAAAAATAGCTCCAACTCCACCTGTATAAATAGCTAAAGCAACACCTGAAATCGAACCAACGCCAACTCTTCCAGCTAAAACCATCATTAAAGCTTGTTTGGGAGTAATGGCATTCTTTTTTGAATGTTTTCTATTTAAAGAATAAAACATTCTAAAAAAATTAAACTGAACAAAATGTAACTTGAATGTGAAATAAATCCCCGAGCCAAAAATCATAAGTGCTGCTATAATCCAAAAAACATTACTTAAATTTGAAACAAGATCCATTTTTCACCTCTATTATAATATCTATTCTAATTCTAACATAGTTATTAATAATTAACAATTAAAAAAGAATGAAAAAATCATTCTAAATTATTAGCAATTTCTATAAAAATTTTATAATTAATTTGTTCTGCTCTAGCACTTAAATCAAATCCATAATTAGAAAGAACTTTTTCAATTTTTTCCAAATCATATTTTTTTAAATTATTGCGTAAATTCTTTCTTTTTTGAGTAAATGCATCACGAATCAATTGATAAAACAATTGAGGATTTTTTATAAATTCTTTTTCGACTTTAGCTTCAAAACCCAAAACAATACTATCAACGTTAGGTTCCGGAATAAAAACATGTCTACTAATATCCATTAATTTCTTTATATTATAATTATAATTAAATATAATTGATAATGAACTATAATCTTTCGATCCTTCTTTAGCTTTAAAACGATCCCCTACTTCTTTTTGAACCATTACAACAATCTTTTCAACAGGAATATTTTCATCAATTATTTTCATCAAAATAGGCGTTGTAATATAATAAGGAAGATTAGCTACTAAATATAGATGTTTATATTCATATTTTTTTATATCATTTAAAACATTTCTTTTTAAAAAATCCGCAAAAATTATTTCTAAATTAGTAGCATCTATCTTTTCTAAAATAGGCTTTAATGTTGTATCTATTTCATAACAAAGCACATTTTTTGCCACTTTAACAAGTTCATTAGTTAATGCTCCCATCCCTGGGCCAACTTCTATAACTAAAGTATCAGAATCAATGGCTGCACTATTAACTATATTACTGATTATATTATTATCAATAATAAAATTTTGACCAAATTTCTTTTTAATAACAAAACTATTTTCTTTAATATTTTCTTTTACTTTTTTATAAGAATAATCCATAATCCTCCTATAATGGTCTTTTTTTTATTTGATCATATCTTCTAGGATATTTTAAAGGTGTTTTGGCGATCTTTTCATAACAAATTAAAGTTCTTTTACTATTTTCAATTGGCAAGAAAAATTCTTTTTTAGCAAGTAATTTAATTCCAAGTTCAGTTTCAAAGTGCTTAGAATTTTTTAATTCATCGTTTATATTACCTTTCATTAAAACTATCTTATCTTTAGCTAAAGGAGCTGCTAGTTCTAATAAAATATTAGCTTGAGCTACTGCCCGAGCTGTAACTAAATCAAAAAACTCACGATTCTTATATTCTTCTGCTCTTACATTTATTACTTCAATATCTTGTAAGTCCAATTCTTTTATTACACTTTTTAAAAATTCTGTTCGCTTTGTTAAACTATCTAATAAAGTTACTTTTATATTAGGAAAAGCTATTTTAACAACTAAACCAGGAAACCCAGCACCAGTACCAATATCACAAAAAGTATTAATTTTACTTAAATCAACTATTGAATTTAAAGTTAGTGAGTCATAAAAATGTTTTAAATAAACATCTTTTTTTTCAGTTATCCCTGTCAAATTTATATTTTGATTAGCCAATATTAACATTTCATAGTATTTATCAAGCTCTAAAAATTGTTTTTCAGTTAAATTAACATTTATTGAAGAAAGAAATTCTTTAAATTCATTTTCAGTCATTATTATACTCCTTCTTTAAATAAACACTTAAAACCGCAATATCTGCTGGATTAACACCACTTATACGACTAGCTTGCCCAATTGTTGTAGGACGAACTTCGTTCAATTTTTGACGAGCCTCTGAAGCAATATTTTTTATTTTATTATAATCAATATTAAGCGGAATTTCTTTACTTTCTAATTTTAACATTTTCAAAGCTCCTTTTTCTTCTTTTTTAATATAACCATCATATTTAGTATTAATTACAACTTGTTCAATAATTTCATCATCATAATCAATATCTATAAAGTGTTTTATATTATCTATATTAATTTCACTTCTTTTTAATAAATCATACAAAGAAATACCATCTTTTAATATTGCTGAGCCAATACTTTCTAAATAAGAATTAACTTCTATTGTTGGCGTTATTCTAAAATTTTGCAATTTCAAATTTAGTTCTTCAATTTTTTTCTTCTTATCTAAAAATCTTTGATAACGTTCTTCATCTATAAGACCAACATCATGTCCGTAATCTCTTAGACGCAAATCAGCATTATCACTACGTAACAAAAGACGGAACTCTGCTCTTGAAGTTAATAAACGATAAGGATCTCTTACACCTTTATTAATCAAATCATCAATTAAAACACCAATATAAGCTTCATTACGCTTTAGAATTAAAGGCTCTTTTCCTTCTAACTTTAAAGCAGCATTTATACCTGCAATTAATCCTTGACCAGCTGCCTCTTCATAACCACTAGTTCCATTAATCTGGCCAGCTGTAAAAAGATTTTCAATTAACTTTGTTTCTAAAGATTTTTTTAATTGAGTTGGATAAATAGCATCATATTCTATAGCATAAGCATATTTTAGAATTTTTGCATTTTCAAGTCCTTCTAAACTATGAACCATCAAATCCTGAACATCATGAGGCATACTTGTTGAAAAACCTTGTAAATAAATAGAATTATTATATTGACTTTCAGGCTCTAAAAACAATTGATGACGTTCTTTATCACTAAATCTAACAATTTTATCTTCAATAGAAGGACAATATCTTGGACCAATTCCTTCTACATCATTAAGACCACCATACATACTCGCTTTATGTAAATTATCTCGTATAATTTGATGCGTTTTTGAATTAGTATAAATTAAATGACAAGGAATTTGATCTTCAATACTATAAGGAATATGATTGTCAAAACTAAAATAAATATTTTTTTGAGAACCTAGTTCTATTTTAGTTTTACTAAAATCAATACTTTCTTTAGCAATTCTTTGAGGAGTTCCTGTTTTTAAACGAATAACTTTAAATCCTAGTTTTCTTAAATTATCACTTAAATAATTAGATCTTCTCTCACCATGTGGACCACTAGAAGTTCTAGTAGAACCAACCATTATACTAGCTTTTAAATAAGTTCCTGTCGTTAAAATTACTGCTTTACTTAGGATTTGTTCACCATCTTCTAAAACTACGCCTTTTATTTTATTATTATCAACAATTAAATCTTCTACCATAGCTTCTTTAATTTCTAAGTTTCTAGTATTTTTTAATGTTTCTTGCATATTTTTAGGATAATCAACTTTATCAGCTTGAGCTCTTAAAGCTCTAATTGCTGGACCTTTAGCATCATTTAAAATCTTAATTTGAATCTGACTCTTATCAGCGTTAATGCCCATTTCTCCACCTAAAGCATCAATTTCACGTACAACTATCCCTTTAGCACTTCCACCAATTGAAGGATTACAAGGCATATCACCTATATTATTAATATTCGCCGTAATTAATAACGTTTTATGGTTTTTACGAGCACTAGCTAAAGCCGCTTCACACCCGGCATGTCCACCACCAACTACAATAATATCATATTCCATTATAACTCACCTATTTTCCTAAACAAAAATTTTTAAAAATAGTATCTAATAATTCTTCATCATAAGATTCACCAATTATTGAACCTAATATATCATTAATTTCTCGCAAATCTATTTCAATCATATCAATCTCCATAAAATCGATTGAAGAATTAATTTTATTAATCAATTCGATACATTTTTTTATTTTAGCCAAATCATCAGCATTGACAAAAATATTCATATCCGCACTTATTTCATCTAATTTAAACATTGAAATAATTTTATTTTTTAATTTATCTAACCCTAATCCATCTTTTGTGCTCATTAAAACAACATCATTATCTTGAAAATCAATCTTTCGTTCCAAATCAACTTTATTTATAATTATTATTCTTTTTTTAGATGCAGTTAAATCTAATAACTTTTGATCTTCAACATTTAACTCTCTACTACCATCTAAGACTAATAAAACTAAATCAGCTGAAGAAATGCTATCAATACTTTTATTTATTCCTATTCCTTCAACAATATCATCAGTTTCATGAATCCCTGCTGTATCAAGTAGTTTTAAATAAACACCATTTAAATTTAAAGTACCTTCAACAATATCACGAGTTGTCCCAGCAACATTAGTTACAATTGCTTTTTCTTCATTCAAAAGTAAATTCAAAATGCTACTTTTACCAACATTAGGGCATCCTACAATAGCTGTTTTTAAACCATCTAAAACTATAGTAGTATTTTCACTAGTTTCTAAAATTTTTTGTAAAGAAGTAGTTATTTCGCCTAAATGTTTTTTTACTTCATCAATTGTTACATCTAAAATGTCTTCATACTCTGGATAATCAATATTAACAGCTATATTAGCAAGTAGTAATAATATTTTATTACGTAAATCTCTTATATTATTAGAAACACTACCATCTAATTGCTTTAATGAAAGTTTTCTAGCAAGCTCTGATTTCGAATCAATTAAATTCATAATACCTTCTGCTTCTACTAAATCAATTCTACCATTTAAAAAAGCACGTTTAGTAAATTCGCCAGGCTCTGCTGAGCGACAATCATTCATTAATAACAACTCTAATACTTTATTGGTAGTTGCTATACCACCATGACAATTAATTTCAACAACATCTTCACGAGTAAAAGTTTTAGGTGTACGCATTACACTAACTAAAACTTCATCAATTATTTCATTATTATATACAATATGCCCATAATTAATAGTATGACTAGCAACTTTTTCTAAATCAGTACCTTTAAAAATTTTATTTACATTTTTTATGGCATCATTTCCACTAACACGAATTATTGAAATAGCACCTACTCCTACTGCAGTTGCTATTGCCGCTATTGTATCTTCCATCAAATACACCTCTTTTTAATTTTGAATATTTTAATTTATTTATTTTTACTTGTCAATGAAAAAAGAAGACTATGCATCTTCTTTAAATCTTATGACTACATAACGATTTGGTTCTTCTCCAAAGCTTTCGCTTTCTAGTTCTTTAAAAGTACCTACCACATTATGAACAGCTCTTCTTTCATAAGAATTCATCGGATCCATTTTAGCTTCAACTTTTGTTTTAACAACATCTCTACAAATCTTTTTTGTTTGATATTCAATATTATTAATTTTCTTACCCTTATAATTTGAAGCATCAATATTTACTTTTAAATTTAAACCAGATTGATTTTTTAGTGTTTGTCTAACTAAAACTTGAATAGCATTTAATGTTCTACCTTCTTTTCCAATCAATATTTGATTGTTATTTGAAGCCATTTTTACATTATAAATATCACCTTCACGTGTTACTTCTAAATCAATTAAAATGCACATTAAATTTCCTAAAGTTTTAATATAATATTTTACAAATTTCTTAACGTCTTCTTTTCTAATAACTGTAAGAATTACCTTTTTACCTTTTAGAAAACCACCATCTTCTTCAGTATATGAAGTATAAATATCATCTTCTGTACAATTTAATTCTTCATAACACTTTTCAAATGCTTTTTCTAAAGTTTTTTCTTCATAAACGTATTTTTCTAACATTTTATTTACCTCTCTTGACTAACAAATTTTGAAAAATAGTAAATCCACTATTGAAAATCCAATATAATGCAATACTTGTAGAAATACTAAATGAAGCAATAGAAATAAATACTATCATAATATTAGTTGTCATTTTCATAGATTTCTCTTGTTCTGATCCCATTGAAGCAGTTTGATTCATCTTAAATGAAAAATAAGTTACAGCAACAACAAGAATAACTAAAATAATATAATACCATTGGCCAGCTTTCATTGCTGTTAAAGGACTCATACCTAAATTCAATCCTAGAAATTTACCTTCAAATATTACTGGTAAACGATTCATCGATTCATAAAATGCAAAAAACAATGGAATTTGAATTAAAGCAAAAACGCAACCAGCCATCGGATTAATATTATATTTTTTGTATATTGCTAACATTTCTTGGCTTTTCATCATCATTTCTTGTTGAGAAGTACAATCACGATATTTCTTTTCTAATTTTTCAAGTTCAGGTTGAGCTTTTTTCATATTTTCTGATTGCATTGCTGTCTTTTTGGTTACTGGCATTACTGCTAATCTCAATGCTAACGTAATTATTATAATTGCTAAACCATAATTTTTAACTAATCCACCAAGTTTAATTATAACCCAAGCTAATGGTTTAACAAAAATAGTATTCCAAATTCCCTCATAACCACCACTAGTAATTTTAAATTCATTACACTTTGGTAAACTTTTTATATCAACATTATATTTTTCATATAATTCAATTGCTTTTGAATCTGTAGGTTGACATAAAATATTTGATACTAAACTTTGACCAGTTTCATCAATTTTTACTACTTTTTTATTTTCATCAGTTAAATTTTTAGCACAACCAGTAAGTAAAAAAACAGACATCGCTAAAATTGTTAATTTCTTAAATTTGTTCATCCTTTTCCTCCAAGATACCACCCTTATGAAAATAATAGTTTAAATCATTTTCAAGATCGTGATAATTTTTTTCTAAAATTTCTCTCTTTATAATTATAATACATTTAAAAGAATTTTGATAGTTATTTTTATCAATTATACTCTTTATCTGTCTTTTAATTCTATTTCTAACAACAGCATGCCCTACTTTATTACTGATAGTTATCCCAAATTGATAATCAAAATCATTCTTGTCAAAACTATTTCCAACACTCTTATCTATATATATAAGGAAACCTTGTCCTCTATAAGGTCTAATTGTGTGAATTATACGCGTAAATTCTTTACTATCTTTAACAATATTTTTTTTCTTCACAAATACCCTCCTCCAAAAAAAATATCACCACGCCTCAGCGGTGATATTCTTTTAATGAGATAAAACTTTACGACCCTTACGACGTCTATTATTAATTATCTTAGTTTCCATTCTAGCAAAAAAACCTAATTTCTTACTTTTCTTTCTATTATTAGGTTGATATGTTCTTTTCATTTATTTCCACCTCCTCGGTTTTTCCCCATTGCTTTTATAATTATATATATTTTGTTTTTGTTTGTCAATCTTTTTCCACATATATTTCAAGGTGAATTTTGTCGTAAAATAGACGCAAAATAATTTTTTCCACATTTTTTGTGGAAAACTCAATGTTGATAATTTTTTTAAGGGGAAAAGTTTTCCACATATATGTTAATAACTACTATATGTTATTATATTTCATAAGTGTAGTAGGTGGATAACTATGTTATTAACATTTTTAAATACATTTCCACATACTTTTTTTTAAACATTAACTATTTTAAAAGTTATTAACAATCAAAAATTCTATTTTTTGTAATTTAGTGTTTCCTTTTTATTTTTTCTATTGTAAAATATAGTTGTAATTTTGAGAGAAGAAGGTGATATTTGTGGACATTAATAATATTTGGACAACATTTTTAAAACGAATTGAAGCTTCAGTTCAGCCCATGGCATACACAACTTGGTTTAAAGAAACAAAATTAATTAGCTTAAAGGATAATAAAGCCATTGTACAAGTTCCAATGGAAATTCATAAAAAACATTTAAAAGAAAGCTATAATGACATAATTGAAGAGATATTTACAGATATAACAGGTACAAACTTTCAAATGGAATACTATTTACCAAATGAACTAAATAGTAATGTGGAAATTCCTAATGAAACTAGTGAAAATGTTGAATTTGAAACAAATCTTAACCCAAACTACACATTTGAAACATTTATAGTAGGGGAAAGCAATAAATTTGCTCAAGCAATGGCCTTAGCTGTTGCTGAAAGACCAGGTTTTGTATATAATCCTCTTTTCCTATATAGTAGTAGTGGACTTGGAAAAACACATTTAATGCATGCGATAGGTAATTATGTGCATAACAATAGTAAAAAACGCGTATTATATGTAACAAGTGAAAAATTTGTTAATGATTTTCTTGAATTATATAAGAAAAACAAAGATGAAAACAATTTTGAATATGTGGACAATTTTAAAAAGAAATATCGAAATGTTGACGTCCTTTTAATTGATGATATTCAGTATCTTGAAACAGCAAGTAAAACACAACAGGAATTTTTCCACACTTTCAATGAATTACATCAACAAAATAAGCAAATAGTAATTGCATCAGACCGTTCACCTGATGATTTCCAAAAATTAGAGGAAAGACTAAAAACTAGATTTAGCTGGGGAATGACAATAAATATTTTCCCACCAGACATGAATCTAAGACTTAGTATAATTGAAAGAAAACTTGAAGCTCAACAGATCACCAATTTTCCCAATGATGTTAAAGAATATATAGCTAGTATATGTACATCAGACATTCGAAAACTCGAAGGTGCTATATCAAGAGTACTAGCATACGCCACCATTATGAATGGCTCAGATATTACTTTAGATCTTGCGCTAGAAGCATTAAGAGACTTTATTGGTAAAAACGTAATAAGCAGAAATAAAATAGAGCAAGTCCAAAAAATTGTTGCAACTAAATATAATTTAACATTAGAAGATATAAAAGGTAAAAAAAGAAACGCTAACATAACAATGCCTAGACAAATAGCAATGTATATATGCCGCAATGTTCTAAATGAACCATTAATGAAAATAGGTATAGAATTTGGTGGAAAAGATCATACAACTGTTATGCACTCTGTGAACAAAATTGAAAAAGAACTAAAAACCGATTCAAAATTAGAAATGGAAATAAATTCTATTGTGAATAACTTAAAATAATTGTGTATAAATGTGCATAACTTTTCCACTGGATTTACAATAGATTTTTGAGTTTTGCACATGTTTCCACATTAATAATATTAATAATAACTATATATAAATAATATAATAAAGGAGTCAAAAAAATGAAATTAAAAATTGAACAAAAAACATTATTAGAAAATTTAAATTATGTAATAAAAGGAGTATCATATAAAAATTTAATTCCTATTTTAAATTGTATAAAATTTGAATTAACCAATGAAGGATTATTTTTATTAAGTACAGATAATGATATAGCGATTAAAACTTTTATTCCAGCATCAGAAATAGAATCAATTGATGAATTAGGTGAAGTAGTAGTTTCAGGAAAATATATATTTGAAATTGTTAGAAAATTACCTAATGGAATTATCAATTTAGAAGAAATAACTTCTGAAATTTTATACATTTACACAGAAAATACTTCTTTTAAACTAAATTGTAATTTAGTAAGTGATTTCCCTAATATAGATTTAACTCTTTTAGATAATCCTATTGTCTTAGAACAAAAATCATTTAAAAATATTATTTTCCAAACAGCATTTGCCGCATCTACTCAAGAAAATCGTCCAGTTTTAACAGGAATAAATCTAAAAATAAATGGGGACACCTTAACTGCAACAGCTACAGATTCTTATAGAGTTGCTCAAAAAAATATTAAACTTGAAAATAATAGTTCTGATATAAATATAGTAATCCCAGTAAGAAATATAAATGAATTAATTAAAATGTTAAATCATGAAGAAGATAAATTAGAATTGCACATCTTTGAAAATAGAGTAGTTTTCAAATTTAATAACATTTTAATGATGTCAAGCTTAATAAATGGACCATTCCCAGATGTAGCTCAATGGATTCCTGAAAAATTTGAACTTGAAGTTAAATTAAGTTTGAATGCTATTTATGATGCTATCGATCGTGCTTCTTTATTAACAAGTGAAGCTGAAAAAAATACAATAAAGTTAGAAATAAAAGGAACAACAGCCATAATTTCTTCAAACATTCCTGAAATAGGTAACGTAACAGAACAAGTTCCTATCTTAAATGACAATACAAAAGACTTTATCATAGCATTTAGTTCTAAATATATGATGGATGCTATAAAAGCAATAAATTCAGAATTTGTAACATTATCATTTAATAGTGAAATTCAACCAATAATTATAAGAAATCCAGAAGATTTAAACGTTACGCAATTAATTGTTCCAATTAAAATTTATTAATTCAGACAAAAAAAAGACGCTTTTAAGCGTTTTTTTATGCATTTGAGACAAAAAATGTGCATTAATTAAAAAAAATGGTAAAATTTTAAAGGAAACAGGGGAATGAATAGGGAATATTAGTAGTAGGAGGTGAAAAAGTGCAAAAATATGAAATTAACATGGATACTTTAGCAATAATTCCAATTAATTCAAGTGAAACTAAAATAATTGAAAAAGAAAATGAATACATAGTATCTCAATCATCTTTAAAGATAATTGACGATGGTTGCCGTTTTTTTGGAAGTTCTTATGTAGGTCGTTCAGAAGGAACAAAAAGTATGATAGGTGTTAACTACAAAGCACCAATTATTGTTGAAGAAACCACACCAATGATATTTTTTCCAACATTATCACCAAGATTAGATGCATGTTCATGGATATCATTCAAAGATGTTGAAAAGTGTATAAAAAATGCTGAAAATACCATTATTTTATTTAAAAATGGTGTAAAAGTAGAATTAAATACATCATATAAAATTATGCAAAATCAAATTTTAAGATCATCATATTTGAATTCCACATTACTAAGCAGAAAAATTGCTTAAAAAAAAACAAAATTAACAAAATTTTGTTTTTTTTGCCTATTTTTATGATATAATTGTAATCAGTAGTGGAGTACTAGTTTGGTATTAAAGTGCTTTATAGGCCAAATAAGACTGAAAAGAGGCAAATATATGTTTTTTAAAAGCGTTGAGTTAAAAAATTATAGAAATTATGACCTCTTAAAATTAAAATTTACACCGACCATAAATATTATTGTTGGCAAAAATGGTCAAGGAAAAACTAATATATTAGAAAGTCTATATTATACAGGTCATTTAAAATCTCATCGTGTAAGTGATGATACAATTTTAATCAAAAATAATAAAAAAAACTTTAAAATTTTATCAAAAATACAAAAAAATGAATTTTTAGATGAAATAAAAATAGAAAATACTGAATATTCCCGAAAAATTTACTTAAATAATGATGAAATCACTAAAAAAAGCGAATATTTAGAACTAATAAATATTATTTTATTTGAGCCTAGTAATTTAGAATTAATAAAAGGGGCACCAAATATTAGGAGAGAGTTTCTAAATGATGCCATAATTAATATTAATCATAGCTACTATAATATTCTGAATGATTATAATAAGTTATTAAAAATGCGAAATGAATACTTGAAATCTAGAAGAAATGATAAAGAGTATTTAGAAGTATTAGATAAGTACTTTATAGATAAAGCTATGCTTATTTATCAGATCCGTAATAAATATATAAATAAAATTAATGAATTTATTACTAATATTTTTCGCGACATTATGAATATTGATAATTTAAAAATACAATACAAGAGTTTTTACAATATTTTATTAGAGCAAGAAAATCCTAAAGAATATTTCCAAAACTTTTTAAAAGAAAATTATGAAAAAGAAAAAAATATAGGACTAACAAGCGAAGGTCCACATAAGGATGACTTTGTTTTTTTAACTAATCAAATAAATCTAAAAGAATATGGTTCGCAAGGTCAGCAAAGAGCAGGTGTAATTTCTTTAAAATTTGCTGAAGCTGAAATAATAAAAAAATATAAAAAAACACTTCCAGTACTATTACTCGATGACGTATTTAGTGAGTTAGATGGAATAAGAAAAAATAATCTTTTAAAGTATTTATCAAGTGGAAGCCAAGTCATTTTGACAACAACAGATATAAATAAAATATCCAAAAAATTAATAGATAATGCAAATATCATAAAAATAGAACAATACAAATAGGAGGAAAATATGCAAGAACAACATTATGATGCTTCTGATATTCAAGTTCTCGAAGGATTAGAAGCCGTTAGGAAAAGACCAGGAATGTATATTGGTACAACAAGTGAAAGAGGTTTACATCACTTAGTATGGGAAATTGTTGATAATGCTATAGATGAAGCTTTAGCAGGATATTGTAAAAATATTGAAGTAACAATTAATGACGACAATTCAGTAACGGTAAAAGATGATGGTAGAGGTATTCCAACAGGAATCCATCCTAAAACTGGTATCTCAACTGTCGAAACAGTTTATACAATTTTGCACGCTGGTGGCAAATTTGGTGGTGGAGGATATAAAGTATCCGGAGGACTACATGGAGTAGGAGCTTCTGTAGTAAATGCTTTAAGTAGTTGGGTTGAAGTAACCGTTTATCAAGGTGGAAAAGTATACCAAATTCGTTTTGAAAATGGTGGTCATACTGTAAAACCTTTAACAATCATAGGCGATTGTCCGCTTGAACGAACAGGAACAACAGTAACATTTAAACCAGATCCAAGTATTTTTACCGATACAACAATATTTAATTATGAAACTTTGAGAAAAAGAATTCAAGAATTGGCTTTTTTGAATCGAGGATTAAGTATTGTTTTAGTTGATGAACGCGATAAAGCTGAATTGAAAAAAGAAACATTTATGTACGAAGGCGGAATAAGCGCTTATGTAGCTATGTTAAATGAACATTCAACGCCATTACATGAAAAAATAATTCATCTTACTGGAGAAGAAGATGGAATTACATTAGAAGTTGCTTTGCAATATAATTCAGGTTATCAAGAAAAAATATATTCATTTACTAATAATATTAATACATACGAAGGTGGAACGCATGAAGATGGCGTTAAACGTGCTTTAACTAGAATTATTAATAATTATGCAAGAACTGCTAAGATTTTAAAAGATAATGATGATAGTTTAAGTGGCGAAGATGTACGTGAAGGTTTAACAATGATAATTTCTTGTAAACACCCAAATCCACAATTTGAAGGACAGACTAAAACTAAATTAGGTAATAGTGAAGTAAGAAAAATTGCTGATGATGTCTTTAGTGAAGGCTTTGAAAGATTTTTATTAGAAAATCCAACTGAAGCAAGATTAATTGTTGAAAAATCACTAACTGCATCTCGTGCTCGTCAAGCGGCAAGAAAAGCAAGAGAACTTACAAGAAGAAAAGGCGATTTAGACATAGGTAATTTTTATGGGAAATTAACCGATTGTAAGAGCAAAGATCCTAAAATTTCAGAAATTTTCATAGTCGAAGGAGATTCAGCCGGTGGTTCAGCTAAAAAGGGTCGTGATTCTATGACTCAAGCTATATTGCCATTAAGAGGTAAAATCTTAAATGTTGAAAAAGCTCGATTAGATCGTGCCCTAGGAAATGAAGAAATTCGTACTATTATAACTGCGTTCGGAACAGGAATAGGTGAGGAATTTGATATTTCAAAATTAAGGTATGATAAAATTATAATCATGACTGATGCAGATGTCGATGGAGCTCATATTCGTGTTTTATTATTAACATTATTCTATCGCTTCTTTAAACCAATAGTAGAAGCTGGACATGTATATGCTGCTCAACCACCTTTATATCGTATAGCTCATGGAAAAATCAGAAAATATGTATTAGATGAAGCTGAGAAGGATGAATACATTAAAAATCTTTCACCAAATACTAAATATGAAGTATCAAGAATGAAAGGTTTAGGTGAAATGGATCCTGAAGAATTGAACGAAACAACAATGGATATTGAAAAACGTGTTTTAAGAAAAATAACAGTCGATGATTGCGTAGCTGCAGATAGTGTATTTGAGACACTAATGGGTGAAGAAGTAGAACCTCGCCGTAAATTCATTGAAGAAAATGCTGGTTATGTACAAAATTTAGATATTTAGGAGGTAAATTATGGAAGAAGAAAAAAATATAGAAACAACGAGAGATAGTTTATCTGAAAACAATATCGTTGAAGAAGTACAAAAATCATTTTTAGAGTATTCAATGAGTGTAATTGCATCAAGAGCATTACCTGATTTAAGAGATGGTTTAAAACCAGTTCATCGCCGTATTTTATGGTCTATGTATGAATGTGGCTATACTCCAGATAAACCTCATCGAAAATGTGCCACAACAGTTGGTTATGTAATGGGACATTATCATCCACATGGTGATTCAAGTATATATGAAGCTATGGTAAGATTAGCTCAAGATTTTAATCAACGTTATATGTTAGTTGATGGCCATGGTAATTTCGGTAATATAGAAGGTGATGGCGCTGCAGCCATGCGTTACACCGAATCAAAACTTGCTAAAATATCTTTAGAATTATTAAGAGACATCAACAAAGATACTGTAGATATGGATCCTAATTTTGATTTTACTCAAAAGGAACCACGTGTATTACCATCAAGGTTTCCTAATATATTGGTAAATGGAAGTATGGGTATTGCAGTAGGTATGGCAACCAATATACCACCACATAATTTAGGTGAAGTAATTGATGGATGCGTTGCCTATATAGATAATCCAGAAATTGATACTTTAGGATTAATGCAATATATCAAAGGCCCAGATTTTCCTACTGGTGGCATCATATTAGGTAATTCAGGAATAAAAAAGGCATATGATACTGGTCGTGGCACAATAACTATAAGAAGTAGAGCTACTATAGAAGATCATGGTACTCATCATACAATAGTTATTACAGAAGTTCCTTATGGTGTTAATACCATGGAACTAAAGAACAGGGTAGCTGAATTAGTAAGAGATAAGATTATAGAAGGTATATCAGATTATCATACAGATTTAAAAGATGGTGTCAAAATTACAATTACTTTAAAAAGAGACGCTAATCCACAAGTTGTATTAAATAATCTATATAAACACACAAATTTTCAGATTCAATACGGCATAATTTTCTTAATGTTGGATGGAATGACTCCAAGAACATTAGGGTTAAAAGCCATAATATCTAAATACATTGATTACCAAAAAGAAGTAATAATAAGAAGAGCTAAGTTTGATTTAGCAAAAGATGAAAAGCGAGTCCATATATTAGAAGGCTATCGCATAGCTCAAGAAAATATAGATGAAGTAGTACAAATTATAAAGTCAGCAAATGACGATAGTGAAGCCAAAACTAAATTAATGTATAAATTCAATTTATCAGATGTTCAATCTGAAGCAATTTTAGAATTGAAGTTAAGACGTTTAACAGGATTAGAACGTGATAAAATTGAAGCAGAATTAGAAGCATTATTAGCTGAAATAGAAGAACTAAAAGCTTTATTAGCATCGGAACAAAAAATATTAGAAGTAATCAAAAAAGAAATGCTAGAAATTAAAGCTAAATATAGTGATGAAAGACGAACAGAAATAGACATGACAGCTATTGATTATATTGAAGACGAATCACTTATTCCAGTAGAAAATGTAGTTGTAACACTTACAAATAAAGGCTATGTAAAGAGAATGACGAGCGAGACATATAAGACTCAAAATCGTGGTGGAGTTGGAATTAAAGGAATGACTACCAATGAAGAAGATTATGTAGAAAATATTATTTCAATAACAACTCATGACTACTTGATGTTCTTTACAAGCAAGGGAAAAGTATATAGAATTAAAGGATATGAAGTTCCACTATTTAGTAGACAATCAAAAGGATTACCAATAGTTAATTTATTACCATTGGAAAAAGATGAAGTAGTAAGAGCAATGCTAAAAGTTAGTCCATCTGATGAAAATATGTTTATTGTATTTTGTACACAAAAGGGACTAGTTAAAAGAACTAGATTAGAAGAATTTGCTCAAATTAGAAAAACAGGTAAGATAGCAATTTCATTGAATCCAGATGATGAATTAATTTCTGTTAAGAAAACTAGTGGAAATGATCGAATTTTGATTGCATCTTCAAATGGAAGAATGATTCATTTTGATGAAAAAGAAATAAGAGTTATGGGAAGAAGTGCAGCTGGAGTTAAAGGTATTGAAATGGACGGAGGCATCTGTGTTGGATGCGAAGTAGCATCTGATAACCAAGAAATACTTGTAGTAACAGAAAAAGGTTATGGTAAACGTACATCAGCAGAAGAATATAGAATGACACATAGAGGAAGTAAAGGTGTCAAAGCATTAAACATAACAGAAAAAAATGGAAATATTGTTTCATTTAAAGTAGTTCGTGGTGATGAAGACTTAATGATAGTTACAAATAATGGTATTATAATAAGAATGCCGTTAGAACAAGTATCATCAACTGGAAGAGTTGCTCAAGGTGTAAGATTGATAAATCTTAAAGATGATCAAAAAGTAAGTACTATAGCTGTACTAGAAAAAGAAGAACCAGAAAAAAATGAAGAGGAACAGGAATAATGTTCCTTTTTTTATAAAATTTAAAAAAAATGTTCCACGTGAAACATCAATCTAAGTAAAAAGAAAAAAAGCATAAAAATAAAAAAGAAGTTATTAACAATGTTTCACGTGGAACATAATAAGCGAATATTTAAAAATAATTAAATAAATTAAAGATAATAGCATCAAAATATTTCCCGGGAAATATTTTGCACATAATAAAATACGTAAAACTAATAAAATAACAATAAAAAAGATATACACAATGTTCCACGTGAAACATCAATCGAAGTAAAATGAGTAATAAGATAAAAATAAAAACGAAGTTATTAACAATGTTTCACGTGAAACATCAATCGAAGTAAAATGAGTAATAAGATAAAAATAAAAACGAAGTTATTAACAATGTTTCACGTGAAACATAAATAAGAGAACATTTAGAAATTATTAAATAAGGTAAAGATAATATAATCAAAATATTTCTCAAGAAATATTTTACACATAATAAAATATATAAAATTACTAAAATAACAATAGAAGAGATATACACAATGTTTCACGTGAAACATTAAACGAAGTAAAAAGAATAATAATATAAAAATAAAAACGAAGTTATTAACAATGTTTCACGTGGAACATAATAAGAGAATATTTAAAAATAATTAAATAAATTAAAGATGATATCATCAAAATATTTCCCGGGAAATATTTTGCACATAATAA
>CAKPHY010000019.1 GCA_934162285.1 uncultured Bacilli bacterium
AAAAATCCTTCCTTGGTTATATATTTCTATATTACCATAGAAAGGATTTATCTTTACACAAAATTATTTACATACTCATTTCTTTAATATTGAAATAATTTTTAAGCACAACTCATATAATTTTTTTTTATCATTTTCTTTTTTAGACATTTAAACCACCTCTTTTAGATAATTCATTTGGTTGAATAGGCATATCTTCTGTTGTATTATCATAATAACAACCAGCCATCTCTTCATGTTCATTTTTTACAAATTCATAAAAGAATTCTTTTTGATTTTCTGGTATGATACTATCAATTTCATTAAGTATCTCTTGAAAATACTGATTAGAAAAGTATTTTTCACGAATATATTTATGTTGTGGTCCTCTACAACCATTTCTATTATTATTAAATTTTATAATTATATTTTTTAGTAATCCCATATCATGAGAAACATTATAGTCATCTAACATTTTTCTAATTAAATTGTTTTCATTTCGTGCAATTCTTTCTCTATTTATTACTGATATTGGAAGATTTCCAAATTCTTTTGCTGCTTTAATAGTATTATTTCTATATTCTTCAAATTGTTTTTGCTCTTCTACACTAAGTTGTGAAATATCTTCGCATTCTTGATCCAGAATAATAAAATCTGGATTTTTTTTGAAATGTGGGTTTCGTGGATCAGTGTTTTTTCTTTCAAAGTCTAATTCGTTATGCCATTTTCTTGTACTATCTATGAATTTACTAGGTAGGCTTAATTTAGAATGTATTTTTACACCCATATTTCTACTATTTGGGGTACTATCAATATCTTTATTGCCACCACCTAAAAACATTGTTTCATCAAAATCATAAAAACCTAATTTTATATGTAGTTTTCCATCTTGCTCTGCAAATGCTAAATTATCATTTCTTATTAAACTTACAGCGTTTATATGACTCCTATACCTATCATTATTCCATTCTTCGTAATAATTTACTTGTCCATTTCCATCTTCTGAGAAAGCACCTAAAGTTTTTACAATTGAATAAAATTGATCTCCTGAATCGTAAACATTAATACCATCTATAGTTGTTAATATATTTGATTCATTAAATTTAGGCTTGCATTTATTAAATTCATTAGCATAAAGTAATAAAAGATTTTCTTCAATCAAACTATTATTAAATAAATTAATTTTAAATTCAGTACCATTTATTAAAGTTGTTGCAACTTCCTTTAATTTATCAATATCTTCACAACCTAATATCTTTTTTATAGTTGTGAGTTCTATTACACCTTCATTTAATGCTAATTCAGGTGATAAGCCTTCTACATCAAAAGCTTTAACGAAAAATTCAGCATCTATTAAATCCATTCCAAATAAAGCATGTAGTAAGTCATCTTTTAAAGCACTTATGTCATTATTAGTATTTATATTTTCAGATAGCATTCCTTTTATTTTACCAGTAAAATCTTCAAGTTCTTCAACATTTTTTGGAAAAATTCCATTTTTGATTATAAATCCAATATTTCCGATTATTTCATCATTTAAAGTATACTGATTTTCAAACTCTTTAATTAAATCAAATAAAGAACTAATTTTTTCTAAAAATTCCTCTTTATTTAATCCTGGAATAGATGATCTACCCAAATGATCTATAATGGCACCAATTAATCTATGTGAATTTATACCATAACTTGATGATAAATCAACTATTTTTTTTTATTATGTATAATTCGTAATCATCAAGACTTAATAATCTATCTTGAATAATTGTATCTAACGCTAATTCGTTTACGTATGGTTCTAAAAAAGCATACTTTTCTTGTAAAATATAAGGATTTAAAGTTAGCAATAATTCATTATTTGTTTTTAACATACTTTTTATTTTTTGTTTTTGATAATCGTTTAAATTCGCAGTTTTATATAATTCTTGTATAGCAACAGTATCCTCACTAAGTGTAGCAATACTAAATTTATCACACATTTCATCACATAACTCGATATAAGGCATTGTATTTTCCCATATATCACTATAACCACCAGCAAAATTTTCTTCATGATTACTACAATTATTACATATTTCACACCATGCTGTACAAGCTTGTTCTTTTGTTCTCATTATTTCACTACCTTTCAAACATAATTATATCATTATTTTTATCAATTTTATTAAATTCCTTTAAAATTTTACGAAAATATGGTAATATTGTTATAGAAGTTAGTTGTATTAACTTATATAGTGATAGTTTCAAATTATCTTATCTATCGCTCCATTGACAAATCTGTCCGAACTATTTAGTTTGAACTTGATATATAGAATCAATCGAAAGATTGATTTTTTTGTGTCTTACAAAGAAATCATCCTAAAGAAAGGATGGTGTTTATGATTAATATTATCAAACAAGAAATATCTATTGATGAATCACTTAAAAAGAAATTATCTCAATTTTCATATTCTCTATTTTTTCTTTAATTATTTTAACCTGTGTTTCATCAAAAATATAAGGTTTTAATTGTAAAATCAAAATATTTTTAGCAAAATCAATAACATACATATTTATACTTCCATTAGTAATCTTTTTTAATTCTTCATTGTTAATAAAACTCATTTATTTTCACCACCTAAATAATCATCTAAATTAAACGTAAACTCAATCATTCCAGAATAATCATTTTCATCGTAACTATAATCAGTATAAAATGTTAAAAATATAATAAATTTGTTTTTTAAATACCTAATTATTTTAATATTCATTTCAGGTTCAACCCCATTTAAATCCTTAATATTTAACCAAGTTTCACCACCAGAAATATAATCTTTAAAGTCTATTGTTTCATTCATTGGAATTTCTAATAATTTTTCCAATTTACAATTTAGATCAAAACTCAAAGAATAATCATCTCCAGAAACATCAAAAGTTAATGTTTTAAAGGTTTCATCTTTAACTTTTTTTCCTAATTCAGAACTATATTTTTGTAGTGTGTAACAATTAATAGTAACATTTTCATTATTAACATTTTCTAATTTTGCTATCTTAAACATAATACAACCTCGTAATAATTATATCATGATTTTTCTTAAAATTTATGAAAATTATACACATTTCACATTATTCATGGTATTATATTTGTAGTGATTAGTTATTTATTAATTTTTCTTATAGAGTTTCAAATACCCTTCGGTATTGCTCAATTTGAAATTAACTTACGGACTTAAAAGTTCGTAAGTTTTTATTTTATATAAATAGCATATAAATTATTAAAATAATTCTATTTTCTTTTTTATTAGAAATTAAAGACATTTCTAGCTAAGATTGAATGGTTAAAAATAAAATTGGATGGTTAAAATCAACAAAGCGCTTAAAAATTGCACATGTTAAAATAACAAAGACAGCGCCAAATAGCACTGTCTTTGTCAAATTTATTATTTATTTGTATTGTGTGATTTTAACCAATTTTGAACATACCACAATTGCCCACAGCCACCACCAATATCATCTTGACCTGCCGGATTAAACATTCTTACATTATATCCCTTCTGTAGAAATCTATTCTGAAAATCTTTAATTATGTTTAAATTTCTAAATGATGCATCTTTCATATTTTCATCTTTTGAACATACAACACTGAATGTAAAATTAAATATTATAGGTGAAAATAAATTAGTCAATTCTTTAAAATTATTATCAGTATTATTTGAACCATCAATACAATAATTTAAAAATGGTTTTCTATTTGTTTCTCTCCACCAGATTATACCTGCATCTCTTATTTTTTCGAGGTTCATTTTTTTGTGGAAAGAAATCAATTTATTTCGATCATCATCATTTGATTTATGAATAGAGAATTGTAAACCTATTTTATCAATTTCCTTCGATATTGAGATTATTTTTGAAAAAATATTATCATTATCACAGCCTATTGTAGATAATAATAATTGAGCATTGTCAAACTTACTATTTAAAATTCTAAGAGCTTTTTCTACTTCATCCCAATTTAGCATTGGTTCACCCATACTCATAAACATAAATTGAAGTTTTTTACATTTTTTATTAATATCTTGCAAAAGATTTTTATCATTTAATACCACCTCAATTTGTTCCACTATTTCATTTACTTGAAGATTTCTAATAAATTTTGACCCAGTACCACAGAATGCACAGCCAACTGGACAACCACTCATTACACTACAACAAATAACGGTTCTTTCATAAAAATCATTATATTTATATAAAACCGCCTCTGCAACCATATCTTGTTTTGTAAATACATATTTCCATACATTACCTTCACTACTTGCAAACACTTTATATTCCATTAATATCACATCCCAGTGCAATTTTATCATACTTATAAATTTTTTTAAATGTATCTATCTTATTTCATTATACATTTTTAACTTTGTTTTTTTAGTTTATCAATTAAATTCCTATAAATATATAATCAATCTTTGTATCATTAATATTCTAAGTCATTGATGACTATATTTATTATTACAATTATAATAGAATTAAAGTAAAAAAAGAATTGTCTCCCGTAAATTACAAACTACAATCCTCTAATTAGAAACTATTAATAACTATCCGACTTTTTAAGGTTCGGTTCAAGATAGTTAGTTTTTTTATTATGTAAAAATCATTTTTACATTAAATATAACAAAAATAATTAAAAATAAAAGAGATTAGTTTTAAATATAACTAGTCTCATTAGTAATATAAATTATTTAACTAAACAATATTGGTATATCACCATATATTGCTATTCTTAATATTCCTATAATAACTAAATGTAAAGGATAATATAAATAGAAAAACCATTTCATCCAATTCATTTTGCCTTTCTCACCATTATAGATATTTAGTAATGGATATACTAAGACAACTGCTAATGTAATTAATCCATAAGTTTTACTTACAAATAAATATGAAATAAGTGCATAAACAAAAATCCAAAAGCTCATACTTATAAATTGTTTTTTTAAATTACCTCTATTGGAATACATAGATAAAATTGCCATTACTGCTATACAACTCCAGTCCGATGAAAATGTTATGATGTTTATTAAAATTATTAACATCCATTTCTGCCATTCCCTTAAATTGGTTTTATTTGTAATATAAAGAGCAACTACTGACCATGCAAGTGACCACATAATGCTTGTTTGATTAAAAATGTTTCCTGAACTAAATGGTATATAATTTATTCCAAAGGCAAAGCAATATGCAAAATGAGATATTATTGCAAATGTAAATAACCTTGAAATATATTTTTTTAAATTCTTAGTATAATAAAAGCCTTCACAAATAAAGAAAAACATTATAGGTGCTGTTAATCTACCAATTATATGTAAAATAATTGAAATTATATTATTAGACATTCCCGGATAGATCAAATCAGCAATATGATCGATTGTCATTGCTATAATTGCTATTAATTTTAAATGATTAGAATTTAGTTTTTTCATAAAACATTTCACTTTCTATTAAAATTTCAAATATTTATTAAGAACCTTTATTATTGTAACATTTCTCACAGATTACTTTTTTAGTTTCTTTCTAAATAACTAAAATTAATTATTTTTTTATTGTCAAAATCAAAATCTAAAAGAATATCACCTATTTTATTATTTTTGTAAGCAAGAAAAGTAAGATAGATCTTGTCATCTTTAATTAAGATTTCTCCCATAGATTGTGTTAAATTATAATCTTTTAAATTTTCTCGAAAAAGAAGAGGTAAATTTTTATATTCTTCCTTAATATTTTTTAGTAAGTCCGAATATTTTGAAGAATTTACATTGGTATAAAGTACGATTCTTGCTAAAATGTATTTAAATACACTATCATTTTCCAAAGACATATCTTTCTTTTTATTATACAAATCAATTAAAGCATCAACAATTAAAACTGTTTGTTTACTATTTATACTTTTAGCAATTTGAGTTTGAGCTGTAAAGGCTTTTAATAAAGATGTAACCTCATTTTGAGTATATCCTAGTTGAAACCACAATTTCTTAAAATAAGCATCACTTTCAAAATACCATTTAGAAATAATGTCACTTCCTAAGATGTATTCTAACGCTTCTAAAATATGGGGAGCCGGAGCGTAAGAATCCATTTGATTTGTAAAATACTTAGCAGCATAAACTTCAGCACCAGACTCAGTTATAAAATTTGTATTAAAATAAAGCATTTCACAATCTTTTAAATATAAATCTGAAACTATATAATCGTTATCACACTTATAAAGGCTATGTTTAAAATCTTCTTTATTTATAGAAAAATCAATAAAATGCATAAGTTCATGATACAAAGTTCCTTTATACTTATCATGATAATTTATAGTAGTAGCACTATCAATATATTCGGCAGCAACTCCAACTCCTATCTTCTCAACGTAAGAAATATTTAGTTCTTTTAATCTATTCAAAAAGGAAAATTCGTCTAAATAAATCTTTTTATCAACAATAAGAGAAAACAAATTCATAACTTCTTTTTGATATGGTTCTAAAGATTTATTTCGAGTAACAAGATAGGCATATTTTATAAAGAAATTTTCGTTATCTTCTATTTCCTTTTGAATATTTTGAAGATCATAAATTGAAATAACCTCTTCTTTATTTAAGTCTATCTTTTCTTTTTGATTAATATCTATTTTATTTCCTTTTTCTAATTCATAAATATAAGTATGAAATAAAGTTTTAGCTACAATAAAATTGTCATAAAAAATAACATCATTATATAAAATATCACTTATTTTCTCGCCATTTTGATAAAGTGTTTTAGCTCCTGTTTGTAAAGAGGCATAACAAAAAGTATTTTTGCAAGTCGCATAAGAAAATGCGTTCGAAATAATATTTAAATTTTTATCTAAAAAATAAGATTTTGAGGTAGCAAAATCATAACCCTCATAAATGATATCATTCAGATAACTTATATCCATATTTTCCTTAACAACTTCTCCATTTTCATTATAAATTTTAATACTATTTTGGTCATTTTTTAAAAAATAACCCATAATATATTGACCAACTCTTAAAAAATTATCGGCATATATAATATCACTTTTAGTTTTCAAAAGGCTACTAGTTTCTGCATAACCAATAAAAACATCTTTAAAAGGTTCCACATAATAAAGATTACAACTATCTATTATGATGTTACCTTCTTTATTTAAAAGTTTCCCGCCCGTTTGGCAATCTGCAAAATCCATATAATTACTATTAATGTAAGTATGATTTTGATAAATCTTATTGTTATATATGTAATAAGTACCTTTCTTGTTTTTTAAAATATTATTTTCATTAATAGTGATATCATCTAAAACAATCTCTCTAGCAATTGTGTCCACTATTTTATAAGTGTTATCATATGATAAAGCAATATAAGTTGGAGCTTCATTCAAACTTTCAAAGGTAAAATAAGATTTAAAAGATTTGGTAAGTACTTCTTTAGTTATTAAATCGATCATTTCATTTTCTTGATTATTAAAGAAAAGAAGCAAAATATCATTAATAACAGTATAAGAAGAAAATTGACTCACGTTCTCGTTTGGTAAAGTATAAATTTCTTTCAATTCTTTATTATAAAGTTTATTATTAACAAAGAAATACTCTTCACTATTTAGTTCTATAAAATTTTCTTTGCCTTCTAATAAAACCTCGCCAGTTAAAGATAGTACTTTTAAATAGAAATTATTTCTGACAAAAATATTACCATTTAAAACTTCACAAGTAGTATATTCTTCATTATATTGAAATATTTTCTGATCTTCAAAATTATAAAATGTTATTCCTTCTTCTGTTTCTATTAAATAAAAATCAGAATATACCCTAGCTTCTGGATTATCAATAATTATCATGGAAGTGATATTTAAGTCTTGTTCAATGTTTTCCTTTGTTTTTTCTTTTTTAAACAAATAAAAAACACCATTTAAAAGAGCTATAATTGAAATGCTGGTTAATATTAAAATCACTTTTTTCTTTTTCACAATAATTCCTACCTTCTAAAATTATTGTAACATAAATTTTAAAACAAATCTTTTTTTATGTGACAAAAAAGTGAAAAGATCACTTTTTTCACTTTTAGTAATAATTGTGCTTTTAATTTCTTTTTTAACAAACTTTTATAAATTCTTCAATAGACATTGAATAATTTTCTGCATAACCATATTTGCGATAATTTATAAGGTTATTATCTCTTTCGTTATCACCAATAATTATAGTATATGAGTTTATTAAACAATGCTAAAACAACCAATAGTAACAATTGATTTCGTCATAATATAAGTTATTGTTAATTGATTGTTTAACATATAAATTTCTTCCTTTCAAAAAACAAGTAAATTATAAAATTTTTAAATAAAATGTCCAACTGATATTAATTTTCAATTTTTATCTCCACATATTAAAAATTAATTGAGGTATTCAATAAGTTTTGCTTATGTAATAACTTTGTTAAATAAAATATTTAAATTTACTATAAACATTTAGTTCAAAATCATCAATACTAGTATTTAACCATGAATTACCAATTAATTGTTAATATTTTCATTATATAAATATTCACTTGGAATATTTGGATAGCCATTTATATAATAATTAAAAATATCATTCATAAATTGAATACATATATTAAAACTTTTATCGTCAATTAAATTTCTATTCAAATAATTATTGATTAATTGGTTTTTAATTTGATTATATAGTATTTCGTATTCGTTAGAATTAATATTACTAATTTTTTTAATTGATGGTTCCAATTCTGAAAGTTTATCTATTTCTAAATTAATTTTATCATTAACTAATTTTTCTATATTTTCTAACAATTCATATAGTGAAATTTTAGATAATCATAAGTAAAAATTTTATCATTTTTCCATTATTTTTATATTTTTTTTAAATTTATTATTATCAGAAGCAAATTCACCAAGATAAGCAGTAAATTGACTTCCTATTTTTGTTTTATCTTCAATAATGTAATTACCTTCATTATCATAAATATAAAAAATTTCTTTATCAAATTCATTTAAAGAAACTTTTTTAAATACAATCCCCCGTTTTAAAAAAGATAACAAGTCATAATAGCTTAAAAGTTCATTAGCTTTTTCTATACTTCCTTTATTAAAAATATTTCCCCTATCTATAGAGTTTTTCACTTGTTCAATCATTCTAACTTCTTCGCCTATTTTTTCATACAATTCAAAAATTTTTTCATCAATTTTAGTCATTTCTTTATATGCTTTTTCTCTTTGAAAACTAAATATGCAATTATTTAAGATTAATTTCTTTTTATTTTCATAAAGCTTTATTTCATTTCCGAACTTTTTGATCATATTATCAGATTCTTCTACTTGATACCATAAAAAAGAATCAATAATTTTTTTCACAAGAGTTTCTTCTTTTAAAGTATCTTTTGATATTTCTTTTTTTGTTTTTTGCAACTTCATCCCTCCGTAAAATCTTACTTTTTTGTACTGCTAACATTAGTATACCATATTTTTGGGATAATAGCCGACACTTTTTGAATATTTTGATTTTTTCAGTCAAAATTATTTTTTAGGTGGTACTTATGCTAAATGAAAATCTAAAGGATATAAGAACTTATTTTGACTTAACCCAAAAAGAAATAAGTGAAATATTAAACGTTAGCAGATCAACTTACGCTGGGTGGGAAAATAGCATCGATAACATTCCTTTAACAAAATTAAATAGTTTTAGTAATTATTTTGATATTAGTATTGATTACCTCTGCGGATTAACTAGTATCAAAAAGTACAATATTATAAATAAAGAAATTGATATTAATGTTGTTGCTAAAAACTTAAAGAGAATTAGATTACAACATAATGATACTCAAGATAAAATTGCCAAAGTCATTAATACTGATCGTTCAAATTATTCAAGATATGAATTAGGAAAAAATTTAATATTAACTTCTTTGATAATAGATTTTGCTAAATATTATAAAGTTTCTATTGATTGGTTATTAGGTAAAACCGAAAATAATATGTTAGAAAATAAAAAATAAAGGATGTCCTTTATTTAATTCTTTTAATAAACACTAACTTTTTAGTTAGTTTTTTTGTTATATAAAGAAATATCAAATATTCGCCTAAATATATAATCATTCCCCTTATTTCTAATTTGCTCCATTTTTTCCTTTGTATCTTCTAATTTATAATCAAATTTATCAACTAATTTATTTACATAATCATTTTGTTTAAGATAAATTAAGCTTTCTTTAAAATATAATCCATATATAAAAGCAATATAAGAAATCCATATATCAATAGGTGTTTTTGATCTTTACTTAATATAGTTTTTTCGTTCATAAAATCATTTAAAATATTATTTGATATTAATGATTCTTCAATTTCTTTACTTGTTATATTGGACATAGTATAAATATCATCTTCATATTTTGCTCGAAATGAATCAATTTTATCAGCATCTCTTATTATTTTTGAATGTAATTCTTGTATTTCATCCATATCACTAAAATCAACTATATACTTACTATGATTAAAAATAGCTATTTTTATAATATCATCATACTGATCTTCTTTAACAAATTCCCTTATTAAATTATTTTCAAATAATAATTTAACTCCCAATGTAGCATGACCATAATTATTTATATCTTCTCTAAAATTCTTTAATACTTTTGCTTGATCAAATCTTCCCATATCATGTAAAAGAGCTATTAGCAAAGCAATTTCTTTATTATTGCTATCAATATTCATTTCATCACATAAATATTTAGCATTAGTAACTACATGAAATGTATGTTTTGATTTATGCTTTATTTTCTCATCATTTAAATCATAATTATTACTAATAAATTTTAAAAATTTCATCTTGGCATACTTATACATATTAAAATTTTCTTCCTTTATATTTCTTAACCTAAAAATTTTAAATCAATATTTTTTAGGAGTTATTATTTATCTTTTTAAATAATCTAAACAAAATTGAAAAAATAAAGCATGACTTGTCGAAAAAGCTCCACTTTCAATTAAATTTTTAATTTCCTCTATGGTAGCCCACTTTATATCAGAAACTTCTTCTTTTTGAATTTTTATTTTAGTTACATCAACATTTTCTTTTAAATAATAAATATCTACAAAATCATCTTCAGTTTTTATTGTTTTGAATAATTTAATATTTTCAGGAACTATATCAATACCTAACTCCTCTTTAACTTCTGTTATAATTCCTTCTTTACTTGTTTGACCAGACACGGGATGTCCTCCTGTAGTAGCCCATTTTCCATCTTTATTTTTAGATCGTTTTTGAAGCAAAAACTCATTTTTACTATTTTGAATAAAAATAACTACTGTTATATAGTAACGTCCTTGAGGAATATTCTGCCCTTTATAAATTTTTTCTCCTGTTAATTTTCGATCTTTATCATATAAATCTCTTAGTTCCATATTTATTAATCACCTCAACTATTTATTATTTTAACACAAAAATATTTTTTTCTCTTCTAAAGTCTAAAAAAGCAAACCCATTTGGTTTGCTAAAATTTTATAATTTATTATTTTTTACTAAAATTATTCCAAAAATAGAAGTAATCAAAAGAATTGGTGCTATTCTAATAAACAACCATTCAAAAGAATGATATACAACTCCTAAAACAGCACTTTCTGGATCATTATAATTCCAATTTAAATAAGGACTATTTAAAAACAGCAAAAAAATGAAAATAATTATAATACTTATACAAAAACCTATTAATAAATATATTATTCTTTTCTTTTTTAACTCTTGTTTCTGATAAAGTTGTTGGTTAATAACTTCTAGTTTTTCCGAAATAATTTTTAATTCATCTTCTTTACTTTCTACAATGTTTTCTCCAAGTAAGGTATTTACTGGAGTATCAAATATTTCAGATATCGAAATTAACATTTCCGCATCCGGTACCGATAATCCTTGTTCCCATTTGGATATTGTTTGTCTTACAACGTTTAATTTAATACTTAATTCCTCTTGCGAAAGTCCTTTTTGTTTTCTTAATGTTTTTATATTTTCTTTTAACATTTGAATATTTTTCTCCTTTCACTGCTTAATTTTATTATAAATATAACGTTGCTACAAGCAATTGATTTTAACATTTTAAGCTTATATTAGAAAATAAATATCAAAATTTTTATAATTGAATTATAAAAAATACACTTAGTAAGATCATTGCAATTAAAATTATTGATAGCCATTTACCTATTTTAGAAAATAAGTTATCTTTAAATTTTAAAGATATTAATAATGCTGGAATCAATAATATTAATGCTGAAAAAGCAGTATAGTGTATTCCTTCTGATCCATCTGACCAAGCAGGTATATTAAGTAAAGAAAGTATATAATCACCTAAGCAAAAACCATCAATCTTAAATGCCCAAAAGATAGCAATAACAACCAATAATAAAGATATTGAACCAACACCTATTTTTTTCTTTTTCATATTTTCTCCTATGAATTTTATTATACTATACTTCTAATTATAAATGCTAATATTAAAGCAATTATTAAAGAGTAAATTGTTTTTTTAGGATTATTATATAGTACTAAAAGTGTCCCTATAAAAAATAATAGATCTATAACACCATTTATATCAAAATACCATATTCCTATACTAAATGATGAAAATAACATAACTAAAATTATCATAGTACTAATTAATAAGGAAATCTTTCCTTTTCCTTTAGCATACCAACAAATATAAGCAAGTATTGGAGATATTAAAGTTATATTATACCAGATCATCATATATTTTTGAGGATTAAAACCGCTAAAATAAATTGTATATAAGTGATAACTAACTGTCATACCAACAAAGAACAAAAAAACATTTAAACTAGCTCTCAATGGCGTTTTACTAAATATAGAAATGCTTACTGCTATAAATATCCAAACACCAAATAGAGAAAAAACATTTCTTAAATCTAAAATATCAATGATATTTTGCCACCAAATAGCATTGTTAATACTTAAATTATCTAACCATTTAGAAAATATTCCTAATATAATTCCTGATAAAAAAATTAAAGTTGTATTTATGATTTTACTTTTCATATTTATATCATTGTTGGGAGTTCTTATTTCATTTAAAATTGTTTTCATATTTTCTTCCTTTACATCAAAATATAAAATCTCTATAACATTATCAATAATAAATTTTTCTAGTCTATTAAATATTATTTTGAGTATTTCTTTTTTATTTCTTTACCAACGAAAAATATAATAATGCTTGGTATTATAAATTCTACTATTCTGGTAATTATAAAAGCATAAAATGGTGCTGAATTATTAATACTATCATATTTAAAATAGTCAGCACCTAGTCTAACAAGAAAACCAATAATTAAAATCATGCAAATTGCATATAAAGTTTGTAAATATTTTCTTTTTTCATAACGCACACCCCTTGACTCAATAGTTTTTCTAAAGATTTAGCATTTAATTTCTTTACCTTTTTATTACCTATAACATAAATGCTATTTATCACGCTTTGTTAAACTTATATATTTATTTTTAACTTCACGATTAATATTTATAAAATCCCTCTTTACTTTCTTTACCCAATTTTCCTTCATCTATATATTCTTTAAGCATTTTAGCAATAGCTTTAAAATTATAAGGTGCTAATATTCGTGGAATTTTTACATACATTTTAACAATTTCATAAGCTGTTTTTAACCCGATTTTATCTAAAATTTGAAATGGCCCTTCCTTAGCTCCTGTTCCAATTACCCAAGCTTTATCAATACTTTCAATATCAGAAATACCATTTACATATAAATCCAGAGCCGAAAAAAGAAAAGGAATAAGCATAGAATTTAAAAGATAACCTGATTTTTCTTTTTGAATAGGTAAAGCTATCATATTTATTTCCTTAGCAAATTCTAAGACTTTATTAAAAGATTTATTATCAGTTTCTTCGTGACGCATAACTTCAACAATGTTATTTTTCCAAATAGAATTAGCAAAATGAAGGGCTAAAAACTTGTTTGGTCTTAATAAATATTTAGCAAGTTTACTTGGTAAAATAGTAGACGAATTTGTTACTAAAATCGTTTTACTAGGAATAAATGGAGCCATTGTTTGATATAATTCTTTTTTGGCTTCAAAGTTTTCACTCATAGATTCAATTATTAAATCAGCTGTTTTTGAAGATTTTTTTAAATCAAGTTCAAAATTAATACTGTTATATGCTTGTTCTACTTGATTTAAACATTTTTCCTTATTAAATTTTTTATATTCACTTATACCTAAACACCAAGTATCATTGCTTTTATTTTTGGCCATCGTATTGATATCTTTAATATATGTCTTTTTTAATTCTTTTATTTTAATTTTGGATCTAGCTATGCTCTCTTCACTTCTTAACCAAATAGTTACTTGAAATCCAGAATAAGCTGCTTGAAACGCTATTTGGGATCCAAGAACACCGCCACCAATTATTGTTATATTCTTCATATTATCATTCTCCTACTTTATTCTTTATTTTATATTATAACACGAATACCTTAACTTAGTAAAATTACTTATAAATTAATAGCTTTAAATAAACATTAAGTCAAGTGCAATTTATAATATCAGAAAATATGCTATTATTAAATCGTAGGAGGGTAATATGGAAGAAAAAGAAAGAATTGCAAGCGAAATTGCTCTTGCCATTACAAAAGAATTTATTTCTAACAGCACTAAAGGTGTTCAAGGATACCCAACAGATTTTGTTAACCTTTCAGCAGCTGCAACTGAAGTATATTTAAATGCTAAAAATGCCATATTAGGTAAATTTAATGTTACTAAAAATGTTGAAGAAATGAATAAGGCTTATTTGTAATATTAAAATAAAATCTTATTTCTAATAAAGAAATAAGATTTTTTGGTAAAAAAGACTTTCAAGTTAAAGTCTTTTTATTTTGCAATAACTTTTTCTAAAAAGATTTTATCTTTAAAAGCTCCACGTTCCTTAGCTTTCTTTGATGCTAAAGCAACAACTTCATCCAAATTAGAATCTTCTAAAGTAGCAAGAGCACTTATTACTTCTAACATGTCAGCTAATTCTAATAGTCTTTCCTGCCCTGATGATTCTAAAACTTCTTCTAGTTCTTCAGATAACTTTTTTTTCTAATGCTTCTTGATATTCTGTATCATTTAAAATACGTATTATAGGTGTCTCACCTTTTTTAGATATTATATCAGGAATATTATCACGAACTAATTTTTGGTATACTCTTTCCATATTTACTCCTTTCCTAAAGTTATACTATCATATGATCCTAAGTCAAAAGCTTTAATACCTAAAGATGTTAATTTTTCATAAGCAAGTGCACTTCTTCTACCACTTTTGCAATAAACAATAATTGTTTTAGTTTTATCAAAAGTAGTGCTTTCTAAGTCATCTAATGGAATATTTATAGCATTTACCACATGTCCACTAGCAAATTCTTCTTTGGTTCTTACATCTACTATAATATAATTATTTTCTTTTATTATAGTATCAAGTTCCGAAACTTCTTTTTGACTACACCCGCATAACGCTAAAAAAATCATAAATATTATTAGCTTTTTCACTTTATCACCTTTATTATTATAACAAAATAACAAAGATTTTTCTACTTTATTAATTTATTACTTTTAACAAGATTTTTTATACAATCTACACTATCTATATAATATTTAGTATAATCCAAAGGAATAACAAATTGGTTCTCATCTTTTATTTCTTCGATAATTACAGGAATGTTTAATTGCATAGCTTTTTCGAATAGTTCTTGCCATTCAAGATCTTTTTGAATTGTTTCAATACAAACAAAACTATTAAGATCAATAGATCCCAGCCAATTATGATAACACAAGGGATTGCTTTGAATAAAAGAATCCTCATAATCAAAAAGAGGTGCTAATCTAATTCCTGTACTATTAATTTTAAAAAGGAAATTGCCTTCATGGCGATCATTTTCACTGCACATAAAATCTCTTACAAACATTTTCTTTATATCTAATAACAAAGCTTTATATTCTTGATCATTTTTACATATTTTTCTAATAATTTCGACTACACTTAAATCTTCTTTTTCTTCTAAATGTAATTCATGAGCTCTTTTATACTGAAAGCCCGATTGACAAAAACTTTTAGAAGCTAAACCTATCTCGGAATTTCCTTGATAATTAAACTTAGCCAAACGATAATGAATAGTTTCAAGATCAAAATATTCTGATACTTTTTCACCCAATAGTTCATTAATTAACATCATTGAAACTTGATACCCTTTGTAAAAATACCATTCATTGTCAACTTTAAACCAATGATCTAAAAAATATTCATATGGTGGTTTAAAGATAAATTTTTTAGGAACATTTGTTTCTTTACTAACTATATTAATTGCCTTTTTTATCTTAAAAATATTTTCATCAAAACGAATTATTTTACTTCCATCAATTTCTAATAATTTTTCTGTATTAAATAAATATTTTTCCATTACATCACCTTTTTTTGTTATTATAAACTTTAAAGCCTTGATATGCAAGAAAAAAGTAGATTGAAACAACATACTAGTTTTATAAACTATAAATAATTTATTATTTAATACTTTATTATAAAGTTATTCAAACAAAAAAGGACTAATTTAAAAATTAATCCTTACATAACATTAACACCTTTTTTAAGTTCTTTAACACTAATAAAGTTTAACATCGCGATTATTAATATATATACTAATATAGATATTATAACGATAATTTTAATAGTATTAAAGTCAATAATACTTGATGTAAAAATATTCATGACATTTTTATTAAATAAGCCAGTAATAAATAAAGAAAGTAAAACAAATAATTGACTTAAAATATAAACTAAAAAACCAAATATTACAGAATACAATACTTTATTATTGCTTTTCTTATAACCAAATATAATTCCCAATATTCCTGATTCTAAACCTGCAAATATTTCTAAAGCTAAAATAAAAATAATAACAAATATAAATAAACTATTAGAAATATTTAAATTACTAGTAATATTGCTTAATAAACTATTTAAAAGATTAATATTATCTTTAGAATAATAAGCAATAAAAATTGCTATCAAAGAAACTAATAAGGTACAAGTTAAAGTTAAAAAATGTAAAATGAATTTTGATTCAAATAAAGTTTTTTTCGTTACTGGTAAAGTATGAATAAGATATGATTCATCACCATAAATAGTTTCTTTAAAGCGAATCCAACTACGCATTAAAGTATTTATAATACTACTAGCTATCATTGAAAACATCGCACCAACACATATTTGACTAATTATTTTTATAATTAATGTTTGTTCTAAACTGAAAAAGATTCTAGTTAAAATAGCAAAGAAAATAGCTAATAAATAAAAAATACTGATAAATTTAAACATATTTTTTAAATCATATTTTAAAAGTTTCTTTAGCATTTAAACATCTCCCTAAAAATTTCATCAATACTCTTTTTTTCTTTATTTCTTAAATTATCAGCATCACTTTGAATAATTATTTTACCATTATCTATAAATATTACTTCATCTAAAATTCTTTCAATATCGCTTATTAAATGAGTTGAAATAATAATACTTGCATCATCAGAAAAATTATTTAAAATCGTGTCTAAAATATAATCTCTAGTTGCTGGATCTACTCCACCTAATGGTTCATCTAAAATGTATAGTTTAGCTTTTCTTGACATTACTAAAACTAATTGAACTTTTTCTTGCATACCTTTGCTCATTTTGGATAATTTTTGATTAACATCTAATTTTAAATCTTGTAATAATTTTATAGCTTTAGCAGAATCAAAGTTATCATAAAAATCTCTAAAATAGTTAATTACTTCTAAAACTGTCATGTTTTTATTTAAATATGTTCTTTCTGGTAAATAAGAAATAATTTTTTTGCTTTCAACTCCAATAGCTTTACCATTAACTTTAATGTTACCTTTATCTGGCACCAATAGGTCATTGATTAGTTTTATTAAAGTAGATTTACCAGTACCATTCTTACCCAAAAGGCCAATGATTTTACCTTGTTTTACTTTTAAATTAATATCACATAAAACATTTTTAGAATCATAGCTTTTATATAAATGATTTATTTCTAACAAATCCATATTCTAATTCCTTTCTAAAAGATATTTAAGCACTTCATCTTGAGTAAAACCAATTTTATACATATTTTCAAAATATTTAGAAGTAATATCTCGAGCATATTCTTCTTTTAGCTTTGCTATTATTTTCTCGTCTTTAGTAACATATTTTCCATTAGTTCGTTCAGTATAAATAAGTTTTTGTTCTTCTAATTCAACTAAGGCCTTTTGCATTGTATTAGGGTTAACTTTAAACATATTAGCAAATTCACGAACTGATGGAAGCTTTTCGCCACTTTTAATTTGACCAGAAATAATATATGTTTTGACATATTCTAATAATTGTAGATAAATTGGTATATTATTATCAAAATTCGTGTTCATATATCCTCCATTGTATTACTTGATTAATACAATAATATTGTATATTTTTTGTTATTAAAAGTCAATAAAAAAGATCAAAAGATCTTTTTTAAAATTAATTCTTTGGTTTTAAATATTTGTTGTTTATAATACTCTTTAAACTCGATTGGAATATGAAAGTTGTTTTCTTCTTCAATAATTTCAAGGCTTTTTCCAATATTAAAATTCATAATTTTTTCTAATAACATTTGAAAATCTTGATCATATTTTAAAAGATTACATGTATTTAAATTATTGATATCTAATGTTCCTAAAGGATTAAAATAATAATCAACATCACCAAAGAATGATCCTTCATAATCAAATAAAGGTGCTAATCTTACACCATTTGCATTTATTTTAAATAAGAAATTACTTATATTGCGGTCTCTTTCCCTACTCATAAAATCTCTTATAAAAAGTTTTTTCAAATCTAAAAGAAGCCTTTTATATTCATCATTATTTTTACATAAGACTTTAATATTATCAAGCCAATCAAATTCATCAGAATGAGAAAAATTTAAATCAGTAATCCTTTTATATTCATTTGAAGGACTACAAAAATTAGCAGAAGCTATTCCGTACTTATTAAACATATTAAAATTAATTCGAGATAGTTGGTAATGAGCTGTTTCTAAAGCAAAATACTCAGATATTTTTTCGCCAACAAGTTCATTTAAAATATAAATGAGAGCGTCACTTTTAAAATAGTACCAAGTAGATCCTTTTTTAAACCAATTTTGTAAATGATTAAAAGGTGGATCATATATAAATTTAACAGGAACACCTGTTTCTTCACTGATTTTATATGCTTGAGCTAATGCTTCCGGATCACCATATAAATTAAATGGTTGAAAATCAAACATTTGATTACCATCTAGAGTCAATATTTTTGAATCATCTTGTAAATAATTTTTAAGCATATTTTCACCTCTAACATGCTATTATACAAAAATTAAAAAAATAATCCAACATTACTAATAAAATATTTTTAAATTGAAATAATATTTATAGGTGATTTTATGCATAGTGCCATAACATTTGGTTTAGTAAATATTCCTATAGTTATGAAACCAGTTATTCAAAATAATGATACACAGTTTAATCAATTACATGAAAAGTGTAAGCAAAGAATTAGTTATATAAAATATTGCAAACATTGTAAAGTTGAGGTTAAAGAAAAAAACATTATAAAAGGCTATGAATATCAAAAAGATAATTATGTTTTTTTTGATAAAAATGAACTTTCAGCTTTAAAGCCTACTCAAACTAAAGAAATAGAAATTGTTGCTTTTGTTCCTTTAAAAGAAATTGATCCAACTTATTTTGAAAAAAGTTATATTTTAGAACCTCCTAATAAAAGTAAAGCATATAATTTGTTTGTTGAAGCATTAAAGCAAAGTAAATTGGTAGCTATTGCTAAAACAGTAATTACTTCTAAATTTTATTATTGTATCTTAAGATTTTTGAACCAAAAAATAATCATGACAACTCTTTATTTTGAAGAAGAAGTCAATATCAGTGAAAGCAAAAATGATGCCAAGGTAAATAGTAAAGAATTAGAATTAGCTTTAAAAATAATTGATGGTTTAAAAACACCATTTGAACCAGAAAAGTATAAAGATGAATACCAAAATAATATTAAAAAAGCTATCGAGAATAAATTAAAAGGTAATAAAATAAAAGTTCCTAAAAGTAAAAGTAAAAAGCAAATTACCAATTTAATGGAAGCTTTAGAAAAAAGTTTAAAAAAATGAATTTATTTAAAATGCGTAACTTTAAACCAATGGAATTATTAGAAATAAAAGAGCCTTTTAATTCTAAAGATTACATTTATGAATTAAAATTTGATGGAATAAGAGCTTTAATGTTTGTAAATAAAAGTGAATGTTATTTGCAAAGTCGAAATCAAAACAATTTAACTAATAAATTTTCTAATATTGTTTATAAAACAAAAACTGATGTTATTTTCGATGGAGAAATTATTGCTTTAAAAAATGGCAAGCCTTCTTTTGCAGCCTTAAAAGATCATGAAGCTATTTTTATGGCATTTGACATTATATATGAAAATAAAGATTTAACTAATTTACCATTAATTAAAAGAAAGAAAATATTAAATAAATATGCTGATAATGATTTTTTTATAAAAGTTAAATTTGTTGAAGAAAAAGGCAAAGAATTATTTAAAAAAGTTCAAAAATTAAATCTTGAAGGAATTGTCATAAAAAATAAAAATGGCTTTTATCATATTAATGAAAGAACTGATGACTTTATTAAAGTTAAAAATATTCATGAAAATACATTTTATATTGGAGGATATATTAAAAATAAGACAACTTATAGTCTTTTAATAGGTGAATTCATAAATGATAATTTTATTTATCTAGGAAAAGTTGTTGTTAATAAAAGTGATCAAATTATAACTAAAATCAAATCATTAAATAAAATTAAAAATCCTTTTATTAATTATAGTAATAATGGAATATTTATAAAACCTATTTTAAAGTGTAAAATTGCTTATTTAGAAAAAACTAATAGTAATAAATTAAGACATCCTATTTTTCGAGGTGAAACATGTTAGAAGAATATAATAAAAAAAGAAATTTTAAAAAAACTAAAGAACCTGTTGGTAAAATTGCTAAAACAAGTAAAAAATGGCGATATATTATTCAACATCATTTAGCTAGAAAAGATCACTTTGATTTTAGACTAGAATATAATGGTGTTCTTGTTTCTTTTGCAGTTCCTAAAAATCTTTCTTTAAATCCTCATGATAAAAGATTAGCAATCAGAGTTGAAGATCATCCTCTAAGTTATAGAAACTTTGAAGGTACGATTGCTAAAGGCGAATATGGGGCTGGAATTGTAATGTTATGGGATAAAGGAACTTGGACTAATGTTAATGAAATTGATTTTAACAATGGTTTTAAATTTAAAATCAATGGTAGTAGATTAAAAGGAATATGGACTTTAGTAAAATTTAAAGAAAACTTTTTAATTATAAAAGAAAATGATCAATATGTTGGTGAAAATATTATTTATGATCGTAGTATAAAAACGAATAGAACATTTGAAGAAATAAAAAACAATATTGTTATTTCTAGTCCAGATAAAATAATTTATCCTAAGAAAAAAATTGATAAAGAAAAAATTATAAATTATTATAGTTCGATCTATGAAAGAATGGAACCATTTCTTTCAAAAAGACTAATTAGTACTGTTAGATGTCCAAATGGTATAAATAAAGAACATTTTTATATGAAACATTTAAATACTAAAAGTAAAAATTTAGGTGTAAAAAAAGTAAAAGATAAAAATGGTGCTAAAAAAGACTATTATTATATTAAAAATAAAGAAGGTTTATTAGACGAAGTAAATTACAATAGCTATGAATTTCATATTTGGTGTGCTCCTATTAACAATCAACCAAACATTCTTGTTTTTGATTTTGATCCTGATCAAAATTTAAATCTTAATACATTAAGAAATAGTATAAAATTATTTAAAAAAGTTCTTGATCACTTTAAACTAAAATCTTATTTAAAAACCAGTGGTAAAAAAGGATATCATATTTTTATTCCTTTAAATTGTAAAAACTTTGAAGAACTTGAAGAGATAGCTTTAAATATTGCTAAAGTCGTAGTTCAAAAATATCCTGATTTATTTACTCTTAATATTCGTAAAAAAATGCGTAAAAATAAAATATTTTTAGATTATTTACGCAACAAAAAAGAAGGAACAATTGTTGCTCCCTACTCTTTACGTTTAAATGAAGAATGTGCTATTTCATGTCCGATAAAATGGAATGAACTAAATAAAGTTAAACCTAATCAAATAACAATTGAAAATTTTGAAAAAAGATTAAAACTTAAAGATCCTTGGAGTGACTTCTTTCTATAATGCTGGTGATCCTTCAAAATCTTTTTGATTTTTTTGAAAATAAAGTAAACAAATAATGCCAATAATTAGAAATAAACTGCCAGTTAGTTTTATTTCATACAATCTTTTTTCCTTGGTACTAGCTTTTTTTAAAGCATAATAGTTTCTTGTAAAAAAATATAAATATATTAAAAAAGTAATAGTTAAAGTTGTTTCAAAAATTAAGTTAGCTTCTTTTTTAACTTTTTGATCTTTATTTTTTATATAAAGTCTTTCATCATAATCTCCTCTGATATTAATAAAACATAGTATTCCAAATACTAACCAAATAAAATCTTCAAACTTTAACCTTTTTAATTCAAAATCATCATTCATACTAAATTATATGAATTGATAAAAAAATGAAGAATTAAATTTCTTCATTTTTAAATGCAATATTGATACTACCAATACCACCATCAATATCAATGTAATTAGTTCCTTCACCAAACAAAGATTCATTAAATGATGCCCCATCAATAGTAATAGAACCTAAACCTTTTTTCAATTTTAGTTTATAGTCACTTTTTACACCATCAAGATTTAAATCTAAACTGCCAATACCCGAATCTATTTTACTATTTCCAGTTATTTTAGCTGAAATGCTAGTTTTACCAACACCCAGGTCAAGATCTAAATTATTGATATTGCCACTCAAGATTTTAAAGGAACCAGCACCACATTCAATTTTTGTTTCTTTTAAAATATTAACATTTTTTAATATAGTACTTCCAGCTCCTAGTTCTAAAGAAAGTTCTTGAGAATTTAATTCAGTTATATCGATCTTACCGGCTCCATTTTTAATAGAAACATCATCAAAAACGTAGTCATCAGGAATATATATAATTAATTCTAATTTTTCTTTAAAATTAAAGTTAGTTTTAGTTTCTTTTATTGTTAAAGAATCATCACTTTGTTTAATAGTAATTTTATCATTATTTGATGAAACCTTAAACTTTTCTCCTTTTTTTATAGTCAAACTAGTAGCACGTAAGTTGATAGTTAAATTTTTATAGTTATTTTTAATGTTTATTTCTTTAATTTCATCTTCTTTTTTTATTGAAGAAGTTATCGATAATATAAAAGAAACTAAGCATGTAAAAATGGAAAAAATAATTAAAAAAGCTAAAGCAATTGCTGAATATTTTATTACTTTCTGGCTAGCACTCATTTGATATCAACACCACCAAATATACATACAGCTTTTATATAAATTGTTTTATTTTTTTCATCAAAAGTCATTTTTTTATTATCAACGCCACCAAATATTGATGTTGATTCTACTTTAACATTGTATCCTTCAGGTACAAAAATATCGATACCACCAAAGATTGCTGATGCTTTAATTAATACATCATCATTAATTTTAGCTTTTTCTAAATGACAATCAATACCACCAAAGATCGCTTCTAGATCCATACCTTTAAATTCATCAGTAATATTTAACTTTTGACCACTGAAAGTAGCACAGCAAACTTTAGAATTATTGTCTAGTTTTTTAATACTTTCATTAAATTTTTTATTGAAAAAATCTTTAAACAAGAAAGAAAAACCGATCATAACTAACATAAGTGGTAAAGCAATTTTAAATAACATATCAAAACTAAAAACATTTTGACTTGCTAATAGTAATAAAACACCAATTACTATACCAACTATACTTGGTGTTTTTTCTGTATCTTTAAAAAGATTAGCAAAGCAAGGAATTATAATAAACAAAGTCCACCAACCATCAAAGAAAATGTTAATTTTAGTTATTTCCAAAGCATTTAATCCCCATATAACACCAATAGCAATTAAAATAAGACCCCAAATAATATTTTTAAAACTTTTCATTTTATCAACTCCCTAATAAGATTATATTACTTAAATTAGTTAAAAACAATATATTTATTTTATTTTTTAAGGTATAATAACCTTGGTGAAAAAAAATGAAAAAAAGATTTATTCATACTTTAATAATTGTTATTTTAATTTCTTCTATTTTAGCTTTTAGTTACTCTATTATAAACATAATTAAATGGAATATTGCTAATCAAAAAACAAAAGGAAAGATTGAAGAAATTAATGAATTAGTCAATATAGAAGAAACCAGTGATTCTTCTAATACCGAAATAATTACAAACGATGATATTGAAAAAAATGATCCCTACTGGGATTATATAAAAGAAGACTTAATTAATGTTGATTTTCAAAATTTAAAAGAAATTAATAGTGGTGTCAAAGGTTGGATTCAAGTAAAAGGCACAAACATTAACTACCCTTTTGTTCAAGCCAAAGATAATAGTTATTATCTATATCATAGTTTTGATAAAAGCTATAATGAAGCTGGTTGGGTATTTATGGATTACCGCAATAAAAACTTTAGTGATCGTAACTCAATTATTTATGGTCATAATAGACATGATAAAACTATGTTTGGAAGTTTAAAACAAACATTAAACAATGACTGGCTAAAAAACAAAGAAAACTTTATTATCAAAATTTCAACTGAAACTGAAAATACTTTGTGGCAAGTTTTTAGTATTTATCACATTAAAACAACATCTGATTATTTAGTTACTAACTTTACCAATGAGGAATTTGATGCTTTTATTCAAATGTTAATTAAACGCAGTATTTACAATTTTAATACTAAGGTTAATAATACTGATCGAATTTTAACTTTATCAAGTTGTTATGGAAAAAGTGAAAAAATTGCTGTCCATGCAAAATTAATAAAAATTGAAAAAAAATAGAATTATATTTAATACTATTAACTCAAGGAAAAACTTTTTTAAACTAGAATCGAAATTTTATTTCATTCTAGTTTTTTTAATGATTTTGTACATTGTTTTTATTGTTGAATAAATCTAAATTCTTAATATTTTTCAAATTTTGTTTTGTCATTTTCTTTCTAAATTATCGTGTTTTTGTTTTAACAATATTTGGTATTTCAAAATCACGGCCATCTATCGCCCATACTATATAACCATTGAATAACTTTATTTCATCTTTAAAATTTGTACCAAATCATTTTATTCTATAACAAAAAAGAATAGATTTTTATTCTCTATTCTCATAGTTAATAGTACTAGAAATAAATCTATTTTTTTCTTGGACAATTTGCTAAAAATGATTCATAAGTATCAGAAATAGAAGAAGCAAGTATTGATGTAGGAATACACTTAATATATTTTATATCCTCGCCTTTGAGAAAAGCATGATTATATTCTTTTATAAGATCAAAAGTAGGATTATGGCGATAAGCATTAATAAAATAAAACATTAAGCTATTAGCAATTAATCTTTTACCACTACTATAATAATTACCATAATTGAATTGTTCATATGTTGCTATAAAAGAATTTAATTTGCTTTTTTCTAATAAATAAGCTTGATCATGAAAATCTGTTTTTTTCAAAAAATCAATCATTAAGTACTCAAGAAATTTAGCAAACACTTCAGTAGTGACACTATCTAGACATATTTGCTCTTGCTCTAAATTAGTGCAATTAATACTTTGATAAGCATGACCAAGTTCATGAGCAATAATAGTAGACGTTTTTATTGTCTTATCAAATACCGTGAAAATGAAAGGCAATTCTGAAGATAAAATTGGGATAGTTAATCCTATAGCATCAGTTATAAAATATTTCTTTCTGGCTACTTCTATTCTGTTATTTTCAAGCATTTTAGAATAGAAATCATCAAGATTAATGCTTTCAAAAAAAGCTTGAAGTAATTTTTTTTGAGTCAAAAAATTAACTTTAGTATTTTTTAAAGGATATTTCGATAAGTAATCAAATTTTTCAATAAAATATAATGGATTTATAAGTAATGGTGTATATAACTTTACAAATTTTTTATTTTCTTCAATTCTCTGATAATTAGCAATAGGAGCAACTGGAAAAAAGCGATCTTTTTTCCTTTTTAATTGAGATAACATTGTCTTTAAAGATTCTAAATCTTCTTTTATTTCCCATCTTTTGGTTTCATCAGTTGCTTTGGCAAGTTCCCAAAATAATCGTTCTTGCATAATCTTTATTTCTAATATACTCCAGTGCATATAATACCTTCTTTTTCCTTTGTATATTAACACATTATTAATTATAATGCAAGAAAAAAAGCATTTTACTGCTTTTCAATCTTTAAAAATTTTAGGTGTTATTTTTTTGAAAATTTCATCAATTATTAGAACAATTATTGGGGTACCTACAGCAATTAATACTTGACCTAATGCTAGATGTTCTAAATCAAATATATGTCTAATTGGAGTAATAAAAACGAGAATTTGGAAAACCAATAAAGCAATAATACTATAATTCATAAATTTATTACTCAAAATATTTTTATTAAATATAGTTTTTTTAATATTACGGCAAGAATAAGCATAAAGAATTTCTAAAACAACAAGGCTTAAAAAGGCCATTGTTCTGGCAATATTTAAGCTATAAGCTAAACCTAAGTTAAATACCATTAAAACAACAATTGTTTTGAAAACAGAACTAATTATGATTTTTGATAATAGAAACGGGGTAAAGAATGAACTATCTTTTTTTCTAACTTCTCTTTTCATTATATCTTCATCCGCTTCTTCGAAGCCTAAAGCAATAGCTGGAATAGAATCTGTAATTAAATTTATATATAAAAGTTGAATTGGTAAAAATATTTCAAAATCAAAAATAATTCCCATTAAAACAATTAAAATTTCAGCTATATTAGAAGTAAGTAAATAAACTAAAACATTACGAATATTATCAAATATTCTTCGTCCTTCTTTTACAGCAACAACTATTGTTGAAAATGAATCATCAGAAAGAATTATATCAGATACATTTTTAGAAACTTCCGTTCCAGTTATACCCATTCCAACCCCAATATTAGCAGCTTTTAAAGCAGGAGCATCATTAACACCATCACCGGTCATGGCAACTATTTTATTATTTTGCTTTAAAGCATTAACGATTGCCAACTTATTCATTGGACTAACACGTGCAAACACTTTATATTTTAAAACTGCCTTACGAAGTTCTGACTTACTTAAATTATCAAGCTCTTGACCTATTATAGCTTCTTCTGGTGAGTCAATAATCCCGATTTCACGAGCAATAGCACTAGCTGTTGTTAAACTATCACCTGTAATCATAATCGGTCTAATATGAGCACTTTTGCATAAAGCAATAGCTTCTTTTACATCACTTCGTGGTGGATCAATCATTGAAACCATTCCAACAAAAATTAAATCATTCTCGATCTCTTCATTTAAAGTAAATTCAAGTTCTAAATCTTTATAAGCAAAAGCTAACACACGATAAGCTTTATCGGCTTCATCATGTTCAGCTTTTAATAATTTTTTCTTATCAGCTTCGGTTAATTCACGAACCTGATGATCAACTAAAATATGACTACAGCACTTTATTAAAGAATCAAAACTACCCTTAGTAATTGCTCGATTTATATCACCATATTCATTTATTGTTGTCATCATCTTTCGTTCAGAATCAAAAGGTAATTCTGCCACTCTTTTATGTTCTAAAGTAATTTCATGAATATCAACACTTTTTTCACAATAATTATAAATAGCAATCTCCGTAGGATCCCCAATATATTCATTGCCGTTTTTAACTACATCATTATTTAAAGTCATCAATTCAAGAAAAGTCTTATCTTGCATACCATTTTCTTCAAATAAATTGAAATTAAAATAAGTTTCGCGAATAGTCATCTTATTTTCAGTTATAGTTCCTGTCTTATCTGAACAAATAACTTCAGTACATCCCAATGTTTCTACTGATGATAAACGTCTTACAATAGCTTTTTTTCTGGCAAGCGAGCTTATTCCAAGTGATAAAATAACTGTTATAACTGCTGGTAAACCTTCAGGAATGGCTGCCACCGCTAATGAAATTGCAAGCATTACTACATCATCTATTTGCATACCCTTTAAAATCCCAATTAAAAGCATTACAAAAATAACCACAAAAATAATTATTGAAATATATTTACTTATTTCATTTATCTTTTTTTGTAAAGGGGTTGTTTCTTCATTCGCTTGATTTAAGCTTTTAGCAATTAAACCAAACTCTGTATTCATGCCAATAGCTACTACTACAGCTTCACATTTACCATATACAACACTAGTACCGGAATAAATCATATTATTTCTTTCAGATAAAGGAACTTCACGTTCTAAAGCACTAGTATTCTTTATTACTGGTAACGATTCTCCAGTTAAGGAACTTTCATCTACTTTTAAACTAATAGTTTCAATTAAACGAGCATCAGCTGGTACTTTATCACCCGCTTCCAAAAGAATAATATCCCCAACAACAATATCTTCACTATTGACAATAAAAACATTATCATTCCGACGAACACGAACACTACTTACTTGCATTTCTTTTAAAGCAGCTACAGCTTGATCAGCTTTTTCTTCTTGAATAAAACCCATTAAAGCATTTAATATAACAATTGCAATAATTATAATTGGTTCAACAAATGATTCGTTATTAGCAATAGCATTAAAAAATGAAAAAATCGCAGCAATGATCAAAATAATGATCATTATATCTTTAAATTGATCAAAAAACTTCAAAATTTTAGCACGTTTTTTAACTTCGACTAGCTTATTTTTTCCATTTTTACTACGCAATTCTACTTCATCATCATTTAATCCTTTAATATTACTATTAACTTCTTTTATTACTTCCTTAACACTTTTATTATAAAAATTCATTTCTTTCAACTCCTAACATAATTATCATAAGAAATAAGTTTTAAATATATTTCTTCTACATTACTATATTCTAAATCTTTTATTAAATTTAAAGCATCTTCTACTTGCAGTTCAAAAAAACAATCATCTTTTTTTAATAGATTAGCAATTAAATATTGACGATTAAGTTTTATAGCATCAGATTCATACTTTTTTATTAGCTCTATATTTCTTTCTCTAAGTTCTTTCATACATTGCTTCTTTCTATTCCAATTAAAGAATCTTTAGTGCCTTTAATATAAAAAATATTACTTTTAAACATTTCTCTTCTTATTTCTGTCAATGTATAAACATGCATTTTTTTAGGAAAGTCAAAAACGTAATATAAATTAGAATTGTACAAATTTAAATTAGTTTTATTAATAACCGCAACAATTATAAGATTATTTCTATTAGACATTAAAGCAAAAGAAATATTAGCATTTAAATCTTTTTTATCAAAAAAAATCTTTTTTAAATTATTTATATAACCGATCCATTGTTCTTCTTTAATGTTTTTTAAAGATTGTAAAAATAATTTAAACTTACGATTAAATTCCAAGTTATTATGACTAGAATTAATTCTATAAGTAACCAAAGAATCATTAAAAGATAATTCTTTAGTTCTTTGATTTAAAAGATCAAAATATATTTTTAAATTTACTTTGTTTAATATTTTTTTAAATTGATCAATAGTTGTTTTATTTTTATTTAATAATCTAATGTTATCTAATATTTTATCTTTAATTTCTTCGATTGTTTTAACTTTGATTAAATATTTATTAATACGAAAAGAAATATATTTATCAGTATAATCAAAATTAACATGATTTTTCTTTAAAAATAGCATAAAAATATAATTAAATTCATTTTCATTAACATAATTATTATTAAAATTAATCTCAGAAATTCTAGATAAATTTTGATGATTTTTAACACATGATGAAAGCAAAGAAGCTTCAATGTCATAATTTAAATTACTAAATAAATAATAATAAATATAGATAATTTTTTCTAGTCTTTGACAATTTTTAGGTATTAATTTTTCAATTTCACATTCTAATTCTTCATTTAAACTAGCATCTATTTTTTTAGAATCAAGAAATTTATTAATAGCTTCAGTATCATAAGTATTTATTAAATTATTACAAATTTTAACAAATTCATTAGAACAAATATAATTATTAAATATTTGTTCTTCATTTATAAATGATTTCAATATAAAAATAAACTCTTCGATCTTTAAATCATATATTTTGTTTTCATTTGTAAAAAAGTCTATAGCTCCATCAACAATTTCTTGAATAGAAAGTTTTATACTTTTTTTATCTATATTATATTCTTTTATTATTTTCCCACTTTTAGAAACATAAGTATTAAAATCACTTATTTTTAACAAATATTTGATTTTATGTTTAAGCTCAATATCATTCTTTAATGAAGTTTCACTTAAATACCTTAAGCCTTCAATTATTGTGGTAACAGAATAACTCTCTTGAGCCATTAATTCATTATTAAGGTGTAACACTAAAGAAACAGGTTTTTTAAATTTAATTGCATCTATTAAAACACTATAAAAATCATTATCAAGTGCAAATTGACTTAATAATTGTTTAGAAATTTCTTTTGTGATTAAATTGGAAGTAACTATAATGTCTTTTTTTAAAACTAATTTGTTATATAATTCTTTACCCAAAATAATGGTTGCATTATCATATTCCATATGATTCACCTAGATTAATTATAACATCTAAAAAAAAAGAATGAAAGTTATTTCATCCTTTTTGTCAAAAACAGTTTAATTTTTGTTAACAATGATTCTTTAGGGGGTTCACTTATTATTAGTGATTCAGCATATAATTTTTTAATGTTAGAATCTAAAAGATCATCTTTAAAACTTATTTTCTTAAATAGTAAAAGTTCTTGATTTTTAAGTGATGTTTCTAAATCTATATGATCAACTTTATATTCAAATTTTGCTGTCATAAAATTATAAACTAGAACAAATGCTGATCCCATAGTAATCCAATGTGGGGATTTATAAGCAGATACTTCTATTTGTTCTTTATTAATTAAAATATTTAGATCATCATAAGAAAATTTTATTTTTAATTTTCCTAGATTATAATTATCAAAAGTTGCAATTAATTCTTTAAATTCATCTAATAATAAATTCAAAAGTAAATCAGCATTTTTTATTTTAGAATTAATTTTAAAATCTTTAGAAATTATAACTTTTTCTTTAACAACGTTATATTCTAAAGTTAATTCAATATTATCTTGATAAGAAATAGCAGTAGCTCGGTAGTCAAAAAAGGCGAAATTTTTCCCTAATTTATTATTTATTTTTTTTAATATTTCTTTTAATTTTTTTCTTTTTTGATTATTTATCCAATTTACAAACGTTATAAATTTATCTAAAGATATATCGTTTTCTTCAAAATGATCTTCCGTCATTATTAAATTATTAATTCTATTTATAAGCTGATTATTTTCCATTTTTTCTCCCTTAAATTTTATTATTTTTATAACTAACAAACAAAAAGCAACTAGCTCCTATTAGTATAATAGGAACAATCCATAATAAATATAAATTATTACTTGATTTAATAGTAATTGTTTTTTTATCAACAACATTCATATTATTATCTTTTAACCAAACAGAATAAGTACCAGGTTTTAAGTAAGTTATGTATTCTCCTTCAACTTTAATCCATTCTAAGTCGCTTTCGCTTTTAAAAATGGCTAGCTGTTTTGTACCAGCTACATTAAAGGAAATTATAACTTTTGTTCCATTCTCTTCCTCTTGACCAATAATAATGTTTTCTATTTTTGGTTCAATGGGATCATTTATTTTAACTGAAACAGTTTTAACACTTATATTTCCGGCTTTGTCTTTTACATAGACTTTAACGTCACCTTCATAGTTTACATCATAAGAAGTTTTCGCAAACCAATCTTTAGAGTTGATTGAATAAGGACTTGAATCTAAACCTGATTCTAAGTCTTTGGCTTTTATCGTTATGGTTGCGTACCCTTTAGATGGTGTTACTGTAATATCCTCGATTACTGGAGGATTTGTATCAATGGTAGTTATAGTTACTTCTTCTTTACTAATATTACCCAAGACATCTTTTACACTTATTGTATAAGTGCCATTTTCAGTTATCTCTTTAGTAATACTACTTACTTTACCACTCAATAATATTTCTTCATCATTAAAGGTATAACTATATATTCCATCATGATCAGTTATGTTAAATGTTAAATTCATTTTAGTTACCCAGTCATCACTTTTTTTAACAATAATAACTGGTTTATCATTACTAGTTTTTAAAATATTAAAATCTTCGGTTTCAAGTCCCCAATTGACTTTCAAATTAACTTCTTTATCAGGATCAATAACAGTATCTTTTAGTCTAATAACATCGCCTTTTTGACTAGTTATTTCTTCAATAACAGCGCCTTCTTGACTAAAATAAGCAACTTTATTATCACCGAGATAAAGCATTATATTTGTATCAATTATAATTAAATCGGCTTTTTTTAATAAACTTAAATCGATATTTTTATTTTTAACAATGTAAGTAAAGCGATATTTATCTTTTTTAAAATCATCTAATTGGTAAGGTTCAGCATTGTAATCTAGTTTAATCAGACCACTATAACTATCAATTTCATTAGTTCTTTTTTTAGTTAAGGTTAAACCCAAAGTTTGATAGTATATAAAGCTAATAAAACTACTATTATCAAAACACCAATATTCTTGATTAAGCTGATTATGATAACCAGTTATCCGATTTTCAAAATCGTATTTAAATATAGAATTTTGATTGATTTTTTTATTACCATTTTCTATAAATTTTGTTGTAAAAAATGTTAAATCTGACGCTTGATTATTAGTTAAAGCTTTAACTGGTAATAAAGAAAAAAGGATTATAAAGAAAAATATCTTTTTCATATACTTCACCAAGATAATTATAACACGTATAATGTTGAACATAAAGATTTTGAATTTAAAAATTTGATTTCTTTATGTTTTTTGTTATTA